>PACV01000066.1 GCA_002702875.1 Flavobacteriaceae bacterium
CTTGCTGCTTGAATAGCATTTTCAATTTCTTTATCTGTATTGTCCATACCAATAGAACTTGGTTTGTATGCATAGACTCTAATCCCAGCGTCATCTAACATTTTCCTTACAATTTTAAACCTATCCATTGAAATATTCTCTCTCCATTCTCTTTGTAAAGATCTTCTTCTTGGAATTCCAAGATAGCTTTCAACTGATCCACCCATAAGCTCCATTGCATTTAATTCACTATCCAGGCAGTAACCAATTACACTATATAAATTACTAGGCAAACTTCTGTATGACCAAGTAATCACTCCAATTCTGAGTTCATTAGAATTAAAATTTATTATTTGATTTTTTGTTGCTATAGCTTTATAGGGAATCACAGAGCTTAAACCTAAAAAAGCAGTGTTTGATAAAAAATTTCTTCTATTAATTTTCATTTTTATGTTTTTTGCTTTTTAAAAATAAATAAATTTTATTTTTAATAGCAATTATTTATAAGTTAAATTTATGGATACAAATATTACTTGATGAAAAAAATTATATTACTATCACTTATTTCTTTAATTTTTAATTCATGTGGGACTATAAGGTTTTCAAAAGAAAAGGACGCTAAAAAAACAAATATTGTTTCCAAACTAGATCTTAATAACATCGTTGAAGATAGAATTCCAGTAGAGATAAATCCTGGTAAATTTAATAAAGACACAGTTGTATATAAAATGCCAAGAGTAGTACAGGGAACTTATTCTATAAGTAATTTTGGAAGATTTGTGAAAAACTTTAAACCAATTAGTTATTCAGGAAAAGTATTAGATTTTTCCTCAGAGGATATTAATACTTGGAAAATTTTCAATGCAAACAATCTAGATAAAATTATATATGAGGTTGAGGATACTTTTGATATTGAAAACTCTGAAGATGATATTCCATTTTCTCCAGCTGGAACAAATATTGAGGATGATAATTTCATGCTTAATTTATTTGCTTTCATAGGGTATTTTAAATCTTTACAGAACAATTCTTATGAATTAATTGTTAGTTCAAATGAAGATTATAAAAAATCCTCTGCTTTGAAATTAGTTTCTCAAGAAAGCAATACAAAAGGATTTATTGATTCAAAATATTTTGCTAATAGATACTTTGATATTGCAGATAATCCAATGATGTATGGTGATCTTGATGTTGAAGAGTTCATGGTTGAGGATATTAAAATTGTTTTAAGTGTGTATTCACCAAATAAAAATCATACAGCAAAGTCATTAGTTAAAACTGTTGAAAAAATGATGTTTGCTCAAAAAAAATATTTAGGTTCAATAGACAGTACCTCAAGGTATGATATTTTCCTTTACTTATCTGATGATAAAGAAGATTCTCCTACTGGACTAGGCGCTTTAGAACATCACAATTCTACTGTTGTTGTCCTTTCGGATTCTTTTTCTGAAGAAATGTTGGCTAAATCAATGATTGATATTGTTGCTCATGAGTTTTTTCATATTTTAACTCCACTGTCAGTTCACTCAGAGGATATACATTATTTCGATTATGATAAACCAACTTTTTCAAAGCACTTGTGGATGTACGAGGGTGTGGTTGAATATTTTGCTCAACATTTTCAAGTAAATAAAAATCTAATTAATAAAGAAGAGTTTTATGAGGTAATAATGGATAAAATTAGATTGTCAAATAGATACGATGATTTCATGAGTTTCACTAATATGAGTGAAAATGTACTAGATGAACCATATGCCTCAAATTATTACAATGTATATCAAAAAGGAGCACTAATAGGGATGTGTTTAGATATAATAATTAGAAGCGAAAGTAATGGTGAAAAAGGAATTTTATGGGTTATGAAACAGTTATCAAATAAATATGGTAAACAAAAACCTTTTAAAGATGATTTATTATTTGATGAGATTATTTCTCTAACTTACCCATCAGTAAAATTATTTTTTGAAAATCATGTTCAAGGAAATATTCCAATTAATTATAATGATTTTTTTGAAAAAGTTGGTCTAAAGGTAGTTGAGGGAAACGTTAAAACTAATTTTATGAGGTCAGGTGGTGGATTAATATTTAAAGCAGGTGAGGATAATGACAAAATTTACTTTGGATCAAATGTTGCCAATAATTCTTTTTGGAGTGATCAAGGGGTAGTTAACGACGATTTATTAATTAGTATTGATAATGTTCAAGTTACAATGGAAAATGTAAATACAATTTTAAGAAATATTTATGAGTGGGAACCTGGAAGAGATATATATGTAGTTTATGAGAGAGATGGTGAAAAAAGAGAAATTAAAACCAAATTAGTTCAGTCTTACATGAAAGATAAAGTAATAATTGAACCTAGTGATTTGTCCGATCAAAAAAAAATAATACTTAATAGCTGGCTATTTAATTAGTTTTTTAATGAGAATATTGATTATCCAGCAGAAATACTCAGGTGATGTTTTGATATCATCAATATTGTGTGAAAATTTAAAAAAATGGAATCCTAATTGTAAAATTGATTTTATTGCAAATGATTTCACAGTAGACGTTATTGAAAATAATCCATTTATTGACAATATAATTGTTTTTAAAAAGGGAATTGGTTTTATTTCTTCGATAAGAAAAATAAAGTACGATTATTTAATAGATTGTTACTCAAAAATTGAAAGTAACCTAATTGCATTATCAAGTTTCTCTAAAATTAAAATTAGTTATTATAAATGGTATTCCTTTTTTATATATAATTCAACCGTAAAAAGATTTTTTAAACCTGATAAATCAATTGAACTGTCAATTAAAAATAGGATTGAATTACTTAAGCCAATTATTGGTTTAGATTTTGATTATATAAAAGATAGTAAAGTTTATTTTGACAAGAGTTACTTAAATAGTATACATTTAAAAATAAAGGGTTTTTTGAAAAATAAAAAAAAAAACATTTTGATTAATATATATGGAAGTAATGAAAATAAGTCCTTGCCAATTGAGCAAATGATTAAATTTATTGAATTTATAAATTCAAATTTGACATGTAATATTATAATGAATTATATGCCCTCACAAAAAAATGAAGCGAGAATATTGATTAGTAAATTAAATCAGGATGTTAAAAGAAATATAGTTAATTATGTACCAAATACTCTTAAAGACTATATTCATACTACTTATTTTTGTGATGCTGTACTAGGAAATGAAGGTGGTGCAATAAACATAGCTAAGAGCATTAGTAAACCAACATTTTCAATTTTTTCACCAATGATTGAATCAAAGGGTTGGCATTCCAACAGTAAAAAAGATCATTTTGCAGTTCATTTAGCTGACTATTTTCCTGATTTATTTGAAAAAAAAAGTAAAAGAGAAATTAAGGCATTAAACAAAGAATTTTACAAAAAACTAAAATTAGAATTGTTTAGAGAAAAATTAGTTTTATTTTTAAAATTGATAAAAAAACAAACAAAAAAAAACAATTGAAAGTTAAAATTACATTAATATTTTTCATTTTAAACTTTAGTATTTCACTATCCCAAGAAATCGGACTTCAATTGTGGAGTTTAAGAAATCAATTTGAAACTGATGTTGAAAAATCATTAAGTATTATAAATAGTTGGGGAATAAAATATGTTGAGGGGGGGAGTACATATGGTTTGTCAGAAGATCATTTCTTTAAATTATTAAAAAAATATGATATTAAAACTGTCTCAATTGGCGCATCTTACGATGATTTAAGAGATGATATTGATAAGGTAATTGAACAAGTAAAAAAATATGATGTAAAATATGTTACTTGTACATGGATTCCTCATGAAGGTAAGTTTTCGATAAATCATGTAAAACAAGCTTTATTGGTTTTCAATAAAGCTGGAAAAATATTAAATGAATTAGGTGTTACACTAACTTACCATCCTCATGGTTATGAGTTTTCAAGTTATAATGGTTTAACTTTATTTGATCAATTAGCTATAAATTCCAATAACTTTTCATTTCAAATGGATGTTTTCTGGGTTTATCATGGTGGAGTAGATCCTATTAGTTTACTTGATAAATATCCTGGTAAATTTCCTCTTTTTCATTTGAAAGATATGAAAATAGGTGCGGTAGGCGATAAAAGTGGTAGCCAGGATGTCGAGACAAGTGTTACTCTTGGAAAAGGTCAAATAGATATAGAATCTATAGTTAAAAAAGCAACGAAGCAAGGAGCAAAGTACTTTTTTATTGAAGATGAGTCTTCACTTGTACTTGACCAGGTTCCATTAAGTTTGAAGTTTTTAAATTCAATAAATTAAAAAAGCCTATCTCCGTAGGACCATCCATCTCTGACCGGTTCTTTAATATATGAATCTACTAACTCATTATTGGTTATCTTCATATTCTTACTATCATAATCAATTTTTGTAACAAATCTCTGAGCTAAAGATCCGACAATTGCCATTTCAGTTAGTTCAGCTGAGTAGTTAAAGTTTGATCCTGGTAGCTTGTTGTTTTTTATAGCATCAATCCACTCGTCAACTGGTTTGTTTTCCCCAACTCTAGGTATATACTTTTTGGGAGGATTGTTTTGAAATTCTTTCCAATCATTATCAGACATAATTAATTTTGGTCGGTCAGGTCTACCTCCAGTAATTAATGTATTTTTATCTCCAATCATAACCATTCCAGCATTTGGCAATTTATCTAAGTTCCATTCAGGTTTTATCTCAGGTTTTTCCCCTCCTTCATACCATTTTAATGTAACAGGTGGTTTATCACCTCTAGAACCGAATTCAAACTTAGTTACAGATTCATCGGCGATAAATCCGTGCTTAGTCATAGGATTTGGAGCTTTGGTTTCAACTGAAAGAGGCATACCCAGATTCAGTGCCCAAAATGGACCATCAAGAGTGTGGGCTGACCAATCTCCGAGCATTCCATTTCCAAAATCATAGAAACCTCTCCATGCAAGTGGATGATAAGCACTATTAAAGGGTCTATATTTTGCTGGCCCTAACCATAAATCATAATCAAAATTTTCTGGAATTGGGTGTTCTGGTGGCGGAAAAGATACGGGTTTTGTCCAATAAAAGTTGGGTCTGAAATTAAATTTTCCATGCCATGCATGAACTTCCTTAACTTCTCCCAGGATTCCTTGTTCATACCATTCCTTAATTAACCTAATACCATTGGTAGTATGACCCTGATTTCCCATTTGAGAAACAATTCCATAATAATTTGCAGCTTTTTTTAGTGTTCTCAATTGCCAAACACTATGTGCTAATGGTTTTTCAACATAAACATGTTTACCTAATTCCATTGCTATCATTGTTGCTGGAAAGTGAGTATGGTCAGGAGTTGAAATTATCACAGCATCAATCTGATTCGCCATTTCATCGAACATAACTCTATAGTCTTTATATCTTTTAGCATTTGGTTGTAAATTGAAACCTCGAGATGCTCTATTAAAATCAACATCACACATTGCAACAATATTTTCATTAGGAACTTGACTCCAATTTGCTCTACCTCTACCTCCAACTCCAATAACTGCGATATTAAGCTTATTAATATTATTTGCAGATAATAAATTAGGAGCAAGTAATATTCCAGATGAGATAGCAGAAGATTTAATAAAGGATCTACGAGTTATATTTTTCATTTATATATATTTATGTTATTAATAATTTTTCGAATTCTAATTTAGACAAAAAAAATTAATTTTAAATAAATTTCAAAACATTGAGATTAATAGTACTGATATATTTTACTTTTATAAACATTTTATTTTCCCAACAAATTGTTAATGAATTAAAACTGCCAAAATATTTGGATGAAACCTCTGCTCTTGAGTATTATGGTGGTAATTTATTAACCCTTAATGATAGTGGAGGAAAGTCTATACTATATGAGTTTAATTTTGATGGAGTTGTTATAAATCAACACCAAATAAAAACTGTTAAAAATTATGATTGGGAGTCATTAGCAGCAGATAATAATTTTATCTATGTTGGTGATTTTGGAAATAACTTTAGTAACAGAGATAATTTAACAATTTTAAAGATTAATATTAAAAATTTTGAATTGGTTGGAAAAATTTTGATTTCATATAAAAATCAAAAAAAAACACTGTATAATCCATTAGGTAAATTTGATGCAGAAGCACTTATAAGTTATGGTAATAAGTTGATTTTATTTTCAAAAAACAGAAAGGATTTAACTTCAGAGGTATATATTATTCCTAAAGAGATTGGAACCTATAAACTTGAAGAAATCAATTCTATAATTACAGACTGTTTAATTACAGGTGCTGATTATGATAATGATTTAAAGATGCTAGCTTTAGTTGGTTATGATTTAGATCATGGTAATCATTATATTTTTAAAATTAAAAATTTTGATCCCTTAAATATATCTTCATTTAATAAAGCTAAAATTAATATTGGTAAAGCTCAGATTGAATCAATTAAAATCATTGACAACAAAACATTTTGGTTAACTTCGGAAGATGAGGGTTTTACTAAATCCCCAAGATTATTTAAAATTATATTTTGAAAAAGTGTTTAAAGTTTATTTTCCTTTTATTAGTAATTATAAATTTTCTATTTTGTTCAAATGAGAATGATTTTATAAATGATAATGAATTTCTAATTAATTTAAATAACCAACCTAAAATTGTTAAAGATTGTCCACCCTGCGAAATAGAAAGATTAGATTCTGTAAGTTTAATTAGTGAATCTTATAAGTGGCATGATTTCAAAAAGGGAGAATTATTAAAAATTAATAATCTAACTAATCTCAACTACGGTAAATCTGAAATTATAGGTCAAAACTATTGGAACATAAGATCATGGTGGATGCAAGACGATTTAGATCCATGGAGTCAATTTCCATATTGGGGAAGTAAATACGTACAACCTTTTCACAATTTTGGAGCATGTGTGGACGATTCACTTCGATATTTATGTGGTTATTCATATGTTGTTGAGGTTCCAAGTGATTATACTCAAGAAAAAAAATACCCATTAATAATTTTTTTGCATGGAGGAATTAGTGTTGACAGTTATTATACCTTTTTAGGGAGAGATAACACTCGAAACTCTTTTTATGAATTTGAGAATGATAAATATATAATTGCTGCTCCAATAAAATTAGAGATAGACTGGGAGCCAGACAAGATTATAGATGTAATAGATAATATTACATTAAATTTAAATGTAGATAAATCTAGAGTTTATCTCACGGGTTTAAGTATGGGAGGTAGAGGAACTTTTATAGTAGCAGCTAAGTATCCTAAAAAGTTTGCTGCAATTATGCCGCTTTCACCCCACCACGAACCATTTAGTTATATTCCTTTATTCAAACAATTAAAAAATATTCCAGTTTGGATGAGTCATGGAGATATAGACCGAATTTCTTCATATAAAATGGCAAAAATAATGGCTGATTCGTTGAAAAAAATAAATCCAAATGTTAAATTTGTAACAAAAAAAAATACGGGACATTGGGGGTGGAACAATATATACAGTGATTCCACTAACATATCATGGTTGATGTCTTGGAAAAAAAAATAAATTGTTATGAAAATAAACTTGTTATCAATATGTCTATTTATTTTACTTGTTATTCCTTCTTCACTTTTTTCTCAAAGAGGAGAGACTGGTGATAAAGTTTTCAGTAATAGATTTCCTCCAGATGTATTAAATTATTTTTCTGAAGCATCATTGGAAATAAAAAATACTGTAGAACACGATATTATTGTTCTAATCAGAGATCAGTATCGGAAGTACGTTAGACATGTCTACATCAGAAATGGAGAAAGGTTTACTTTAAAAAACTTACCTATAACCAGAATATATGTTCAATTTAAGTCTCTTGAATTTTATTTTGAAGACAAGAAAGTAAGTGTAATAAATTTTGGTGAAAAAAATATATTTACATTTTTTTATGATGCTTCGATGGAGGGCAATTACTTTGAAATTAGTGAGGAAGAATTTTTTAAACCGTAATTATTTAACTATTAGTTTTCCTTTCATGATAGACCAATGGCCAGGAAAACTACATATAAAGTCATAAATACCTTTTTCAGGAGCATCAAAAGTTATAGTTGAGCTTTCACCTCCACCAATTAAGTCTGTGTAAGCAATAATTGCATTTGAATTTGTTGGAATGTAATCATTCTGCGAGAAGGTTAGGGCAGCTTGACCAAACTTTTCAATACTAGTTCCTTTTTTAAGTAAAACTAAATTATGTCCCATAATACTCTTGTCTAGTTTACCTGTATGTTTAAGGGTTAAAACTATTTTTTGACCAGCATTTACAAGTAACATATTTGGGATAAATTCCATTTGATCATTAGATATTACTTCGATTTTAATTTCGTCAACATTTTTAGAAAAAGAATCGAAATTAAAATCACTAAAAATTAGTGAGTTTAAACTAATAATAAGGCCAGACAAAAATGAATTTATGGTTATTATATTAAATATAGTCATTAGCAATTTTTTCGTATATTTTGGTAAAAATAATACTAAAAAGTGGTTTATTAAAATCTTTGTATAAAAAAATAAACTATTATATTTTAAATTTTTAAACTTGATTTATGAATATTAAATATAACAATGGTAGAAGAAAATTTATAAAAAAATCTTTAAGTGTTTTTAGTGGAATTGTTATAGTTCCCAGACATGTTTTAGGAAGAGGATTTGTTTCTCCAAGTGATAAAATCAATCTAGGTTTTATAGGAACTGGAGTGCAAGGAAGATATTTGATGAAAGAATTTAATAAAATAAATGAAGTTAATATCATTGGTGCATCAGACATTGAGTTAGCAAAACTTGACCTTTTTGAAAGTGACTTTAAAAAAAATATTGCAAATTTTAACAAGAATAAATCTTCTTTAGGATTCAAAAAAAAATCAAGTTACCATGATATTATCAAAATGAAAGAAATAGATGCAGTAGTAGTGGCAACTCCTGATCATTGGCATGCAAAAAACTGTATTGATGCACTTAATAATGGTTTGGATGTTTTTTGCGAAAAACCAACTTCTCATACTTTAAAAGAGGGGAGAATGATAGTTGATGCAGTAAAAAAAAATAAGTCTATTTTTCAAACAGGGAGCATGCAAAGATCTTGGTTTGTTTTCAGACACGCTGTTGAATTAGTCAGAAATGGATACCTAGGAACAATTAAAAAAGTTATTGTCAATGTTGGAGATCCTGCAATTCCGTGCGATTTACCTGCTGAGACACCACCCTCTACACTAAACTGGGATCATTGGTTAGGATCAGCACCATTTCGACCTTACAACAGTATTCTATCTCCACCTGTTGAACAAACCCATTTTCCCAGATGGAGATTTTACGAAGAGTATGGAGGTGGAATTTTAGCTGACTGGGGTGCTCATATGTTTGATATTGCTCAATGGGGTTTAAATCAAGATGACTCTGGACCAGTTAGATATATTCCACCAATTAAACCAAACTCTAAAGTTGGATTAAAAATGTTTTATAAAAATGGTGTGGAAATGGAACACAATAAGTATAGTCCTGATGGAGGATTTGGGGTAAAATTTATTGGATCAGATGGAAATTTGATTGTTACAAGAGAAAAAATAATAACAAATCCCAAGTCTATCTCTAAAATTAAAATAAGTGAAAGTCAGAAAAGAGTATATAAAAGTGATAATCATTACACTGATTGGATAAAATCAATTAAATCTAGAAAAGATCCTATTTGTAATGCTGAGGTTGGTCATAGAACTTCATCAATTTGTCAAATAGGTAATATTGCTTACAAATTAAATCAACCTCTTGATTGGGATCCAAAAAAAGAGGTCTTTTCAAACAATTCTAAAGCAAATAAATTAAGAGGAAAAAAATATAGGAAGCCTTTTAAAATTTAATATTTTTGCTTTATTAACTTAAGTATGAAATATTTAACAGTATTTTTTTTTCTTTTTTGTTTATCAACTATTAAATCTCAAGAAACTAGCACACTATTTAATAGATCAAATTTATCTTTATTTAATCCCTCCTTTACAGGAATTGATGGTTCACTTGCATCATTATCAACCAGAAGTCAATGGTCTGGCGTTGAAGATGCACCTCGGGTTAATAGTTTTATTTATCATTTTCATAAAAAGAAAAAAGTTAATCTGGGGATAGTTATTCAAAATGACAAAGTATTTATTGAGAACAAAACATATTTAGTTTTTAACTATAATTATAATTTAAAACTTAGTGAGGATAGAATTTTGTATTTAGGCTTAAAAGCAGGTGGATATTACAATGATATTAATATTAATGAAGTTTCTGATAAAAGAATATTTAACACATACAACCCTGCATTAAAACCTGTTGAAAGCTATATTAATCCAGTCTTTGGCTTGGGATTTAACTATGTTGCACCAAATTATTTTTTAGGTATTGGAATGCCAAATCTTTTTAAAAACAAGAGGTACAAGGATTCTAGTGAATTTAAGTCCACAGCGAGTGATTATTCATATTTTCATTTTACTTTGGGTAGTTCAATAAAGTTGAATGAGTCAATAAAAATCAACCCATTGATTAATTATTTTTCAATTCCCGATGATAAAAATATTTTTTCAGCAAATATAGATTTATCGTTTGATGACAAATATTTTATTGGTCCTGTTTTATCAAACAGAAATGATCTAGGATTATTCTTATTACTTAAATTAAATTCAAATTTTGATCTCGGTTACGGTTATGAATTTACCAGCAATGCCATAAGTGAGGTTATTAAAAATCCTACTCATGAGCTTTTACTTAAAATCAAGTTTAACAAAAAAATCCCTAAGGATAGTGAAAATGTAATTGAAAATAATGATGAGTAAATTCAAATATCTTTTATTTTTTATTTTATTTATTTCTTTCACAATTTCAAATGCGCAAGATTTTTTTCTTGACGCCAATGGTGTTACAATTAAGTGTCCTGCTGCAGCTGTTGGTGATACAGGTATTGTTGGAGGCGATACATATGTAAAAGTCGATCGTGCATCATTGGTGGCAAGTATTACTGCAGGTGATAATGTTCAATTTTGCTGTACATCTGGAATAACTGATATGAGTTCTTTATTTAATGGCAGAGCAGGATTTAATAAAAATATAGGGGGATGGGATACAGCTAGTGCTACTACAATGTATGAAATGTTTGAGAGTGCCGAAAATTTTAACCAAGACATTGGAAGTTGGGATACTTCAAATGTAATAGACATGAGAGAAATGTTTCGTAGAGCTTTTGATTTTAATAAAGACATAGGTAATTGGAATGTTTCTAAGGTTAAAAGTATGTATGAAATGTTCATGAATGCTAATAGTTTTAATCAAAATATAGGTGGTTGGAATACCTCTGGTGTAAGTTCCAGCACTGGATTTCAAAAGACCTTTAGAGGAGCTTCATCATTCAATAATGGAGAGCTACCAGGAAATTCAAATAACCCTTTAAATTGGAATCTCACTGGGGGGGTAACTGATGTTCAGCAAATGTTTTATCAAGCCTTAGTATTCAATCAAGATCTTCCTTTTAATACCACTAATATAGAAGATTTTACAAATATGTTTTTTCAAGCAAAGGATTTTAATCGCCCTTTGAATTCTTGGACAATAAAGACTACCGGTAATGTAAAAATGAGAGAGATGTTTAATGAAGCCGAAAGTTTTAATCAACCTCTAGATAATTGGAATGTATCAAGGGTTATCTCAATGAGAAGTATGTTCAGAAGAGCATATGCGTTTAATCAAGACATAGGCGGTTGGAATGTAGGGAATGTTACAAATATGCAACAAATGTTTCAAAATGCAACAAGTTTTGATAAAGATATAGGTGGGTGGAATGTATCAAAGGTTAAAGATGTGTATAGAATGTTCTATAGTGAATTTCATGATGGTCAGAATAGAATTGTTGCTTTTAATCAAGATATTTCAAATTGGAACACCTCCAACTTCAAGAATATGAGTGAAATGTTTGCGTCAAAATCTCCTTGTCCTTCAGGTGCATTTCAAAATGGAGGTCAACCGCTGGACTGGGATGATGGTTTTCGTGGACAAGCGAACATGAATTTAATGTTCTATAGATCAGACTTCAATAAGGACATATCCGCTTGGAATACTACCAATGTAAAAGATATGAGTAGAATGTTTGAGAGTTCTAAATTTAACAATGGTGGTGTAGCAATGTGTTGGAATGATGGGTTTACTTCAAATGCCACTATGGAAAAAATGTTCTATGACAACGATTTTATAAATGTGGATTTATCGTGCTGGGATACATCCAATGTAATTAATATGATGTCAATGTTTGAGTTCGCTGGAAACTTTAACAATGGGGGAGTTGCTCTTAATTGGGATGATGGTTTTGGTGTAAATGCTAATCTTTCTAGGATGTTTAGGGAAACTGGATATAGCTTTAATCAAGATATTTCAAGTTGGAATACTTCAAATGTTCAAAAAATGAATAACATGTTTGATAGAAACTATGTTTTTAATAATGGTCAAGGTGCTGGTCAATCGACTGCATCACTTAACACTTGGGACACGTCTAACGTGGATAATATGTTTGCGATGTTTTTTCGCTCTGGTAGTTTTAATCAAGACATAGGTGAGTGGGATGTATCAAATGTAACAGATATGAGACAAATGTTCAAACAAGGTGGCCCACCAGGTCCAGGTATAATGAGATTTGATAGAGATATCTCAACTTGGTGTGTTCAGCATATTCCCATAGAACCAAACGAATTTAATGCTGCAGGTAGCGTTATTAGAGCAGAATATAGGCCTTTGTGGGGAGAATCTTGTGGTGCTAAAGTAATTTTAACTGATTCAGATGGTGATAACAAGTTGACAAATACAGAAACGGCCATTATTACAGCCACTTTTGATAAGGATATGAATAGTAGCCCCCAATATAGTTTAAACGGTGGTACTTATTCTAATCTTACTTCTACTGGAGATCCCAAAATTTGGACTCATACTTTAGTGGCTGATTTATTGTCAAGCGGAAATTACACAATAACTGTATCTGGAACATGTGTTGTAGGTGGGTATGCATATAATTCATCAGGTGGTATCATTGATGGTGATGAAACTTCAGTTGATAGCATAACTTTTGAAATTGATAAAATACCAACTATAAATGCAGCAGATATAAGCAAAACATTCGGTGATTCAAACTTTAGTGTTTCACCAACCTCTAATAGTACCGGTAATATTAGTTTTGCATTAGTCACCCCAGGTATTGTTTCAATAACAGGAACAAATACTTTCTCAATTGTTAAAGCAGGTTCAACTGTAGTCTCAGTTACTCAAGCATCAGACGGAAATTTTAATTCTACAACTGTAACATTTACCCTAACAGTCAACAAGGCTTCACCTATAATTACTGTATCTGATATAAGTAAAACTTATGGAGATTCGGACTTTAATTTAACTGCGTCTTCCACAAGCCTAGCAACAACAACATTTGTTTCAACATTTGGAGTAATTTCAATATCTGGTAATACAGCATCTATTTTAAGTTCTGGAGAAAGAATAGTTACTGTAAGTCAAGTAGAGAACGAAAATTATCTATCTGCAACAGCTACATTTAAAGTAATTGTAGATAGAGCTGACACTGATATAACAGTTGGTGATTTTAATAAAGTTTATGGCGATTTTGATTTTTTTGTGTCCCCATCATCTCTTAATAGTAGTCTGTATTCTTTTACACCCCAAACGTCTGGAGTCGTTTCTTTCACAGGTAACAAGGTTTCAATTATTGGGGCCGGTTCAACCGTTGTTTTGGTGACACAAAATCAGGATTCTAAGTATAATTCTTCAACTACAACATTTACAATTAATGTTGATAAAGCAGATCCAACAATAAATGTTTCGGATATTACAAAAACATTTGATGATCCAGACTTTACAATTCCAGTAACATCAAATAGTTCAGGAACACTTAGTCTATTTGCTTTAACACCAAATATAATTTCATTGGTTGGTGATTCAGCATCCATTCTTGGAGCTGGTACAACTATTGTTTCAGTAACTCAAGCAGAATCCAGCAACTTCAATTCATTAACTGTTTCGTTGAATGTAACAATCAATAAAAAATCAACTCATACAATTTCAATTTCAGATATTTTTAAAACTTATGGAGACCCTGTATTTACATTGAATCCGATATCGTCTAGCACAGGTAGTTATACATTTACTCCAGATATAGCTGGTGTTGTATCGATAACAAATAACCTTGTGTCAATAACTCGTGCTGGGACAACAACAATTACCGTAAATCAGAGTGCTGACCAAAATTATGAGGCTACATCTACAACATTTAAAATTTTCGTTGGTAAAGGCGTATCATCATTAAATTTAGCTGAAATAACTAAAACATTTGGAGATGAATCATTTACAATAACTCCAACAACTAATAGTACCGGAGCAATTACTTACACAGTTTCAGATACAAGAATAGGCTCAGCAATAGGAAATTTAATAGCAATAAATGGTGCGGGATCTACAAAAATTAAAATTGAACAATCGTCTGATGATAAATTTAATTCAAAAATTATATATGTTAATCTTACTGTTTTAAAAGCATCTCACAATGTAATTTTTAATGATATTGTTAAAACATATGGTGATCCTGATTTCTTATTGTCATTTACCTCCTCTAGTACTGGTGATTTTAGTTTAGAGTCTCTTGATCCAACTGTTGTTTCAATTATTGGTAGTAATACCTCAATTTTGTCAGCAGGGACTTCCATTGTATCAGTAACACAGATGTCAGATAGTAATTATCAGTCTTTAACTGGATCCTTTACAATTACAGTTAACAAAGCAAACCCAAAGATTAATATTACAGATATAGTTAAAAACTATAATGACCCTGATTTTTATCTATCAGCTACTTCCAGTAGCACAGGATTATTTCAGTATTTTCCTCTAAAACTTGGGGTTGTTTCGATAAATGGAAGTAGCACAACAATATTATCTGCTGGTTCTACAGTTGTTTCTGTTACTCAGGCTACTGACCTAAATTATAATTCAGCAACTACTACCTTTACAGTTTCAATAAATAAAACAGATTTGGGCATATCATGGGTACCTTCATATAACTCCGTTTTTGGAGACCCTCCTTTTAATGTCAATCAGCCAGTTTTTGATGCAAGTTATACTGGCAGTATAACTTATTCCTCTTCTGATAATTCTATTGCTACAATCGATCCTATTTCAGGTTCGATTAATATTTTAAAAGTGGGTAATATTATTTTAACAGCTAATTTTTCATCTGATAATAATTATTTATCAAATTCTGCTACAACAACTTTAAGTATATCAAAATCTCCACAATCTATTAGAGTAAGGACTTTACCAATTACTAAACCACTAAAAGATTTTAGTGTTTTTTCTATTACAGCTACCTCTACATCTGGTGCTCCTGTATACATATCAATGTTAGCTGGATCAGCAGCAACAATAACTGGATCAGTTACTAATGTAAGTCTTGATAATATTGCTTTAACAGGATTGGTTACTTTGACTTTTTTTACTAAAAGTCCTGATCATCCAAATTACAAAATTGAGAGCATAACATTGACAATGGATGTTGTTAAATTAAATCAGAATATTTCACCTCCACCACAACCAATTATATATTTAAATTATAGAGAAAATTTAAATTATACATTAAACACAACAGCCGACTCAGGACTGCCAGTCTCATATCTTTTAAGTCCTTCATCTATTGCAGTTTTATCAGGAGATACAATAAGTTTTAGTGATGTTGGAACTTCAACAGTTGATGCCATTCAACCAGGGAACAATCAATATAATGAAGCTCCTGTTATGAAATATATATTTAGGGTATTGCCTGGAAAATCTAGTTTGTCGGATTTTAGCATTCCTGATAAAATATACAATGATCCGGATTTTATTTTTTCTGGACCTACATCTAATCGTCCTGGTGACATTATTTTTGTTAGCACTGATAATTCAATAGCTGAAGTTTTAGGAAATAAAATAATTATCAAAGGAGTTGGTCAATGTGAAATTATAGCAATTCAACCTGCAAGTTCTAAGTATACAAGAGCAACATCAAGAGCTACATTTAAAGTTTTAGATTTAGATTCTGACAATGATGGAGTAGGAGATAGTATTGATAATTGTCCAAGTGTATTTAATCCCGATCAGAAAGACTTAGATTTAGACGGAATTGGAGATTTGTGTGATGATGATGATGATAATGATGGGTTTTCTGATGAATTAGAGTTAAGGTGTGGCTCACAGACAAATAGTGTTGATAGTAGACCAATTGATTCTGATTTTGATGGTGATCCAGATTGTAATGATTTAGATGACGATAATGATGGGTGGTCTGATTTGATTGAATTAGAGTGTGGCTCAGACCCACTGAATTTAAATAGCACTTTACTTGATACTGATAAGGATGGAATTGCTAATTGCAAGGATACTGATGACGATGGTGATAGTTACTTAGACGAAGATGAATTACAATGTGGTAGTGATCCACTTGATTTTAATTCGATTCCAACTGATACAGATAATGATAAAATCCCTAATTGTATTGATATAGATGATGATGGTGATGGTTGGATAGACTCAATAGAATTGGAGTGTGGAAGTGATCCTTTAGATTTTTCGTCAACTTTAACTGATACTGATGATGATAAAATTTCAAATTGTAAAGATAGTGACGACGATAATGATGGTTGGTCTGACGAAACAGAAATAAAATGTGGAACAGATCCTTTAGATTATTTTGATGTTCCTTTAGACAGAGATAGTGATGGTATTGCAAGCTGTGAGGATGAAAATGACGATGAGGTTTATGTTTCTCCTCTATTAACACCTAATGTCATTGGACCTGAGTCAACATGGAAAATAAAAAATATTGAGCAGTATACTACTTCAAATGTTAAAGTATATGACAGAAATGGATTTTTAGTTTTTGAGAAAAATAATTATCAAAATGATTGGACAGGAAATCGCTTAGATACTGGAAAATTATTGAGAGTATGTTCTTATTATTACTTAATTGAAATAAGCGAAACTAATAAGATTAAAAAAGGTTGGTTGTATATAACATATTAAAAAATCCCTAATACATTAATTATTGATATTAGGGAATTTATATGCGGAGAAAGAGGGATTCGAACCCCCGGAGGTGTGACCCTCAACAGTTTTCAAGACTGCCGCATTCGACCACTCTGCCATTTCTCCAGTTGAATGCAAATATACAGTTCATTTTTACATTTAAAAAACTTTTCTGTTAGATGGAATTAAATTGAATATTGTTATATTTTAAAAATTAAGTTTATTTAAGTTTGTAAGTATGTATTTAAACGAACCAATTGATTTTTTAATTTTAGTTTTTGTAGGTTTAATGGCTGGTGCTATAAATACACTTGGTGGGGGAGGATCTTTACTTACTTTGCCAGCTCTAATTTTTCTTGGACTACCTCCATCAATTGCTAATGCAAGTAATAGAATAGGAATTTTATTTTCAAGTATTTCAGCAACAACAGGATACGCCAGTAAAGGTGTCATGAATTTCCCTTTCAATATATATTTAGGGTTTTCCGCTTTGTTTGGGTCACTACTAGGAGCTAAAATTGCTATTGAAATTGATGGCCAGCTATTTAATAAGATTTTATCTATTTTAATGATAATTGTTTTACTATTAATTGTCTTTAAACCCTCAAATACTCAAAATAATTTTGTTGAAAAACTTCATGGAAAACATCTTTTGATTTCAATTTTAATATTTTTTTTAATTGGAATATATGGAGGTTTTATAAACGCAGGAATTGGTATAATTATAATGTTTTTTCTAAATTCATTTAATAATTTATCACTTGTCAAATCAAATGCCACAAAAGTTTCAGTTGTTTCAATTTATACATTTGCTGCCGTTTTATTTTTTGCCTACAATAATAAAATTGATTGGGAGGCTGGATTTGTTTTGGCAACTGGAACAAGCGTTGGTGCTTGGTTAGCAAGCAGGTGGTCTGTGTTAAAAGGAGACAAAACAATTAAGATATTTTTAATAATATGTGTCTCTGTAATGTCAATAAAATTATGGTTTTTCTGATTTTAATATTTAATATAATCCACAATTTCAAGACCATATCCAGTTATTCCAACCCTTCTTTTTTGAGAAGTATTACTAATAACTTTGAGTTTGCTAATTCTAAGATCGTGAAGTATTTGAGCTCCAATACCATAATCTCTAATATCCATTTTAATCCTTGGAGCTTTATTTAGTTCTCCATCGTTTTGCATTTTCTTAAGCTCTTTTAATTGAAGTAATAAATCATTTGAGTTTTGCTCTTGATTAATGAAAAGCACTGCTCCTTTTTTTTCATTATTTATAAGCGAAAAAATATTGTCAAGCCCTTTAAAAGATGATCCAGTTAATATTCCAAAAATATCATTATTTAAAAAAGATGAATTAATTCTAGTTAATATAGGCTCATCAATCTTCCATTTACCTTTTGTTAATGCAATATGAATTTGATTGTTTGTTGTTTGAATATATGCTCTTAGTCTAAATTTTCCAAACCTAGTGTGTATTTCTGTATCTTCTTTTTTTAAAATTAGACTATCGTGTTGCATTCTATATGCCACAAGATCTTCAATACTTACAATTTTAAGATTAAATTTTTTTGCAACAAGTTTTAGTTGAGGTAATCTTGCCATAGTTCCATCATCATTCATTATCTCAACTATTACTCCAGCAGGTTTTAGTCCTGCTAGTCTAGCAAAATCAATTGCAGCTTCAGTATGTCCAGTTCTTCTTAAAACTCCTCCCTCTTTTGCTATAAGAGGAAAAATATGACCAGGTCTTGATAAATCACTTGATTTTGTTTTATTTTTTATTAAGGCTTTAATTGTTTTACATCTGTCATCTGCTGAGATACCAGATTTCATTCCATTTCCCTTTAAATCAACTGAAATTGTAAATGCTGTGTCGAGTGGATCAGTACTATTGTCAACCATTTTGTTGAGATTCAATTCAATACATCTTTTTTCAGTTAATGGAGAACAAATTAGTCCTCTACCGTGCGTTGCCATAAAATTTATCATTTGAGGAGTAATTTTTTCAGCTGCCGCAATAAAATCACCTTCATTTTCTCTGTTATGGTCATCAACAACAATTATTATTTCCCCATTTTTAATAGCTTTTATAGCATCCTTAACTTTGTCAAGTTTTATTTCTTCGTTCATTTTTTAAAAAAAGATTTTTTTATTTTATCAGAAAATGTTTTTACTAAACTAAAAGAATTTTCAAAAGTAAAAATATTTCTGTCTGAAGTTGCTTTTTTAAGCATAAAATATGCAACAAAAGCTATAATAACAGTTGACATCCAACTACCAATCAATGGACTAATGGTACTATCTTCAGCTGCATTTTTACCAAATAAACCAATGTAGTGGTATGTTAAAAAAATTAATACTGAAAAGACTATAGGTAGACCTAAACCGCCTTTTCTAATTATAGAGCCCAAAGTAGCACCTACAACAAATAAAAAGAAGATGCCAAAACCTAAGGTATACTTTTCGTTTAAAGATGTTTTATGAAGATTGATAAGCTTTTGAAATACAAAAAATCGTCTCTTATTTATATCTAAATTTTTAAGAATATTTCCAACGGAAATTCTAGCTGAGCTCAGTATTTGTTCCTGTTTTTCTAGCGTAAACCCACCTTTCTCAGTAAATGAGAGAGGATTATTAAATGTAGATTTAAAATTATGATCATCATTTAGTAAATAATCGATTTCACTAATTTTTTTTATTTTAGAACTACCTACTAAATTGCTATCCAGTTTATTTATTATATTGTAATTAAGAAGATTTTTAACAAAATAATTAGCTTTATTTAATCCTACGTCAAGAGAATCTCTTAAAATTAATGCTGAATTTTTCTGAAGTTCAATCGTCAATTCTATAGCTTTTCTAAAAATTGGATCTTTTAAGATTGCATCCTTTGTCTCAGGCAATCTAAACATATTATTTTTTGTACTGAAATTCTCAGCATAGTCAATTTTTTGGTCATCCATTTTAATTTGTAACGAATCAATACTACCTTCAAGCTCCTTTACATTTTGCATTTTATATGTTGAAGTGAATTTCTCTTCATTTAAGTCAACATTATTAAACATAGATAAATCTATATTCATTATATATTTTTCAAAATAAACTTTAGCATGAGGAAAGTTCTTGTCTTTAACTCTTTTTTTGGAGTAAATTTCCTCATACCTATAACCATCATAGAGGATAAGTTGAATTTGTTTGTCATCTGTTGCTCCGTTTAATTCTCCCGAAGTAGATTTTATAACTATTCTATTTTTTTGATCAGGTGTTTTTTCATGTATAATCACATCTGTTAATATTCTATTATTTGGACCACTTTTCTTTTTTACTTTTATATTCATTTGACCAAAATCATTAAAAATACCCTCAGTTATTGCAAGCGCAGGCTTTAGTTTGCCTAAATTTCTTCTCAAGTTGTAATATTTTAATTCTCCGTAAGGGACGACATAGTTACTGAAAAAAAAACTACCAATTCCCAGAAAAAAATGAAAAATAACCAGAGTTCTTAAAGCCCTTGATAAAGAAATTCCCGAAGATTTCATTGCTGCAAATTCATAATTTTCAGCAAATTCCCCATATGTCATTATTGAGGATAATAGAACAGAAAGTGGAAGGACCAGTGGTATTAGTTTTGGCGAATAGTACATTAGAAATTTGGCAATTATATCAAAATCTAGTCCTTTACCAGCAAATTCATCAATAAAAAGCCAAAAAGTTTGAACTATAAAAATTAGCATTAGTATAATAAAAATGCTTATTAATTTTTGTAAATAAGTTTTTAGAATGTAATAATCGATGATTTTCATTCTCTAATTATTAATATAATAATTGGGATAATTTTCGGAATCAAAAATAAAATAATTCTCAGATAGATTAACATTCCATTTATGATCACTTATTTGTAGTGTAACTTGAGTGTTATTTGAGTCAACTTGTATTATTTTATGAAAGTTTAAATTGTTAGTAAATATTCCAATAAAAATATTTTTTAACTCATCGCCATTTTTTTTTGGAATTAATTTGACATATTTAATTTCCTTAGATTCAACTTGTTGAGTTATATCATATTTGAAATCAAAATTGTCATTATAATAATTCATCATACTCATTAAATCAAAATCAAATTCAGACTCATCACTCTTTGACGTTATAGTTATTTCCTCATTTTCAGGGATAATTGTATAAATTTTGGAACCATCAAAAAGTTGTGTTATGCCCATAAAAGAAATTTTATAGTTGGATTTAGAAAGTGTAGCTTTACCCTCAATTTCTTGTCGTATTTTTTCATTTGAATTTTCTAAAATATATCTGAAGCTAAATTGTGTGTTATTTGCATTTGATATTTTATCTGTCGCTGATTTAACAAAATTGCTCGGAGTTAAAGTTTGACTAAATAAATTATTTGAATATATTGTTAGTGAAAAAATGAAACAAATTAATAGTTTAAAATTTTTAATCATTGTTTAAAATTTTGTTTAAACTTGTTAAATCTGTAATTAGAACTTGTCTTGGTTTACTTCCCTCAAATGGACCAACAATACCTGCAGATTCCATCTGATCAATTAATCTTCCTGCTCTATTATATCCTAATTTGAGCTTTCTTTGTAAAAGAGATGCTGAACCTTGTTGGGCTGTTACAATTATTTCGGCAGCTTCATTAAATAGAGCGTCTCTGTCATCAATATCAATATCAAGTTTTGAACTTTCTTCACCTTTATACTCTGGTAATATATGGGCTTGACTATAACCCATTTGTGAACCTATATAATCCGTAATTTTTTCAACTTCAGGTGTATCGACAAATGCACATTGTAACCTTGTAAGTTCATTTCCTTGAGTAAACAACATATCACCTCTACCAATTAATTGATCCGCACCACCACTATCCAGAATAGTTCTAGAGTCAATTTTGGAAGTAACTCGAAATGCAATTCTAGCAGGAAAGTTGGCTTTAATAACTCCAGTAATTACATTAACTGATGGTCTCTGAGTTGCAATTATTAAATGAATGCCAATTGCTCTTGCTAATTGAGCCAATCTAGCTATCGGCGTTTCAACTTCTTTGCCAGCGGTCATAATTAAATCTGCAAATTCGTCAATTACTAAAATTATGTATGGAAGGTAAGTATGACCTAATTCAGGATTTAATTTTCTATTTACAAATTTAGAATTGTATTCTGAAATATTTCTGCATTGAGCATTTTTTAAGAGCTCGTATCTATTTTCCATTTCAATGCAAAGAGAATTTAAAGTATTAATTACTTTGTTATTGTCAGTTATGATCGCATCTTCAGAGTCAGGTAATTTGGCAAGATAATGTCTTTCAATTTTATTGTATAAGGTTAATTCAACTTTTTTAGGATCTACTAGAACAAATTTTACTTCAGCAGGGTGTTTTTTAAAAAGTAAAGAAGTTAGTACAGCATTGATTCCTACTGATTTACCTTGACCAGTTGCTCCAGCCATTAGTAAATGAGGCATTTTTGCTAAGTCAACAATAAATGTTTCATTACTTATAGTTTTTCCTAAAACAATTGGTAAATCCATTTTTGATTTTATAAATCTTTCAGATAAAATAACTGATCTCATAGAAACAATACTTGGATTTTGATTCGGAACTTCAATTCCAATAGTTCCTTTACCAGGAATAGGAGCAATTATTCTTATTCCTAGTGCTGATAAAGATAAAGCAATGTCGTCCTCAAGATTTTTAATTTTTGAGATTCTAACACCAGCTTCAGGAACAATTTCGTATAGTGTTACTGTTGGACCAATATTAGCTTTTATTTTAGATATTTCAATTTTATAATTTTTTAATGTATTAACTATATTATTTTTATTTTTTTCAAGTTCCTCTTCATTTATAGTTATACTTCCATCACCATAATTTTTAAGTAGTTCAATAGATGGAAAAACAAATTTTTTGAGATCTAATTCAGGTTTATATAAACCAACCTTTTTAATCAACTCTTTAGATTTTTCTTCTACAAATTTTTCATCTTCAATTTTATTAATTTCCAAGTTTAATTCTTTTTTTAAATCATCATTAGATTTTTCTTCAACGATTAAATCTCTTTTTTTAAGTTCTGTTTCAGCACTAACCTTCTCATCAGATATTTTATTTTCTGTTTCAGCTTCCTTTTTTGAAATCGGAAACTTTAAAAATTCAGGAAAAAATTTCCAATGAATCACAATAATTATAAGTCCAGTAAAAGTAAGGGTCAAAATCAAACCAATTTTACCAGAATAATCAATTATAAAATCAGCAACTTCAAAACCAATAATTCCTGTAAAAACTGACTGACTATTAAAATAAAAACCACAGAAAACAGATATCCATAATATGTAATAAATCCCCCAAAACAACTCTTTGAATATATTTTTTATTTTAAAACCAAAAAATAAAAAAACACCATATTTAAATAATAAAATTGGTAATGTAAAAGCAGAAACACCAACTAAATTGTATATGAAAAAATGGCTTACGTTTGAACCAATTTTTTTTAAAATATTATTGCTTTCTATGTCTCTATCAAGTAAATGATTTATACTTGAAAAATCAGCTTTCCAGTTAAAAAAAAAAGAAAAAAAACTTAAAAACAATAACAAAGATACTGTTAGCAAGAATCCACCAAATATAATCTCACGAGAACGTTTTCTTTTAAAATTATCATCGTATTCTTTTTGATTTGAAACAGACATCCTCTAAATTATAATTTTGGTAAAAATACAAATAATGATTGAATGGTTTATAAATGATAATATTAAGATAAAGAGTTTTGTATTTTTTTTATTTTAAAATTAAAATAGGAGTAAATTATCGTAAATATAGGGCTTAACCAATTAAAAACTGAAAAAAATAAATAATCAAATGTATTTATTCCCAAAACACTTGATTGATATGCTCCACATGTATTCCAAGGAATTAAAACTGATGTAACGGTACCGCTGTCCTCAAGTGTTCTACTTAAATTTTCAGGAGCAAGTTTATTCTTTTTAAAAGAATTTTTAAACATTTTTCCAGGAAGAATTATTGACAAGTATTGATCAGATGCAGTTGTATTTATTATTATGCATGAAGATACAGTAGATATAATTAGATTAAAATTTGATTTAGCAATTTTTAGAAGAGAATCAGTTATTTTATCTAAAGCACCAATAGCATCCATAGATCCACCAAAAACCATTGCACAAATAATTAGCCATATTGTTCCTAACATCCCTTTCATTCCATTTGACACAAAGAGATTTTTTAAAACTTCGTTATCACTTTGAATTTGTATGGTATCAATTATTGAATTTACAACTGCTACATAGCAACTTCGGATATTTAACTCATTTTCGTTACTAATATATTTTATAATTTCAGGTTGAAAAATGATTGTAAAAATAGCACCTAGAATTGTACCAAAAAATAATGCAACTAAAGGTGGAGTTTTGTAAATGATCATAATTATTATTAGTATTGGAACAACAAAAAGTATAGGGCTAATAAAAAAAACCTCTTCAATTGAAATAATGAATTCTGACACGTTGTTATTAGAAATACTATCTATTGATAAACTAAAATAGGTAAATACTATCATGGTTAAGAATATCGATGGCAGTGTAGTATATAATAGATACTTAATATGACTAAATAAATCGCATTCAGCAATGGCTGAAGCTAAATTTGTTGTATCACTAAGAGGAGATAATTTATCTCCAAAATATGCACCAGATATGACAGCACCTGCAGTTATTTCAGGGTTAATACCCATAGCTTGTCCTATTCCAATAAGTGCAATACCAATTGTTGCAGATGTTGACCAACTACTTCCTGTAACTAGAGATGTTAAAGCAGCCAGAATAACTGCCGTTGGCAAAAATATTGTTGGATTTATAATTTTTAATCCATAAAATATCATTGCAGGAATTATCCCACTTGCTAACCAAGTCCCTCCTAAGGCTCCAACAAATAATAAAATTAAAATCGGGGATGTAGTAGTCTTTAAATTTTTTCCAATTTTTTCAATTATTAATTTAAATGAAATATTGTTTTTAAAACCAATAAGTGATGCAATGAAACCTCCAATTAATAGAATAAATTGATTTGAACCATCTAATGAGGCATCTCCATATGTAAAAACATTGATTGATAATAAAACAACCAATATTAATATAGGAAATAGAGAATAAAATAAACTAATTTTTTTAGTTTTTTTCATATAACAATTTAGTTATTATTAATTATAAATTAAACTTTATTATTTTACAACTTTTATAATTTTGAAAGTGATAAAAATCCCAAACATTTGTACTTTTGAAAAAAGTAATATATGAAAAAATACGATTTAGTAGTTATTGGATCTGGTCCTGGAGGGTATGTTTGTGCAATAAGAGCATCACAACTAGGTATGAAAACAGCTATAATTGAAAAATATAATTCTTTAGGAGGAACCTGCCTTAATGTTGGTTGTATTCCATCTAAATCTTTACTTGACTCATCACATCATTATGAAGAAGCAATAAAAAATTTTGATGCTCACGGAATTGAATTATCCGGAGATATAAAAGTTAATTTAAAGAAAATGATAATCAGAAAGAATTCAGTGGTTGAGCAAACAGTTAAAGGTGTAAATTTTTTGATGAATAAAAATAAAATTGATGTATTCAATGGTGTAGGAAGTTTTGTTGACCAAAATAAAGTGAAAATTAAAAACCAAAAATCTGAGGAAATAATTGAATCAAAAAATATTGTTATTGCAACAGGTTCTAAACCTGCAAATTTACCATTTATTAAAATTGATAAAGAGAGAATTATTACATCAACTGAAGCTCTTTCATTAAAAGAGATACCAAAGAAAATGACCATAATTGGTGGAGGTGTTATAGGATTAGAGCTCGGTCAGGTATATGGTAGACTTGGAACAGAGGTTTCAGTAATTGAATATTTCGATAGTATTATTCCTAATATGGATAAATCACTTGGAAGGGAATTAATGAAAGTTTTAAAAAAACAAAATATTAAATTTTATCTATCTCACAAAGTTGAAAAGGTTGAAAGAATTAATAATACTATTAAGATTACTGCAAAAGATGATGATGGTTCAGATGTAAAATTTGAATCTGATTATTGTTTAGTCTCCGTTGGAAGAAAACCATATACTGAGGGTTTAAATTTAAATGAATTAGAAATTAAAACATCAGATACAGGCCAAATTATTGTAAATGAAAATTTGCAAACTAGTAAATCAAACATATATGCAATTGGAGATGTTATTAGGGGTTCAATGTTAGCTCATAAAGCTGAAGAGGAGGGTATCTTTGTTGCTGAAAAAATTGCAAATCAAAAACCTCACCTTAATTATAATTTAATACCTAATGTTATATACACTTGGCCTGAGGTTGCCTCTGTTGGAAAAACACAACTTGAGCTTGAAAATGAAGGAATTGAAATTAAAATTGGTCAATTCCCCATGAGAGCACTGGGAAGAGCTAGGGCTAGCATGGATGTTGATGGATTTGTCAAAATTTTAGCTGACAAAAATACAGATGAAGTTTTAGGTGTTCATATGATTGGGGCAAGAGTAGCTGACTTGATTGCAGAAGCTGTAACCGCAATGGAGTTTAGAGCCTCTGCTGAGGATATTTCAAGAATGAGTCACTCTCATCCAACTTATGCTGAAGCTATAAAAGAGGCTGCTTTGGCGGCAACTGAAAATAGGCCTATTCATATTTAGTTACTTTAACAAATTATAGTAATAATCAAATTTTTTTTCAATCATATCTAGTGATAAATTACCAATACTTCCTATGTGAGTATATTTTATTTTTTTTGGTTTTTTATATTTCTTATTCTTAATTTCCTCACTAACAGAAAGATAACTTTCTCTAAATGTTTTACCTTTCAATACCTCGTGATTAATTTTCTCAACGCTGTTTATGTATTTATATTTTTTTTGATTGAGTATTTTAGTTTTAATTTTAATTTGAGGAATCGAGTAAATAAACATTTCTAGACAATCTCTCAAATCATTAATTCCATCAATAATTGGTCCTTTTGTTAATTGAAAATCTCTATGATAACCACTTGGTAGATTTGTTGTAAGCAATGAAATTTGGTTTGGAATATTTTGAATTAAATTTGATTTTGCTCTTATTAACTCAAATATATCTGGATTTTGTTTATGTGGCATAATACTTGAACCTGTTAATAGATCACTAGGAAAAGAAATAAAATCAAAATCTTGACCCATATATAGACATATATCCATAGACAACTTTGAAATTGTTGAAGCAATTAAACTAAGTGCCATAGAAGTTGATTTTTCAATTTTCCCTCTGCTAATTTGACAAGCCATTGAATTAACTTTTAAGAATTTAAATCCTAGTTTTTTTGTTGTATAAATTCTATCAATTGGAAAAGTAGAACCAAATCCAGCTGCACTTCCAAGAGGATTTTGATTTACAACTTCAATTGCGGAGTTTAAAAAAATCAAATCATCAATTAATGATTCAGCATATGAGGAAAACCATAACCCAAATGAAGAGGGCATAGCAATTTGAAGATGAGAGTATCCGGGCATTAATTTATTTTTGTGATTCTTAGCTAGTGCAATTAAAATATTAAATAATTTTTTTAAATCAATTTTTATATCATTTAAAGAATCTAAAATAAAAAGCTGAATAGCAGCTAATACTTGATCATTTCTGGATCTAGATGTGTGTATTTTTTTTCCCGTGTCACCTAGTTTTTCGGTTAGAAGAAATTCAATTTTAGAATGAACATCTTCAAATTCTTCACCAATATCAAATTCTTTATTATCAATATCTTTAATTATTTCATTTAATACATTGTTTATTTTCTTTAGTTCACTTGTATTTAAAATTCCAATTTTTTTTAACATTGATGCATGAGCAATTGAAGCATGACAATCGAATTTTGCAATATTTAAGTCATATAATCTATCTTTTCCAACAGTGAATTTATCGACTTTTTTATTAAATTTTTGATTATTCCAAAGTTTCATAATAGTTTAAAGTATTTCTTTTAAAAGTTTTATGTAGAGATCAATCCCAGTTTCAATTTCACTTAAATAAATAAATTCATTTGCTGTGTGAGATCTTTTTGAGTCGCCTGGTCCTAATTTTATTGATGGAAAATTAAGTTTTGCCTGGTCTGATAGAGTAGGTGATCCATATTTCTCCATTCCTATTTTTGAAGCTGCCAAAACAATTCCGTGATTTTCATCTATTGATGAGGAATTTAAATCTAATGATCTAGATTCTATTCTGTAGGGTGAAGATTTTTTTATAATTTGAAGTATTTCAAGATTTGAATAACAATCGTTGACTCTAATATCAACCACTAAATTTACATCTGATGGAACTACATTATGCTGAGAACCACCATTAACTTGAGTCACAGTTACTTTAACTGGCCCTAAAATTTTTGAAATTTTTTCAAACTTAAAATTTTTAAACCAATTTATAGCATCGGGTAATTTTTCAATTGCACTATCATTGTTTTCATGAGCAGCATGGCTTGGAGTTCCTTCAATGATTACATCTAATACAAGTAATCCCTTTTCAGCAATTGCTAATTTCATTTCAGTTGGTTCACCAACAATTGCAATATCAAGCTTAGGTAAATCAATCAATAAACTATTTAATCCCAAAGGTCCGGAACTTTCTTCCTCTGCTGTAGCAGCAATGATAATATTATATTTTAAATTCTCAACATTATAGAAATATTTGAACGTTGAAATTAGAGAAACTAATGCTCCTCCTGCATCATTACTTCCTAGACCATATAATTTTCCATTTTCCACATGAGCTAAAAAGGGATCTTTAGTGTAAGCTTTATTCGGGAGCACAGTGTCGTGATGAGAATTTAATAAAAGGGTAGGTTTCTTCTTATCAAATTTTTTATTTAATGCAAACACATTATTATTTTTTCTATAACACTTAATTTTTCTATCATTAAACCAGTTTTGGATTGTATCAGCAGTTTTGTTTTCAGAACCTGAAAAAGATTTGATTGAGATTAAATCTTTAAGTAGTTTAACAGCATCATTTACTATAATATTTTCCATTTTAAGATATAATTTTAGTGTATTTAATTTTATTTTTTTTATTAATAATTTGTGGAAGTCCAATAAAAATATTTTCTACGCCACTTTTTAAAGCTTTAAATGCATTTTCCAATTTGGGTATCATACCTTTTGATAAAATATTTTTTTTTACAAGTTTTTTATATAGCTTAAAATCAATTAACTCAATAACTGATTCAGAATCATCAAGTTCTTTTAAAACACCCATTAATTCAAAACAAAAAAATAAGGAAACCTTAAATTTTTCTGCTAAAGAACAAGCGATTTGAGTTGATATAGTATCAGCGTTTATATTTAAAACTTGACCCCTTTTATTGTGTGTCAAAGGAGAAATTATTGGGGTATAATTGTTATCTAACAAAATATATATTAGATCTAAATTTATTTTTTTAATATCACCAACAAAACCAAAATCAATTTTTTTATTTTTTCTTTTTTCAGACTCTGTAATGTTTCCGTCAATTCCACTTAATCCAATAAAACTATCATTATATTTTTGCAATTTGCTAGTTAATTTTTTGTTAATTAAACCACCATAGATACTGGTAACTACGTCAATTGTTTCCTCGTCGGTAATTCTCCTTCCGTTAACGAAATTAGGTTTAATATCCATCTTTTTTAACCATTTATCACCTTCTTTACCTCCACCATGAACTAAAATTTTTTTGCCTTCTATCATTGCGAAGTTTTTAAGAAAATTGTCTAATTCAATATCATTTTCTAGAATTGACCCTCCGATTTTTATTATACTAAGAGATTCCATCTATTAAAAGTTTTATAACTGATTGCGCAGCAAATGTTCTATTATTTGCTTGTTGTATAACTAATGAATTCTTATTATCTAATACCTCATCAGATACAATAATATTTCTTCTAACTGGTAAGCAATGCATGAATTTTGCATTATTAGTTATTTTCATTTTTTCTTTTGTCAACATCCATTCATTGTCTGTTTTAAGAATTTGTCCATAATTTGAATATGAAGCCCAATTTTTTGCATAAACAAAGTCAGCATTTTCAAGTGCCTCACTTTGGTTGTATGTAATTTTCGCATTTTTTGTAATCCTTGAATCTAATTCATAACCTTCAGGTTGAGCAATGTAATAATCGGCATCAATATGATTTATCATTCTTGTGAAAGAATTACCAACTGCATGTGGAAGGGCTTTAGGGTGAGGAGCCCAAGTTAAAACAACTTTAGGTTTATGTTTTGGCATATTTTCTTTAATTGTAATTGCATCTGCAATTGCTTGTAATGGATGACTTGTAGAACTTTCCATATTTAGGATTGGTTTTTTTGCATATTTTGAAAAACTATTTAAAACAATTTCAGCTTCATCTTTGTTTTTATCTGTCAAATTTGCAAATGCTCTTATCCCAATAATATCGCAATATTGAGATATAACTGCAGCTGCCTCTTTAACATGTTCTGATCTTATACCACTCATTTTAGTACCGTCCTCAAACTCAAGTGCCCATGTTTCAGTCGATAAATTCATTACCATAATATTCAAACCGAGATTTTGAGCAGCTAATTGAGTGCTTAGTCTAGTTCTTAAACTTGGGTTGAAGAAAAGAAGGCCTATGGTTTTATTTTTCCCAATTCCATTATGAATAAACGGGTCAATTTTGTAAATAAGTGCGTTCTCAACACATTTTTTAAAATTTGGTAAATCATTAATTGTTATAAAATTTTTCATTTAATGTTTTTTTAATTCAATTTTTAGAGCTTTAAAAAAAATGTCAATATGTTCTTTTTTTATTGTTAAAGGCGGTAATATTCTTATCAATTTTTTGTTGCTACTTCCTCCAGTGAAAATTTTGTGATCATATATTAGTTTTTTTCTTAATTCTGCAACTTCGAAGTTAAATTCTAGACCCAACATTAGACCTCTACCTTTTACATTTTTTATTTTATCAATTTTTTTAGCTTTATTAATAAAATAATCACCTACCACTTTTGCATTTTCCATTAAATTATTTTCTTTAATTTGGTGCAAAACTGACAAACTAGCTGCACAAGCCAAATGGTTCCCTCCATATGTAGTTCCTAACATTCCATATTTTGGTTTAATTTTTCTATTAATTAAAACACCACCAACAGGAAAACCGTTCCCCATACCCTTAGCTAGAGTAATAATGTCAGGTGCTATTTTAAATTTTTGAAAACCAAAAAAGTCACCTGATCTACCAAAACCTGATTGAACCTCGTCAGCAATAAGACAAACATCATATTTTTTACACAATTTGTATAAGTTATTTATAAATTCCTCATCGGGCTGATCTAACCCACCAACACCTTGAATTGACTCAAATATAACTGATGACACATCATTTTTTTCCAATTCAATTTTAACTTTATCGATTTCATTAAAAGGTAAAAAAGTTACCTTTTGCTGAGAATTTATTGGAGCAACAATATTTGGATTATCTGTTGCTGCAACTGCCGCACTGGTTCTACCGTGAAAAGCATTTTTGAAAGAAATTATTCTAGATTTATTATTATAAAATGAAGCTAATTTAATAGCATTTTCGTTTGCTTCAGCTCCAGAACTACACATAAATAGGCTATAATTATTACAATTCGATGCATTAGCTAATTTTACTGCTAATTCATTCTGTAATGGGTTTTTTATGGCATTAGAGTAAAATCCAATTTTATTTATTTGATCAACTATAGATTTGATATAATATTTATTTCCGTGGCCAATAGAAATGACAGCATGTCCTCCATAGAGGTCTAAATATTTATTTTGATTTTCATCAAAAACAAATACGTCTTTTGCTTTACTAGGAGTTACTTCATATAAGGGATAGACATCAAATAAATTCATATACTATTTTTTTGACATTTCATTTATTTTTTCAAATGAGGCAACTAACCCCTGAATTATAGAGGAACTCAAACCTTTATGTTCCATTTCATTTAAACCTTTAATAGTACATCCATTAGGGGTTGTGACTTTATCTATTTCTTTCTCAGGATGAGAATTATTTTCTAAAAGTAAACTTGAAGCACCAAGTGCTGTAAATGTTGACATTTTCATAGCTTCACTGGCTTCAAAACCGAGTTGGATACCGCCTTGAGTCATTGCTCTGATTATTCTCATCCAAAATGCAATACCGCTTGCACATAATACAGTTGCAGCTTGCATATCATTTTCTTTAATAATTATCGAGTTCCCTAACCCATTAAAAATTGCAGAGGCAATATCAATTCTTTTTTTACCAATTTCATTACTACATAAACATGTCATTGATTTCCCAACTGAAATTGCTGTATTTGGCATAGATCTGATTATTGGTATTTTATTTCCAATAACACTCTCAATTCTATTTATATGAAAACCAGTTATAGTTGAAATAATTATGTGCTTATTTGTCAAATGAGTATTTATCTCATTTAAAATTTCTTCAAATTGATTCGGTTGAACTGAAAAAATTAATATGTCAGATTTTTTAACTGCTTCAATATTATTTTTAGTAACAGTTACATACTTGTTTTCACTCCACTCTTCAATTGACTCAATATTTCTTTTAGTAAGATACAAAGAAGTTATAGTGTTGTTAATTATTAAACCTTGAGCTATGCTTAATCCAAGATTTCCTGTTCCAATTATTGCTATTTTCATAATAATTAATTTTTAAAAAATTGATCCTTTAAATTTCAAACCCAAACTTTCATCCCAGTTCATTAATAAATTTGTATTCTGAATTGCTTGACCAGAAGCTCCTTTGATTAAATTGTCAATTATTGAAGTAATTAATAGTTTATCTTCATGTTTGTGTAGGTGAATATGACAATTATTTGTATTGACAACTTGTTTCAAGAAAATTTCATTTTTAGAAATTTTAACAAACGGATCACCTTTATAGTAATCACTATACAAATCAAATGCTTTGTCAATACTATCATTAAAATTCGTATAAGCCGTTGAAAAAATACCTCTTGTAAAGTTACCTCTAATTGGGATAAAGTTGATTTTTACTTCATTTCCATTTAAAAAATTAAGTGTTTGATTAATTTCACTTAAATGTTGGTGAGTAAATACTTTATACCAAGAAAGGTTATTGTTTCTTTGACTAAAATGTGATGTGCTACTTAATCCAACTCCGGCTCCTGTACTGCCAGTAATAGAATTCACATGAATTTCATCACAAATTAATTTTGAATATGCTAATGGTAAAATTGCAAGTTGAATGGATGTTGCAAAGCAACCAGGATTGGCAATATTATTTGAATTTTTCAATTTACTTTTTTGAAATTCTGGCAAACCATAAGTAAAAATTCTATCCTTAAATTTAGAAAATTCATTTAATCTAAAATCATGACTTAAGTCAATTACTTTTGTCTTAGGGTTCAAAACATTTTTTTCTAAAAATTTTTTTGAATTTCCATGACCAAGACATAAGAATAGTAAATCAACATCATCATTAATTGAATCAGTGAATTTTAAATTTGATTCTCCAATTAAGTCATAATGAGCATCTTCTATTTTCTTTCCCGATTTAGTTGAGCTATACACATATTTTAATCTTAAATTAGGATGTCTAAGAATTATTCTAATTAACTCACCTCCAGTGTATCCAGAACCACCAATTACTCCAACACTTTTCATTTTTTATTTGAATTTTTTAAATTAAAAATTTTACCAGTATTACTAATTATTTTAATAAATCCCTTTACATCATTTGAACTCCAACCGTTGTTCATTTCACCATAAACCCCTAATGAGTTATTCATTAAATCATTATTAGATGAAATTCCTTCAAGCTCAAATCTGTACGGACTCAATTTTATGGAAACTTTTCCAGTTACATTTTTTTGACTACTAATTAAAAAAGATTCTATATCTCTCATAACTGGGTCAAGATAATTTCCCTCATGTAATAACATACCATAGAAATCAGCCACTTGTTTTTTTTGAAATTGTTGCCATTTTGAAAGAGTATGCTTTTCAAGTAAATGGTGGGATTTAATAATTATAATTGGAGCTGCAGCTTCAAACGCAACTCTTCCTTTTATTCCAATAATTGTATCTCCAACGTGAGTATCTCTTCCAATTGCAAATTTTTCAGAAATTGATTGTAAGTAATTTATTAAATTAACAGGATTATCAGCTAATCCATTAACTTCTACCAACTCTCCTTTATTAAAACTTAAGCTAATATTTTTTGATTTTTTTTCTTTTAATTGATTAGGAAATGCAATTTCAGGTAAAGTTTTGTTTGAGTGTAAAGTTTCATCACCACCAATTGTTGTTCCCCATAACCCTTTATTAATTGAATATTTTCCTTTTTCCCATGAAATATCTATTCCATTTTGCTTAAGATAATTGATTTCCTCTTCTCTTGTTAATGAATTATCTCTTATTGGTGTTATAATTTTTATATCAGGAGCAAGAGTTTGAAATATTAAATCAAATCTAATTTGGTCATTTCCAGCACCAGTACTTCCATGTGCAATGTATTTTATGTTATTTTTATTTGCATAATTAATTAATTCAATCGCTTGAATAACTCTTTCAGCACTAACTGATAAAGGATAGGTTTCATTTTTAAGGATATTTCCAAACACTAAAAATCTAATTACCTTATTATAATAATTATCAAGCCCATTTAAACTAGTATATTTTGTTGCTCCAATTTTAAGCGCATTGTCTTGTTGGTTTTTGATTTCTTGATCATTAAATCCTCCAGTATTAACACTTACAGCATGAACTTCAAATCCATCTTTTGATAATTTTTTTAGGCAATAAGAAGTATCTAAACCACCACTGTAGGCAAGCACAAGTTTTTTTTTCATACTAATTTATTTTAGGTTCATATAACATTCCAGTACATAAACACATTTTTCTGTCAGTTCTAGTTAAAATGTCATAATTTTTACACGTTTGACAACCTTTCCAAAAAGAAGGATCATCAGTTAATTGAGAAAAATTAACAGGTTTGTAACCTAGCTCATAATTGATTTTCATAACTGCCATACCAGTTGTAATTCCAAAAATTTTAGCTTTTGGGTATATTTTTTTTGACAAATTAAAGACCTTTTTCTTTATTTTTTTAGCTAAACCTAAACCTCTATACTCTGGAGCAACAATAAGCCCTGAGTGTGCAACATATTTACCTTCTCCCCAAACCTCAATATAACAAAACCCAGCAAATTTATTATAATTTGTAGCAATAACAGCATTTCCGCTTTTAATTTTGTTCAAAATGTAAACAGGGCTTCTTCTTGCAATACCTGTTCCCCTGACCTTAGCAGAATCATCTATGCATTTACTTATTTCATTCGCAAAATGTGTATGCTTTATACTTGCAATAATAATTTTCATTATTGATTAATTAATATTAAATAAAATTGAATATGTGGATAAACCACAGGTGATATATTAACCCCTAAGGGGACGAACGAAACGAGTAAACTCAAGGTTGAGAGTTTGTAAAAAATTTAAAAATGTTATTATTTCTTTTTTCATTTCATTACAAAATTGGTACATTTTATTTACATATACAAGTAAAAAAATCTTTTTTTAGATTTTTCAAAAAATCAATGTATTAAATTTGTGCTATGATAAAAGAATTTCAGAGAATTATTTTAAATGAATTCATTGAATTAAAAACAAGCAAGTTTTTGTTAGCAGTCAGTGGTGGAATAGATAGTATGGTTCTTGCAAATCTTTTTTATAAACTTAAATATAATTTTGAGATGGCACACTGCAATTTTAATCTCAGAGGAGATGACAACATAAAAGATGAACTTCTTGTTAAAAAATTTGCTAATCAAAAAGAAATTAAACTTTCAATTAAAAAATTTGAGACTCTAAATTATGTTGAATCTAAAAAAATTTCAATCCAAATTGCTGCAAGAGAATTGAGATACCAATGGTTTTTTGATTTAATGAAAACTGATAAAATAAAATATCTAGTTACAGCTCACAATTTAAATGATCAATTTGAGACAATATTAATAAATATATCCAGAGGTACTGGTTTTGACGGTATAACTGGCATGAATTATAAGAGTAATAAAATTTTTAGACCACTTATTTCCTTTACAAGAAGTCAAATTGAGAAATATGCTATCGAGAATAAAGTTGATTGGAGAGAGGATTCATCGAATTTAAGCAATAAATATTTAAGGAATTTCATTAGAAATAACATTTTAAAAAAATGGATGAAATATGATAATGATTTATTTATAAATTTTAAAACTACAGTTAAAAACTTAAATCTTGCAAAAGATGTTTTAAAAAATAACTTAATTAATTGGAAAAAAAATAATTTTAAAAAAAATGAAAATTTTATCATCATATCTACAAATGAATTATCCAAATTAAATCCTTTAAATTTTTTTTTATTTGAACTATTTAAGGATTATGGATTTAAGAATACCAAAGATTTAGTTAACATACTTGAGTCCAATTCAGGAAAAAAGTTAATTTCAGATACACATATATTACTTAAAGATAGAAATCAATTGATTTTGCAAAAAAAAGAAAAGTCACAAAAAAATCAATTTTATTGGGATGGATTTTCGAAAGATTTATCCCCCTTAAATCTTAAAATTGTCAAAAGTGATAGTTATGATAGAAATCATATAGTTTTAGATAATGATAAGTTAAAATTCCCTTTGGAAATAAGAAAGTGGAAAAATGGTGATTATTTTTACCCCGATGGAATAGAAGGGAAAAAGAAAGTTAGTAAATATTACAAGGATTCGAAACTGAATCTATTTCAAAAAGAAGCTCAATGGTTGTTATGTTCAAATAATAAAATTGTTTGGATTGTTGGGTTGAGAGGAGATAGACGATTTAAATTTAAATCTAATAGTAAAAATAAAATAATCATAAAATGTACTGTGTAAGAGTATTTCTTTTATTTTTTGTATTCCTTTCATTCACCCTTCAAGGTCAAGAGCCTGTTAGTTGGTCAAATTCTATTGAAAAAATCTCTGAAAATAAATACAAACTTATATTTGATGCAAAAATTGAAAAGGGATGGTATTTGTATTCAACAAAAAAAATAAAAGATGGACCTATTCCAACATCTTTTAATTATACTATAGATTCCACAAAAATAATTTTTAAAGATGTTATTCCAAGAAGGACACCCAATGAGGAATATGACAAATTTTTTGAAATTGACTTAGAGTTTTTTGAAAAAAATATTGGTTTTGAACAAAGTATTGAAATTAATTCAAATGGCGTAGACTACATTAACGGTTATATTGAATTTCAGACTTGTAACGATGAGATTTGTCTTTTTAGAACTAAAGAATTTTATTTTCCGTTAGTTGAAAATGCAAAGCAAATCTATGAAAAGATAACTTTGTCAGATAGGGATGTTTTTTTAAGTGATAAAATTGATTTAAAAATAGAGGACAAATCTTTACTTAAAAAAGAATCCATCAGATCTGGTTTTTATGAATACTTAAATCTTTTTGTTTTAGGTTTCTTGGGTGGTTTAATTGCGCTTTTGACTCCATGTATTTTTCCAATGATTCCATTAACTGTGTCATTTTTTATAAAAAATTCAAATGGAAACGGCATTAGCAATGCAATTTTGTATGGTTTTTTTATTGTTTTGATTTACATTTTGTTAAGTGCACCCTTTCATTTATTTGATTTTATAAACCCCCAAATTTTAAATAACCTTTCAACTAATGTTACAGTGAATATTTTATTCTTTTTAATTTTTATATTTTTTGCTTTTTCTTTCTTTGGATTTTATGATATATCACTTCCATCTTCCTGGTCTAATAAAACAGATTCATTTTCATCAAATAATTTCATAGGAATATTTTTTATGGCTTTAACCCTTGCAATTGTTTCTTTTTCCTGCACAGGACCAATACTAGGATCACTTTTAGTTGGTTCTATAACAAATGAAAGTAATCCAATTGAGCTTACTTTAGCAATGTCAGGTTTTGGATTTGCTTTAGCCTTGCCATTTTCAATTTTATCAGTTTTCCCTAGTATTTTATCTAAAATCCCATCCTCTGGAATATGGATGAAAAACATAAAAGTTATTCTTGGTTTTCTTGAATTAGCTTTAGCATTTAAATTTTTATCTAATGCTGATTTAGTGAGTCACTGGAATATTTTACCTAGAGAAATATTTATTTTTATATGGTTTTTGCTTGCAATCTTAATATCTCTATACCTTTTTGGAGTTTATAAGTTTCCCGGTGAGAAAAAAAGATCTATTAATCTTAGTCAAAAAGTTTCAGGATCAATGTTTTTTGTTATATCACTTTGGATTTTGTCAGGGTTAAACTACAATTTTAATGAAATGAAAATTCTTAGTGGATTATTACCTCCCAAATTCTATAGTATTAATTCAGACGAAAATGATTGTCCTTTAAATTTAAATTGTTATAAGGAATTTGATGAAGGAAGAAAAATTTCTGAAGTCGAAAATAAACCAATTTTATTAGATTTTACAGGCTGGGCATGCGTTAATTGTAGAAAGATAGAACAAAATGTTTGGTCTATTAAAAAAATATATGATTTAATATCAAATGAATTTATTTTGATTTCTCTTTATGTTGATGACAGAAAAAGGCTTTTAGATGAGGAACAATTTGTGTATAAATTCAAAAATGGAAAAATAAAAAATATTAAAACAATTGGCGATAAATGGTCAACTTTTCAAGCAATAAACTTTTCATCAGCATCTCAACCTTATTACATCTTGTTATATCCTGACGGTAAAATAATTAATTCTCCAATTCAATATACTGATAGTGAAACATACTATAATTGGTTAAAAGAGGGCTTAGATAAATTTAAAACTAAATAAAAAAATCAAACTTTATTTTTCAAAATATACATGTTTTAGTGGAACTCTATATCTAAGACCATAAATTCCGTTTTCACTTCTTATACCACATCCAATTACCATACAAATTTCACTATTTTTTGGTAAGTTTAAATACTTTTTTAATAAGTCTGAGTCAAATCCTTCCATAGGGCATGTATCATAACCATATGCAGACATACTTATCATAAAATTTTGTGCTGCAAGTGCAGTACTTTTATGCCCAGCAATTCTTTTGTCAATATATGTAACTTGTTTATTGGCAGGTTTGTATAAGCCAATTATTTTTGATTTTATTAATTTTAAAAAACCCAATATTCCAAAAAAATCGGAATAGACGTTTGGTATAGTTTTTTCATAGTAATTAATTGCTCCAATAATTTTTTTGGAATTAAGGTCTTTTGGATTATTTTTTTTTATAAAATTTGAGTTCATTTTAGCTCGTGATCTCCATAGTTTTCTTCTAACAACAGCAATAACAATTTGTTGTGATGTTTTGGCAGCTGGTTGATTAAAACATGCATATGAAATTTGCTTAAGTTTTTTTGGTGATGTAATATGATAGAATTCCCATAATTGTAAGTTATCACTACTAGGAGCTAATATTGCTTGTTCTATACATTTTTTAACAATTTTTTTATCAATTTTTTTATTAGAATCATAAACTCTAACTGCCCTTCTAAAATTTATAGCTTCACTAACTTTTTTTTCTTTCATTAAATTTTGTTTAAAATTGATTTTATTAAATTGAATTTATTAGGGTATGGAGGAAATCTCAACCATATATCTTTAAAAAAGGGCTTTTTAACAATAGATTTAAAATGGGTAAATGTATTAAAACTATGTTTGCCGTGATAGGAACCTGTTCCACTTTCTCCAATTCCTCCAAAAGGAAGCTTATCATTTAAAAATTGAATTATTGTGTCATTAATGCAAGCTCCACCGAAAGAATATTTTTTTAAAATCTCATCTATGAATTTTTTGTTTTTTGAGAAAATATAAAATGCTAACGGATTATTGTTTTTACTTAAAATATTATGTAAATCTGAACTATTATTATAAGATAAAATAGGTAGTATTGGTCCAAAAATTTCTGTTTTCATTACCTTACTTTCTAAATTAGGATCAATGACGATTGTAGGCTCAAGATATTTAGCTTTATAATTAATTTTTCCTCCAATAATATTTTTTTCTTTTTTCAAGTATGATTCTAATCTTTTGAGATGTTTTTCATTAATTATCCTTCCATAGGAACTTGAATTCTGGGGATTTTTCCCAAAAGAAATTTCAATTTCATATTTAATTTTTTCAATTAGTTTTTCCAAAATTAACTTATTTACAACAATAAAATCTGGTGCAATACATGTTTGACCACAATTTAAAAATTTACCCCAAACAATTCTTTTAGCAGTCATGCCTATTGGTACAGTTTCGTCTACAATACAAGGGTTTTTTCCACCTAGTTCAAGAGTGTAAGGTGTTAATTTATTTGCAGCTTTTGATGCAACAATTTTTCCAATTTCAGTGCTCCCAGTAAAAAAAATATAGTCCCATTTGTATTCCAGTAATTCTGATGCCACTTCTTTATTTCCTAAAATGACTTCAACATGTTCTTGGTTGAAACTTTCATTAATAATTTTTTTTATAAGTTTAGATGTATGAGGAGAATTTTCTGAAGGTTTTAAAACAACTGTATTTCCAGCACCAACAGCACCTATTAGTGAATTAAGAGATAATTGAAAAGGATAATTCCATGGACTAATATGAAGCGTTAAACCATAAGGTTCTGGTGTCAAATAATCTTTTGAATAGAAGTTTAATATTGATGACTTTACTTTTTTTGTTTTGCTCCAACTTGAAATATTCTTAATAAAATATTTTATTTCTTTTTTTACTAAATAGACCTCCGAAACGAAAGATTCAAATTTATGTTTATTCAAATCATTTTTCAAACAATCGTATATCTCGTTTTCGTATTTTTCAATATTAATCAAAAGTTTTTTTAAACTTTTTTTTCTAAATTCGATAGATTTAGTAACCTGAGATTCAAAAAAAGATTTTTGATTTTGAATTAATTTGTTTATCAATTTTAATTTTTTTCTGTTAAGTTAATATTTCTTTTTTTTTATGGAGGATGTCTAATTAATTAAAATTTAAATTAGATTATTTTTAATTTTTGAATGTTATAAATCTCAACATTACAAATGCTTCAAATTCAGGTAATTATATTCTATATATAGTCTTTGAACTTAATTGCAAATTAAAAAACAATTAAATTAAAATTTAATTTAACTTAAATTTGAAAAAAGTATTGTTTTTATGGACTTGAAAAAATACAGTAAAGTTATTACTAAGGATCCATCTCATCCTGCAGCTAAAGCTATGCTTCATGCAATAGGAATGACTAAGAGTGACTTTGATAAGTCTTTAGTTGGAATAGCAAGTACAGGTTATGAAGGGAATCCGTGTAATATGCACTTAAATGAACTTTCAATTAAAATTAAGAAAGGTTTTAAATCTAATAACTCCGTACCATTAATTTTCAATACAATTGGGGTAAGTGATGGAATCTCTATGGGTACACCCGGTATGAGATATTCGTTACCATCTAGAGACATAATTGCAGATTCAATTGAAACTGTTGTTCAAGCAATGGCTTATGATGCTTTAATAACAGTAGTCGGTTGTGATAAAAATATGCCTGGTGCCCTAATGGCAATGCTAAGATTAAATAGACCTTCAATTCTTGTTTATGGTGGAACAATTGCTCCTGGTTGTCATAAAAATAAAAAATTAGATATAGTTTCAACCCTAGAGGCATGGGGGGAAAAAGTTGCTGGATTGATTAGTGACGAAGATTTTAATAGCATTGTTGAAAAAGCATGTCCTGGAGCAGGTGCATGTGGTGGCATGTACACAGCCAATACCATGGCTTCAGCAATTGAGGCTTTAGGAATGGCATTACCTTACAATTCATCTAACCCTGCAATAAGTGATTCAAAAAAAAATGAATGTGATGATGTTGCTTTTTATTTAGAAAATTTGATAAAAAATGATATAAAACCAAGAGATATTGTCAATAAAAAATCTTTAACTAATGCCATAAGGTTAATTGCAGTACTTGGAGGATCAACTAACGCAGTATTACATTTTCTAGCAATTGCCAATGCAGCAAAATTAGACTTTACAATTGATGATTTTCAAAAGATAATGGATAGTACGCCACTTTTGGCTGATTTAAAACCAAGTGGAAGATATGTAATGGAAGATCTTCATAAGGTAGGTGGAGTTCCAGCAGTTTTAAAATTTATGTTAGAAAACAATATTATTGATGGAGATTGTTTAACTGTTACTGGAAAGACAATTAAAGAAAATTTAAAAAGTCTAAGTGGGTTATCTAAAGACCAAGATATAATNAGACCTTTAAATAATCCAATAAAAGACTCAGGACACATTAGGATTTTAAAAGGTAATATTGCTCNTGGAGGGTCTGTTGCAAAAATTACNGGAAAAGAAGGNCTNTTTTTTGAAGGCCCTGCAAGAGTATTTGACAGTGAATATGATGCAAATAAAGGTATTGCGGAAGGTGTTGTTAAAAGTGGTGAGGTGGTTGTTATTAGATATGAGGGGCCTAAAGGTGGACCAGGCATGCCTGAAATGTTAAAACCAACCGCAGCAATTATGGGAGCTGGATTAGGAAAAGATGTTGCTTTGATAACAGATGGTAGATTTTCTGGAGGAACTCACGGTTTTGTTGTTGGTCATATTGTCCCAGAAGCACAAGAAGGAGGAGGAATAGCTTTGATTAAAAATGGCGATATTATAGCTATTGATGCTAAAACCAACAGACTAGATTTAAAAATTTCTGAGGAGGAATATAATAAAAGAAAAAACAAATGGAAAGCTCCTAACTTTAAGTTTAATAGTGGTATTTTGTACAAGTATATTAAAAATGTATCATCAGCGTCAAAGGGCTGTGTAACTGACAATTAATAAATGAAAACTAATAATAAAATATCAGGAGCTGAGGCAGTTATCAAGTGTTTATTACATGAAGGGGTAGATTTGATTTATGGTTATCCTGGTGGAGCTATTATGCCAGTTTACGATGAGCTTTATAAATATCAAGATAAGCTCAATCACATTTTAACAAGACATGAACAAGGCGCTACTCATGCAGCACAAGGATATGCCAGAACGTCTGGAAAAGTTGGAGTTGCTATTGCTACATCAGGACCAGGAGCAACCAACTTGGTTACTGGGATTGCTGATGCTCAAATTGATTCAACACCTATTGTTTGTATTACTGGTCAAGTTTCATCAAAACTTTTGGGATCTGATGCTTTTCAAGAAACCGACATAATTGGTATTTCAACCCCTGTTACTAAATGGAACTATCAAATTACTAGAGCAGAGGAAATACCAGAAATATTTGCTAAGGCGTTTTATATAGCTAAGACTGGAAGACCAGGACCAGTTTTAATTGACATTACAAAAGATGCTCAATTTAATGATTTGATATTCAATTACAAAAAGTGTTATGGAATTAGGAGTTACGTGCCTAAACCAAAACTAGATTTAAGTCAAATTAAAGAAGCTGCAAAAATTATTAACGAGGCTAAAAAACCTTTCATTGTTTATGGTCAGGGTGTTATTTTAGGTAATGCCGAAAAAGAACTTAGAAGTTTTATTGAAAAGACTGGTATACCCTCAGCATGGACAATACTAGGTTTGTCTGCTATGCCAACTGAACATCCATTAAATGTTGGGATGGTTGGAATGCATGGTAATTATGGCCCGAATGTGTTGACGAATGAATGTGACGTTTTGATTGCCATAGGGATGAGATTTGATGACCGTGTAACTGGAGATTTGAATACTTATGCAAAACAAGCTAAAATTATACATTTAGAAATAGATCCTGCCGAGATAAACAAAAATGTATATGCTCATTATCCAATTTTAGGAGATTGTAAAGAATCACTAAAAATTTTGACATCAAAAGTTTCTAAAAACAATCATGATGAATGGTTAGTTTCTTTTGAAAAAAAGATGAAAATTGAGATTGACGCAGTTATTAAAAACGACACTAAACCTGTCAAGAAGGGTTTAACTATGGGAGAGGTTATCGTATCAATTAACAAATACACCAAAGGTGATGCTGTTATTGTAACTGATGTTGGGCAACATCAGATGGTTGCATGTCGTTATGCTAAGTTTGTTAGAAGTAAAAGTAATATAACTTCCGGAGGACTCGGCACAATGGGTTTTGCTTTACCTGCTGCTATAGGAGCTAAAATGGGTGCTCCAAATAGAGAAGTTGTAGCAGTTATAGGTGATGGAGGATACCAAATGACAATTCAAGAATTAGGTACAATTTTTCAAACAGGTGTAGCTGTTAAAATTGTTGTTTTAAATAACGATTATTTGGGTATGGTTAGACAATGGCAACAGTTGTTTTTTGATAAAAGATACGCATCAACTGAGATGATTAATCCTGATTTTGTTACGATATCCAAAGGGTATAATATTGAAGCAGAAAGAGTAAATGAAAGAGAGAATTTAAATAATGCAGTAGAAAAAATGATATTATCCAAAAAACCTTACTTTTTAGAGGTTTGTGTTGAAAAAGAGGATAATGTATTTCCAATGATTCCCTCTGGATCATCAGTTTCAGATATTAGATTAAAATGAAAGAAAAAAAGAAAACATATACAATTTCATTATACTCTGAAAATAACGTTGGTTTATTGAATAGAGTTTCCGCTATACTTTTAAAAAGACATATTAATATTGAAAGTTTTTCTACCAGTCCCTCAGAAATTGAACATGTCTTTAGATTTGTCATTGTTGTTGAAGTTACTGAAAGTAAGGTTAAGAAAGTTGTTCAACAGATTGAAAAACAAATTGATGTAATTAAAGCTTTTTATCATACAGACGAGGAAACTATTTTTCAGGAATCAGCACTTTACAAAGTTAAATCAAGCTCTCTTTTTGAGGAAAGACATATTCAAAACATTATAAAAAAAAGTCAGGCTAAAATTGTAACTGTAAGTCCAGAATTTTTTGTAATTGAAATTACTGGATTTAGACATGAGACCGAAAATTTAAGAAGCCAGCTTGAACCATATGGATTAATGCAATTTGTAAGATCAGGAAGAATATCTGTAACAAAAGAGAAAATGAATATCACTGAAATTTTAAATAAATTTAACGAAAAATAAAATTATGACTAATTACTTCAATCAATTATCTTTAAGAGATCAATTAGAACAACTAGGCCAATGTAGGTTTATGAATTCAAATGAATTTGAAAGTGGAGTATCAAAACTTACTGGTAAAAAAATTGTAATTGTTGGATGTGGGGCGCAAGGACTAAATCAAGGATTAAATATGAGAGATTCTGGTCTTAATATTTCTTACGCTTTGAGATCAGGAGCAATAAGTGAAAAAAGGGAATCTTTTTTGAATGCTTCTAAAAATAAATTTAATGTTGGATCATATGAAGAAATGATTCCAGATGCTGATTTGGTTATCAATCTTACCCCAGATAAAAATCATACATCAGTAATTAAAGCTGTTATGCCATTGATAAAAAGCGGAGCGACATTATCTTATTCACATGGATTTAATATTGTTGAGGAGGGTATGAAAATTCGTAAAGATTTAACAGTTATAATGGTTGCCCCGAAGTGTCCAGGATCAGAGGTTAGAGAGGAATTTAAAAGGGGTTTTGGTGTACCAACTCTGATTGCTGTTCATCCAGAGAATGATCCAAATAAAGACGGTCTTGAGATTGCTAAAGCTTACGCTGTCGCTACTGGTGGCCATAGAGCTGGCGTTTTAGAGTCATCTTTTGTTGCAGAGGTAAAATCTGATTTAATGGGAGAGCAAACAATTTTGTGTGGAATTTTACAAACTGGTTCGATTTTATGCTTTAATAAAATGATTGAAAAAAATATTGATCCTGGTTATGCAGCTAAACTAGTCCAATATGGTTGGGAGACAATTACTGAGGCACTGAAACATGGAGGAATTACAAACATGATGGATAGATTATCAAATCCATCAAAAATCGAGGCATTTAGATTATCTGAAGAGTTAAAAAAAATTTTAACTCCTTTATTTATTAAACATATGGATGATATAATGTCTGGTAAATTTTCTAAAACTATGATGGAAGATTGGTCAAATGATGACAAAAATCTACTTAATTGGAGAGCACTAACTGCAGAGACTGATTTTGAAAAGACAAAAATCACTGACAAAGAAATTAAAGAGCAAGAATATTTTGATCACGGAATTTTAATGGTTGCTTTCGTAAGAGCTGGAGTTGAACTAGCATTTGAAGTTATGGTGTCAGCAGGAATCAAAGAAGAATCTGCATATTATGAGTCACTTCATGAAACACCACTTATTGCAAATACAATTGCTAGAAAAAAATTATTTGAAATGAATAGGGTTATATCTGATACAGCTGAGTATGGTTGTTATTTGTTTGATCATGCTTGTAAGCCTTTACTTGAGGATTTTATGAAAAAAATTGATGTTAATGTAATTGGAAAAAGGTTTGATGATATTAATGATTTAGGAGTTGACAACAAGAAGCTAATAGATATAAATGAAATTTTAAGATATCACCCAATAGAATCAATTGGTTATGAATTAAGAGATTCTATGACTGCAATGAAAAAAATAATTTAATTTTAAAACATGAAAAAAATAATACTTTTATCAATACTTTTAATTGTTTCAAATTTGTATTCTCAGAGAGAATTTTATGAGTTAAGAAAATATGAATTAAAATGGGGGACTAGTCAAAAAATTTTAAATGATTATCTTGAAAATTCTTTACTCCCAGCACTTAACAGACATAAAGTGAAAAATATTGGTGTATTTTCTCCAATTGATAATAATCTTCCAAAAAGTATTTATGTGTTAATTCCATACAAAAGTTTTGAAGACTACAATGAAATTTATTTTAAATTAAAAAATGATAAGATTTATCTAGAATCTTCTTTAAAGTTAAATTCTATTGAAAATAACAAAATCCCATATAAGAGATATTCAGTATCACATTTCTATGCATTTAAGGATTTTCCAAAAATCAGAAAACCTGGCAAAGATATGTCCATATTTGAGATAAGAAATTATGAATCCCCGAATGATGAAGCATACATGAAAAAGATTGAAATGTTTAATAATGGGGAAATAGATATATTTGATGAGGTGGGCTTAAACTCAGTATTTTATGGTGAAAAAATATCAGGAGAAAAATTGCCTCTTTTGACTTATATGTTAGTATATGATTCTATGGAGTCAAGATCCAAATCTTGGAAAAAATTTGTTGATCATCCCAAATGGGTTAAAATGAAATCAATGAAAAAATATAAGACTATTTCTAATGAAAGTCTTGTATCCAATATTTCATCAATTTTTTTAAAATCATTAAATTATTCTCAACTTTAAAAATTATTTAATTTAAATCAAAACTACTTTTTTGAAAATTTTTTTTTAGATTTAAAAAAAAAAACTTTAAACATGGAAAAATACGATGCAATTGTTGTAGGTTCTGGAATTAGTGGTGGATGGGCTGCAAAGGAATTATGTGAAAATGGCCTCAAAACACTAGTTTTAGAAAGAGGACGAATGGTTAAACATGTTGAAGATTATCCCACAATGAATTTGGATAAATGGGATGTAAAACATGGTGGTGCTACACCAAAAAAGATTCTCGACAAACATTACGATAAGCAAAAGAGATGGGGGGTTAGTGAATTTAATAGACATTTTTATAATACTGACTCTGAACACGATTACGATGAAATAAAAACTTTTGATTGGATAAGGGGTAAACAAGTCGGTGGAAGATCATTGATTTGGGGACGTCAAACCTACAGATGGTCTGATTTAGATTTTGAAGCAAATGCTAAAGATGGATATGGTGTGGATTGGCCTATTCGATATAAAGATATTGCTCCATGGTATTCTCATGTAGAAAAGTTTATTGGTGTTAGTGGGGAACGCCTAAAAATCCCACATTTACCTGACAGTGAATTTTTAAAACCTATGGAGCTTAACTGCATTGAAAATCATTTAAGAAAATCCTTAGAAAAGAATTTTAAAGATGGCAGATTGCTTACAGTTGGAAGAGTTGCACATATCACTGAGGGTAGAAAAGCTGGAGCAGGAAGAGCATCTTGCCAATATAGAAATAGGTGTAGCAGGGGTTGTCCTTTCGGAGCTTATTTTAGTTCTGTGTCTTCAACACTACCTGCTGCAGAATCTACAAGAAATCTAACTTTAAAAGCAAATTCAATTGTAGCCGAAGTATTATATGACAAAGACAAAAAAAAGGCTACTGGTGTTAGAGTAATTGATGCAATAACAAAAGAAGAAACGATTTACAATTCAAAAATAATTTTTTTATGCGCCTCTGCTGTTGCCTCTGCTACAATATTAATGCAGTCAAAATCAGAAGCTTTTCCAAATGGTATGGGAAATTCTAGTGGAGAATTGGGGCATAACATAATGGATCATCAGCTTGGTGCAGGAGTTTCAGGTACAATTGACGGTTATCTTGATAGATATTACATTGGTAGAAGACCAAATGGAATTTATATTCCTAGATTTAGAAATGTAAATAAAAAATCTGAAAAAGTCAATTTCCTAAGAGGTTATGGATATCAAGGAGGAGCATATAGAGGAAGTGGATGGGGTTGGCAAGAATCTGTTCCCGAATACTCATACGGTAAAGATCTAAAAGAAAATATTTTGAAACCTGGAGGATGGGCTTTTGGTATGGGTGGATTTGGAGAGGTTTTGCCTTATCACGAAAATCATTTCTTTTTAAACTATGATAAACTTGATCAATACGGTTTACCAACAATTGTTTTTGACGCTGAATTTAAGGAAAATGAAAGATTGATGAAAGAAGACTGGTTAATTCAAGGACAGGAAATGTTGGAAACAGCTGGTTTTAAAAACATTAAGGTTTTTGATGGAAAAGCACCAATTGGTAGAGGAATTCACGAGATGGGAACTGCTAGAATGGGCTATGATCCTAAGACATCTGTATTAAATAGAAATAATCAATTACATGAAGTATCAAACGTTTTTGTAACAGATGGAGCTTGTATGACATCAGCAGCTAATCAAAACCCTTCATTAACTTACATGGCTTTGACAGCAAGAGCAGCTAATTTTGCTGTTGGAGAATTAAAAAAACAGAATATTTAATTGTAGTTTAATTTCTTTATAATTAATAAAAGATTTTGTATTAATTTTGTTCAATTAAAAAACAAAAAATTAGTTTGCAAATATGAAAAATGTAAGGATAGTTGAAAAGACTAACTCTGATGCTTATTTAATAAATGGTGAAATAAAAAAATGGGATGGACCAAACTCAAATGTTTATTCCTCAATACAAACATTGGATATTGATGGAAACAAAACACAAACATTATTAGGTTCAATTCCAGATATGGATGGAGAAGTAGCTTTAGAAGCATTAGAATCTGCCGATAATGCGTTTAAAAGAGGGCAGGGTGAATGGCCTACAATGAAGGTCAAAGATAGAATTAAATGCATGAGAACTTTTGTTGAAAAAATGAAGCTTTCTAGAGATAGAATTGTTGAGTTATTGATGTGGGAGATAGGAAAAAATAAAGCAGACTCAGAGAAAGAATTTGACAGGACTATTGAATACATATACGATACAATTGAAGCTTATAAAGACCTTGATAGAAATAGTGCTAATTTTAAAAAAAATTCTGGTATACATGCTCACATTAGAAGAGGTCCTCTTGGAGTTATATTGTGCTTAGGACCATATAATTATCCTTTGAATGAAACATTTTGTTTATTAGTTCCAGCAATAATAATGGGAAATACTGCTGTATTTAAACCTGCAAAACATGGAGTCTTATTAATTGTTCCACTATTAAAAGCTTTCAAAGAGAGTTTCCCCCCTGGTGTTGTGAACATATTATTTGGTAGAGGTAGAAAAATTGCACCTCCAATAATGAGGTCAGGTAAAATTGATGTTTTAGCTTTGATTGGTCATAGTTCGTCTGCAGTTTCTCTTCAGGATGAGCACCCAAATAAAAATAGATTAAGGCTAGTACTTGGTTTGGAGGCCAAAAATCCTGGTATTGTTCTACCTGATGCAGATTTAAATTTAACAATTAAGGAGTGTATCTCAGGAACTTTATCCTTTAATGGACAAAGGTGTACTGCCTTAAAAATTTTGTTTGTTCATGAATCAATAATTGATAAATTTCTTGATCTTTTTTCAAAAGCTGTTGATAATTTAAAGTTTGGATTACCATGGGAAAAAGATGTTTTTTTAACACCTCTCCCTGAACCAAATAAGCCAAATTATATAAAAGATTTAATAGATGATGCAGTTAGTAAAGGTTCAAGAATAATAAATAAAAAAGGGGGACAGATTTCAGAAAATTATTGTTTCCCTGCTGTTTTATATCCTGTTGATAAATCTATGAGAGTTTATCACGAGGAGCAATTTGGTCCAGTAATACCTATTATTTCATATAATGATATAAGTGAACCAATGGATTTAATGGCCTCTTCAGAGTATGGGCAACAGGTAAGCTTATTTGGAAGAGATATAAAAAAAATAGGTCCACTAATTGATACAATGGCTAATTTAGTTTGTAGAGTTAACTTAAACAGTTCATGTCAAAGGGGTCCGGACATATACCCCTTTACCGGAAGAAAAAATTCAGCAGTTAGTACTTTAAGTGTTCACGATGCATTGAGATCTTTCTCAATTAGAACTTTTGTTGCAGCAAAGGATAATGAATACAACAATGAAATCCTTAATGAGTTAGTGAATTCAAAAGAGTCTAATTTTGTTAATACGGAATATTTATTATAAACTAATTTTCGAGTTCAGACAGGTATTTTTCAGCATCTAGTGCTGCCATGCAACCTGTTCCTGCAGCTGTTACTGCTTGACGATAAACATTATCAGATGCGTCACCAGAAACAAATACCCCTGGGACATTAGTTTTAGTACTACCCAATTCATTTATAATGTATCCAGTTTTGTCTAGATTAAGATATTTTTTAAAAATATCAGTATTAGGTTGATGACCTATAGCCAGAAAAAAACCAGTAGCTTGAATTTGACTGATTTCTTTTGTTGAATTATTTTTGATTTTAACTCCTGTAACTAGACTTTCGTCACCCAAAACTTCCAAAGTTTCAGTATTAAATAATATCTCAATATTTTTTGTTTTTTTCACTCTATCAATCATTATTTTTGAAGCTCTAAAATTATTTTTTCTGATTAACATAGTTACTTTTTTACAAAGTTTTGATAAGTAGTGAGCTTCCTCACAGGCCGAGTCACCTCCACCAACTACTACAACCTCTTGATTTTTGTAAAAAAAACCATCACAAACAGCACATGCTGATACTCCCCCTCCTAATTTTAAATATTTTTGTTCAGATTCAATACCCAAATATTTTGCTGAGGCACCTGTAGAAATTATGACTGTATCACAGGTTAAAATTTTATTGTCATTAATCCACACTTTATGTTTTTTACCTGAAAAATCCACCTTGGTTATCCATCCATTTCTTATATCAGTACCAAATCTTTGAGCTTGTTTCTTCAACTCATTCATCATTTCTGGACCTGTAATTCCATTAGGGTAACCAGGAAAATTTTCGACATCATTAGTTGTAGTTAGTTGCCCTCCTGGTTCATTCCCTTGATATAAAACAGGCTTCATATTTGCTCTCGAGGCGTATATAGCAGCTGTATATCCAGCTGGTCCAGATCCAATAATTAAACATTTACAATGTTCAAACATATCAATATTATTTGTTTCGAATTAACAAAAAAAAAAATGTTTTTTTTAATTTTTTTATAGTTCTTTTTAATTAGTTTTGAACAAATTAATTAATCTTTTACTAAACATTTTTTATCTTATTAATAAATGGAAATATTTGATATTATAAAGTGCAGAAGGTCAATTTCACCAGAATTTTTTAACACAAAAAAAATTAAAAAAAAAGAAATAGATCTTATTTTAGAATCTTCTAATTGGGCTCCTACACACAAAAAAACTGAGCCTTGGAGGTTTAAAATAATAAAGGACAAATCAAAAATTTTACTTGGTCAATTTTTGTCTAAAAAGTACGAACAGACAAATGAAAATTTTTCAAAATTAAAATTTAATAAGATTATCAATAAATGTAAAAAATCATCAATAATTTTAATAATTTGTATGCATAGAGACCCTTTATTGAGGATTCCTGAATGGGAGGAAATTGCATCTGTTTCTATGGCAGTACAAAACATGTGGTTAACTGCAACATCACTTAAAATTGGGGCTTTTTGGAGTACTCCATCTTATATAAAATATATGAATGAGCATATTAGTTTAAATCATAATGAAAAATGTTTAGGAATTTTTTATTTAGGTTATTATGATAACTTCAATATCACAAGAATTCCAAATCCAATCGAAAAAAAAATTGAAACACTTTGAGAAAATCAATTAATTTCTCTCTAATTTTTATAATTGTCAACTTAACTTTTATATTTCCACAGAATTCTCTTGATTTTGACTATTTTTTTAAAAAGTATCCTAAGGAAAATAGACAAAGATTTGAGAAAGAGATTTTAAAATTTGAGGAAATTGATAAGAAAACCTCTTATGATGACAATTCAATCATGTTTATTGGTAGTTCTTCAATTAGATTATGGGATAATTTAGAGAATGTTATGGATCCACTTAAAATAATAAAAAGGGGATATGGTGGAGCTCACTACAGAGATTTAATTTTTTTTATTGACAGAATATTAAACAATCACTCTCTAAGTATGATTGTTTGCTTTGTTGCAAATGATATTAAAGGATTAGAGGATATATATAATATTGGTGGTGAGAGAGACGGTTCAATTGAAGAAATAATAAATTTATATGATTTTCTTGTAAATCAGATTAGAAAAAAATACCCACACATACCTATTATTCAAATTGCGATTACACCAACATCAAGTAGGTGGAAATACTGGAAAAAAATTAGTGATTTAAATAAATCAATTAAAGATTATTGCAACAAAAACTACAATATGCATTACATTGAAACAAAGGATTTTTTTTTAAATAAAAATGGGACCCCTAATAACAATTTGTTTAGAAGAGATTTACTTCACTTAAACGACGAGGGATACAATATTTGGAATAAAATTGTAAAAGAAAAATTATTAAGTATTAAAAATTGATTTTATTAGATTTTTTTTATTATTAGGCTTAAATCTTCATCTGTAATCTCTTTTTTTTGATCTGCTAACTTTAAAAATTCGTCATAAACTTTATCCAGTTCTAATTTTGTTATTTCATACCCAATATTTTTTGCTCTATATGCTATTGCTGCTCTTCCACTCCTTGCAGTTAGAATAATAGATGATTTATCAACCCCAACATCTTTGGGGTCGATTATCTCATATGTTTCTCTTTTTTTAATTACACCATCTTGATGAATACCTGAACTATGTGCAAAGGCATTAGCTCCAACAATAGCTTTATTTGGTTGAACGATCATTCCCATACTTTCAGAAACCAGTTGACTTATTGGATATAAATACTTTGAATTAATATTAGTGTCTAAATTCAGATAAGGATGTTGTCTTAAAATCATAACCACTTCTTCAAGAGAAGTATTTCCTGCTCTTTCACCAATTCCATTAATAGTACACTCAATTTGTCTAGCTCCATTAATAACTCCAGAAATTGAATTTGCCGTAGCTAATCCAAGATCATTATGACAATGACATGAAATAGTAACTTTTTCAATTGAATTAACATTTTCCATTAAATATTTAATTTTTTCACCATATTCACTAGGTAGGCAATAACCTGTTGTGTCTGGAATATTTAGTACTGTCGCTCCAGCTTTTATAACTTTTTCACAAACTAGAGCAAGAAAATCATTATCAGTTCTACCAGCATCTTCTGCGTAAAATTCAATATCATTTATGAATTTTTTAGCATAGGTAACTGCATCTACTGCTCTTTCAATTATTTTTTCTTTATTTGAATTGAATTTATATTTAATGTGAGTCTCTGATGTGCCAATACCAGTATGAATCCTGGGATATTTAGCATATTTTAAAGAATTTACAGCTACATCAATATCTTTTTTAACTGCTCTTGTTAATCCACAAACAGAGGATTTCTTAACAATTTTAGAAATTTCAACAACAGATTTAAAGTCACCTGGACTAGAAATTGGAAATCCAGCTTCAATAACATCAACACCAAGTTCATCAAGCTTTTCTGCAATTATCAGTTTATTTTTTGTATCCAATTTACAACCCGGTACTTGCTCTCCGTCTCTTAACGTAGTATCAAAAATTTTAACTTGATCTTTCTGCATTATTGAAATTACTTATTAAATTTATAATTTATAAATAATTACACGATTTTGTAATATTATTTATTACAATACTCTAATTATTAATAAATTTAATAAATACTTAAAGATCAGTTTTTTAGAATAATATTTTTTACAATGATTAACTACAATAAAGAAAGTTTATTTATTTTAATTAAATCACTATCAAAATCTGAAAAAAGACAATTTAAGCTTTTTGTTGGAAGAGTTGGGTCAAATCTTGATTCAAAATTTTTAAAGTTATTTAATTTAATGGATAAAATGTCTAATTATGATGAAAAATATATACTTAATAAGAAGATTGTTTCAAAAAGACAATTATCAAATTTAAAAGCTCACCTTTACAAACAACTTTTAGTAAGTCTTAAGCTTAACCCATTAAATCAGAATTTAAGATCAAAAATTAGACAAGAACTTGAATTTGCATCTATATTATATAATAAAGGCTTGTACAAACAAAGTTTAAAAATTTTAGATAAAGCTAAATCTCTAGCCTTAAAAAGTGAGGATAAATTTATTGCTTTTGAAATTGTTGAACTTGAGAAACTAATAGAGTCTCAATACATTACAAGAAGTTTAAGTAATAGGTCTGAAAAATTAATTTCAGAATCAAATAAGCTAATACAACAAAATAATATAACTAGTAGATTATCAAATTTATCATTAGAATTATACGAAAAGCTAATTAAAGCAGGATATGCAAAAAGTGACAAAGAATTTAAAGAAATAACAAAGTTTTTTTTCGAAAGAATGCCTGATTTAGATTATGATAGTTTTGGATTCAGAGAAAAGTTGTGGCATAATAAGGCTTATCTGTGGTTCAGTTTATTGATTCAAGATTTTTTATCTAGTTATAAATATGCAATGAAATGGGTTAATATGTTCAATAATAATCCTGAGATGATTAAAGTTCATCCTGTTTTTTATCTTCAAGGAAATAACTACTTATTGGAATCTTTAATGTTAATTAAACATCCTGATAAATTCAGAAAAGTTTTAGATAATTTAACTGTTAATATCAAAAAAAGTAGTTTCCCTAAAAATGACAATCTAGATGCTCTGTATTTTCTTTATTATTTTAATAATAAAATAAATCTTTATTTTCTTGAGGGAGAATTTAAACAAGGAACTCAAATTGTTGAATCAATTATTAGTAAAATTGATCTATACAAGGACAGAATTGATCAACACCATATAATGGTTTTTTATTATAAAATTGCATGTTTATATTTTGGAAGTGAAGAATACGAAAAAACAATTTTTTATTTAAACATGATAATAAAAAATAAATCATTGAAGATGAGAGAGGATTTATTATGTTTCACAAGAGTTTTGAATTTGGTTGCACATTATGAAGCTGGATTTGATTTTCATTTGGATAAAATTTTAAAAGAAACCTATAAGTTCCTTTTAAAAATGAATGATCTTCATTCAGTTCAAAAGTCAATGATTAAATTTATTAGGAGTTTAGGTAATATTTATCCACATGAATTAAGAAAAAATTTTAAAAAATTATACAAAGAAATAAAAGTTTTCGAGGAAGATCCTTACGAGAGAAGATCTTTTCTTTATTTAGATATTATCTCATGGTTAGAAAGTAAAATTTATGATAAGCCTATAGAATTAATAATTAAGGAAAAAGCTAAACATCTAAATAAGAAGGTAAAGCACTCCATAAGTCATCTTTAGGTAGATTTGCTTTAATAAATAATTTATTTTTTTTTACCGGGTGGATTAGTTCAATGCTACTAGAGTGAAGACTTATTGATTTATTTTTATTACTTCTTTTCGAACCATATTTTAAATCTCCTTTTATAGGATGTCCAATTTTACTTAATTGAGTCCTAATTTGGTGGTGTCTACCCGTTTTTAAATCAATTTTCAATAGAGTGTAATTTTCAAAACTAAACATATTTTCATATTGTAAACAAGCCTTTTTTGATTTTTCAACATGTTTTAAAAAAGCAAATGATTTATTAATTTTTGGTTTTTTTAATAGCCAATGTTCAAGTGTTCCTGATTTATTTAAATTCACTCCACATACAATTGCCAAATAAGTTTTCTTAATCAAATTTTTTTTAAACATCTCGTTTAATCTTTTTAAAGATTTAGATGTTTTTGCAAAAGTAACACATCCACTTACAGGGCGATCAATTCTGTGAACTAAACCAAGAAATACATTATTTTTTTTTTGATATTTTTTTTTAATATATAGTTTGGCAATTTCATATAAAGAGATATCATTAGAAGAGTCCTTTTGAACAGGTATTCCGGAAGATTTATTTAAAATTAAAATATGGTTATCTTCATACAGAACATTGATTTTCATTGCCATTAATATTGTTCTGATTGGTTTGGAAATTTGATATCCTTTACATCTTTAATATAATTTTTTACTGCTAAAATTATTTCTTCTTTTAAATTTAAATATCTTCTAATAAATCTAGGATTAAAATCCTGGTTAATTCCCAACATATCATGAAGGACTAATACTTGACCATCAACACTATTACCAGCACCAATGCCGATTACAGGAATTTTTAAAATTGAAGATATTTTTTTAGCTAATTTTGCTGGAATTTTTTCTAAAATTAAACAAAAACAACCGATATCTTGCAACATTTTTGCATCGTTTAAAAGTTTATCTGCTTCACTCTTTTCTTTAGCTCTAACAGAATAGGTCCCAAATTTATAAATGGATTGTGGTGTCAGACCTAAATGACCCATAACAGGAATACCAGCTTGGATGATTCTTTCTATGGATTCTCTAACATTGCTACCTCCTTCAACTTTAACTGAATGAGCTCCAGATTCTTTCATTATTCGTATAGCAGATTCAAGTGCAACTCTTGAGTTTGCTTGATATGTACCAAATGGTAAGTCAACAACCACTAAAGATCTTTTAACACCTCTAATAACTGAAGAGGCGTGATAAATCATTTGATTTAAAGTAATAGGTAAGGTAGTTTCGTGTCCACCAATTACATTAGATGCAGAATCTCCAACTAAAATTACTTCAATACCAGCTTGATCTAAAAGTTTTGCAAAAGTATAATCATATGCAGTAAGCATAGAAATTTTTTGATTGTTGTTCTTCAGTTCTTGAAGTGTGCTTGTAGTAATTCTGGAGTATATTTTATTTTTTGCTGTCATATTTTTTTGTAAATGTAAAATATTTTAAAATATTTTAGATATTTTTCTTATGACAAGCTGTCAGTTTTATTATTTGGCATAAACATTGAAGTATACAATTTAAAAATATAATTATGAGCAAAATAATAGGAATTGATTTAGGAACGACAAATTCATGTGTATCTGTAATGGAAGGTAATGAACCTGTTGTAATTCCTAACTCTGAAGGTAAAAGAACTACTCCTTCTGTTATAGCATTTGTAGATGGAGGAGAAATTAAAGTTGGAGATCCTGCTAAAAGACAAGCAGTTACAAACCCCCAAAAAACAATATCTTCTATTAAGAGATTCATGGGGAACAAGTTTTCTGAATCTGAAAAGGAATCTAAAACTGTAGCCTATAATGTTGTTAAGGGTGATAATAATACTCCTAGAGTTGATATTGACGGTAGACTATATACTCCTCAAGAATTATCAGCTATGACATTACAAAAAATGAAAAAAACTGCTGAAGACTATTTAGGACATGATGTCAATGAGGCTGTAATCACTGTCCCAGCATATTTTAATGATTCTCAAAGACAAGCAACCAAAGAAGCAGGTGAGATTGCAGGTTTAAAAGTTCAAAGAATAATAAATGAACCTACTGCCGCTGCTTTAGCATATGGACTAGATAAATCTGGTAAGGGAGACAGAAAAATTGCAGTTTACGATTTAGGTGGTGGAACATTTGATATATCTATCCTTGAACTTGGTGATGGAGTTTTTGAGGTATTATCTACAAATGGAGACACCCATCTTGGAGGCGATGATTTTGATCAAGTATTAATTGATTGGTTAGCTAACGATTTTAATAAGTCTGAATCTATCGATTTGAGGAAGGATCCAATGGCGCTTCAAAGGTTAAAAGAGGCAGCTGAAAAAGCAAAGATTGAATTGTCATCCTCTACCAAAACTGAAATTAACCTTCCTTATGTATCTTTAACTGATTCAGGTCCAAAACACCTTGTTAAAACTTTGACAAGAGCTCAATTTGAGCAATTATCAGCTGATTTAGTTAAAAGATCAATGGCGCCAGTAAAAAAAGCAATAAATGATGCAGGGTTGTCTAACTCTGACATAGATGAAATAATTTTAGTAGGTGGTTCAACNAGAATTCCAATTATTCAATCTGAGGTTGAAAAATTCTTCGGAAAAAAACCTTCTAAAGGAGTNAATCCTGATGAAGTAGTTGCCATTGGAGCTGCAATTCAAGGNGGTGTTCTCACTGGCGATGTTAANGATGTATTATTATTAGATGTCACTCCATTATCTTTAGGTATTGAAACAATGGGTAACGTAATGACTAAACTCATAGANGCTAATACAACAATTCCTACAAAAAAATCTCAAATTTTTTCTACAGCAGCTGACAACCAACCTTCAGTAGAAATTCACGTTTTACAGGGGGAAAGATCAATGGCTGCTGATAACAAAACAATTGGAAGGTTTCATTTAGATGGAATTCCTCCTGCTCCTAGACAGGTGCCACAAATTGAAGTGACTTTTGACATCGATGCTAATGGAATTATTAAAGTAACTGCAGTAGATAAAGGAACAGGTAAAACTCAGGATATAAGAATTGAAGCTTCATCTGGATTAACTGAAGAAGAGATTGAGAAAATGAAAAAAGATGCTGAAGCTAACGCTGAATCTGATAAAAAAGCGAAAGAGAATGCTGACAAATTAAATAGTGCAGATCAAATGATATTTCAAACTGAAAGTCAATTGAAAGAGTTTGGAGATAAGCTGTCAGACGCTAAGAAAAAGCCAATTGAAGTTGCTCTAGAGGAACTAAAAAAGGCTTATGAGACAAAAGATATTTCATTAATTGAACCAGCGTTAACTAAAATAAATGATGCTTGGAAGGACGCATCTCAAGAAATGTACAAAGCTCAGTCGGAGTCTGCAAATAAGGCAGACGACAAAACTAAAAAAGAAGATAAAGATTCAAAAAAATCTGATAGTGATGATGATGTACAGGACGTTGATTTTGAGGAAGTAAAAGATTAATATATGACATTAAAAAATAAAATTTTTAAACTTATTGATGATTTAAAAAATTATATTGGTGTAGACTATAGGTCCTTTATTGTTATTTCCTTTATATTTGGTTTGTTATTAGGAATTTTAATAGGATAGTTTCTATGAGTAAAAAAGACATGCTTAATTTCTTAAATGGATTAAGTACTTCTTCTCTAATTAATACACTTAACATAGAGTATTCTGAAATAGGGGAAAATTATTTGGTTGCTAAAATGCCTGTTAATAGTGCAGTTTATCAGCCTGATGGTATTCTTCATGGTGGAGCAACTGCAGCACTTGCTGAGACTGTAGGTAGTACAGCAGCTAGAATCTTTTCAAATGGAAATAATCAATCAAGAGGTATAGAATTATCCATCAATCATATTAAATCTGTTAGCAAAGGCCATGTTTACGCAAAGGCAAAGGCGTTGCACATGGGAAGATCTACGCAATTATGGAATATTGAAATAACAGATGATAATAAAAATATCATTTCAATATCAAAACTTACAACTTTAACTTTAAATAAAAACAAGTCTAAATGAAAAGTGTTATAATATGTGATATGGAGGGTTTAATCCTAAAAATGAATAACCAAGCTGAGAAAATTTTTGGATACAATTCTAAAGAATTAATTAACATTAAAAGAGTTTCGATTTTTTCTCCAGGTGAGATTGTTTTACAAAATGTTTTAGGCTGGTTAAAAATAGCAAATGAAAAAGGCTCGTATGAAACAAAAACTAATTTTATAAAAAAAGATGGAACCATATTTAATGCCAAAATAAAAATTACACCAAATTTTGCAAACGGTAAAAATAAACCTCAAACTGGCTATTGTGGTATAACTGAGGTTATCGATGAAAAAGTTGAGATACCAATTAGCACTGTGACAAAGATTATTAAGGGTGTTGCAATAACTCGAGCAGGATTCACGTCTGCTTCATTACTTCCTGTTTTGGTAGTTGCTTCTTACTTTTCTGGTTCAGGAGACGGATTATTCAGTATTTTGAGCTTACTTTTAACATGTTTAGGTATCATCTCAGTTCAAATTTTTGCAAATTTATATAATGATTATTTTGATGTAAAGCATGGAACAGACGGAGCAAATAATGAATATTTTAATGCAGGAATGAATTCAAAGATTTTAGAGGGTGCTCAAATATCTGGAGGTAGTAGAGCTATTGAATTAGGTTTAATTACATTGAAAGGAACAAAAAAATTAGCAAATTATTTTCTTTTGATTTCACTGATTATCTTATTTGGTCTTGTTTTAAACAATTATTTTTTGACTTCTTCCATTGAGAATATTAGTTATACACTAATAATTTCATTAATTGGTTTTCTTCTTGGCTATTTTTATACAGCTAAACCCATAAGACTTTCTGCTATGAAGGGTTTGGGGGAATTAACTATTTTTCTAACTTTCGGTCCTCTTTTAACTCTTGGCTCTGCATATGCAATTTCTAGTCAAACCATCCAACTTTTTTCTGAAGATTTTTTTAACTTTTTAATTATTGGAATTCCCCTAGGTTTATTAACTACAAATATTTTGTTTATAAACCAATTTCCTGACTACAAATCCGATAAATTATCAGGTAAAAATAATTTGGTAGTACTGTTAGGTAAGTCATTATCTAGGTATGTTTATTTTTTAATTTTAATTTTAAGTTTCATTAGTATGTTTTTTGTTAAACCAATTTTAATTGAAAATATTATTAATTTTAATTTACCAGCTTTTTATATAATTTTTTCCCTTTTATTTATTTTTGGATTATATATTTTTTACGGTTTGTTTAAAAATTATGATAATAGAAATTTAATAAATTCCAATATTTATACAATACATTTTCAATCCATATTTTCTTTATCTTACATTTTAGTTTTAAATAACTTTTTTATTTAACAATTAATTTGAGTCTTGAATAAAAATAAATTTCTAGAGGTAAATATCCCAAAAAATAAAAACTTTTTTTACTATCTATTTGGATCAATATTAATTATTTTATCAAACTTTTTAGGTCAAATTCCATTATTATTATTTATAAATAATCAAATCTCCGAGGTTAATGATATGTCCTCAATATTCAATATTTTAGGTAAAAACTTATCTTTTTTTTTAATTTTATTTCCATTTTTAGTCTCTTTTATATCATTTATTTTAATAATTAAATTAATTCATAATCAATCTTTGACCGATTTGACAACCTCACGAAAAAGAATTGATTACAAAAGAATTATTTTCTCTTTTTTATTTTGGTCTTCAATTATTTTAACATTATTCTTAGCAGGCTATTTAATAAATCCAAAGGGGTATATTTTAAATTTCAAACTTTTACCTTTCTTAACTTTATTTTTTATCTCAATAATTTTTATACCCTTCCAGGCATCTCTTGAAGAATACATTTTTAGAGGATATTTAATGCAAGGTTTTTTTCAAATTTTTAAAAATAGGTTTTTACCATTAGTTTTTACCTCATTTATTTTTGGATTTTTACATTATTTTAACCCTGAAGTTGAAAAATTAGGTTTAGGTATAATGATTTACTATGTTATGACTGGTTTTTTCTTTGGAATAATAACTCTTCTGGATGAAGGAATTGAAATTCCAATTGGCCTTCATATAGCTAATAATTTAGTTACTGCTCTTTTAGTAACAGCTGATTGGACAGCTTTTCAAACTGAGTCTGTATTTATTGATTTCAATGAACCAAATTTGATTAAAGAACTTGTAACTTATTTAATATTAGTATATCCTTTAACTTTAATTTTTTTTAGTAAAAAATATAAATGGAAAAGTTGGAAAATTAAAATTTTAAATTAAATAATTTTATGTTTTTTTTAAGAATTAATTACCAATAAAAATCGTTATTTGTAAAAAAAATAAAATTGAATAAAAACAAAATCTTTGCCTTAGCCTCTTTTTTTATGGCAGTCCTTGGAATTGGTTTGATTGTAGCAGGTTTTTTTATTTATCCTGATTATACAATAGGTTTTGGAATTGCAGGTATTGGATTTATTGTAATAGCATGGGCTTTTAATGCATTAAAAGGCCGAGTGTAAAATTTATATCATTTTCTTTGGATCAACAATTTTGTTAAACTCATTTTCAGAGAGGTATTTCAATTTTAGGCATGCCTCTTTCAAAGTGATATCTTCTGAATATGCTTTATTTGCAATTTCTGCAGCTTTGTAATAACCTATTTTGGAGTTTAAGGCAGTAACTAACATAAGAGAATTTTCTAGATTAAATTTAATTTTTTTAATATTAGGTTTAATACCGTCAATACAATTTAACGAAAAACTTTTGCATGAATCTCCAATAAGTCTTGCTGATTGAATTATATTATATGCCATTACTGGTTTAAAAACATTTAATTGTAGATTTCCTTGAGCACCAGATAATGATATAGTAGTGTCGTTACCAATTACTTGTGAACAAACCATAGTTAATGCCTCACATTGTGTTGGATTGATTTTCCCTGGCATTATGGAACTTCCTGGTTCATTAGATGGAAGGACAATTTCTCCAATCCCAGATCTTGGTCCAGAGGACAAAAATCTAATGTCATTGGCAATTTTATTCAGACTTACAGCAATCAATTTGAGAGCTCCATGAGTTTCAACAATAGAGTCGTGAGAGGAAATAGATTCAAATTTATTTTTTGCAGTTTTAAAAGGTAATTTTACAAATTCTGAAATAAATTTTGCCGAAATAATGTCATATTTTTTTGGACTGTTAAGTCCAGTACCAACTGCTGTAGCTCCTAATGCAATTTCAGATAAGTGATTTAGAGAATTTTTTAAGGATATAAGTCCATAATTTAGTTGTTCAGCATATGCAGAAAATTCTTGACCAAGAGTCACTGGAGTTGCATCCATCATGTGTGTTCTTCCAATTTTAATAATATTTTTAAATTTATTTGATTTTTGAATTAAACTTTTGATTAGTTTTTCAATTCCAGGAATAGTAACTCTTTTAATTTTTATAACTGAAGCAATATTCATTGCAGTAGGGAAGGTGTCATTAGATGATTGGGACATATTGCAATCGTCATTAGGATGAATTAATCTTTCACCTTCACCTAATTTTTTTCCAAGTAAAATATGAGCTCTATTTGAAATAACTTCGTTCAAATTCATATTTGTTTGAGTGCCAGAACCAGTTTGCCAAATGACTAGAGGAAAGTGAGTGTCTAATTTGCCATCAATTATCTCATCACAAACTGTAGAAATAAGATCTCTTTTTTCAATACTTAGTTTTTTTAATTTATGATTTGTAAATGCAGCAGCTTTTTTTACATATGCAAATGATTGTATAATTTCAATAGGCATTGAACTTTTTTCTCCAATTTTAAAATTTTCAATTGATCTTTGGGTTTGAGGACCCCAAAGTTTATTTTTTTCGACTTTTACCTCACCCAATGTATCTTTTTCAATTCTATATTCCATATTTAATATTTTGATAAATAAATTAAACCGAATTTTATTATATTACTAAAACTAATATTAAACAATTTAAATTTAATTTAATTAAATAATTTAATTTAAATTTGTATAAATTAACTAATTGTGATTGAATTTGATCAATATTTAGGTTTTCTAGCTTTTCTTGCAATTTTATCTATTGGTTTTTGGTTGATGATCTTTCTTTTAACTTTTGTGATTCCTTACTGGCTAACAGGTTCTTTTCTTGAGTGGCTCAATGAAAAAAATACAAACAAAAAAAAAATTAAAGAAAAAAATCAATAACCGTATCCTCCACTATCATCACCTCTATTAAAGTTATTGTTTCTACTTCTTCTATTATCCGCTTTCCTTTCGTTTATCTTGTAAGTGAATGTAAGAGTGTATGTAGGTTCTCTTCTTCTAAATTCTCTATATGCAATAAACTGATCATTTGAGGTTGTAACTCTGAATTTAGATGAGTTCAATATGTCACTAATTCTAAATGATAAAGTAGCTTTTTTATTTAATACATTTTTATTGATTGCTCCAGATAAAATCATAAAACCCTTAACTTTTGCTTCAGCTGTTTTTGAAGGTCCTCTATAAAAGAGTCTTAATTGACTATCAATTTCCTTTGGTAATTTCAAACTTGCATTCATTCTTGCAAACCAACTTAAGTTTTCTGAATCATAGCTTATATTGTTATAAGAACCAGTTAGTCTTGAGTTGAATATATTTAAATTACTGTTAATTCTGAATTTTCTATTTGGAGTATATGTTATGTTAAATTCAGTTCCAGTTCTGTAATTATTAGTTAAATTAACAGGAAAAGCTTTTAATACTGGAACCTTAACTAGAGGTTCCTTGCTTAATGTAGCAAAATCACCAGTTGCTTGATTAACTATTTGTATAACACTTTTAGACTTTGAATAATAAACTGATCCATTAACAGTCATTTTTTTTGATCTTGTTAAAAAACCTAAATCATATGTATTACTATAACTTGGATTAAGATCAACATTTCCTTGAAAAGCGTTTGCAATACTTACTCTTGATCCAAAAGGATTCAGAAAACGTGATCTAGGTCTTCTTAATCGTCTGCTGTATCCTATGGTTAAACTTGATTTTTCATTAAATTCATATGAGAAATTTAATGTTGGAAATAAATCAGTGTATTTTTTTATTTTATATTGGTTGATTGTTCTTTGATCAATTGTTATATTAGAACTTTCAACTCTAAGACCAAGTAAATAAGAGAATTTATTAATCTTGTTTCCATATTGAGAATAAAATGCATTTATATATTCTTTGAAGTTCAAAATATTTGATTTATCTAAATCCAAAATATTTTGATTATTAATAAATTCAGAGACCTTGTAGTCAGTTAATAAATCTCTAAATGACCCCCTATATCCAAATTCAAATTGGGAATTTTTGTTAAAAGGTAGAATATAATCCATCTGATATAAAGATCTTTTTTGTTTTTCGTCTGTTACAAGTTTATCAATGAAAACTGAACCAAATTCTGGAAAAATTGTTTGATTATTAAATATACCATCTTCAATTTCATTACTATCCTCGTATTGATACTCAAAAACTATCTCGTGACCTTCTCTTTTAAATTTTTTGGTGTAATTTATAGAAAGCTGCTTGGTTTCATCAAATTCTGATTCCTTTCTCTCTCTTATAGATTCATTGGTGATATTTTTAAATGAATCTAAATTTTTGTATATGGTAATGTTGTTATTTGTATTATCACTATTACTTATAAATCCACTTATGATCAATGAAGATGTATCATTAAAAGATATATCAACTCCTAGATTTGAGAAAAAATTATTTAATTGCCTTTTATCACTTCTCTTTTCATCTAAATATGTTGTTGGCTCAATACTATTGAAATAAGTATTAAATGCTATACCTTTCCCTCTATTAAATCCATCCTTAAAAGAAGTTGTATTAAAAAAATTTAGTTTATTTTTTTTAAAATTAAACCTTGTTGAACCTCCATAGTTTTCAGGTAATCCAGCATTTGCAATTATATTTCCATTAAGACCCTCTAATGAATCCTTTTTAAGAATAATATTTAAAATACCCCCAGTTCCTTCAGACTCATATCTTGCTGATGGTGAAGTGATTACTTCTACTTTATCAATTGACTCAGCAGGGATTTGTTGTAAACCAGTAGTTCCTGATAAACCAACTAGTCCCGAAGGCTTTCCATTTATTAATATTCTAACACTATTGTTTCCTCTTAATGATACATTTCCATCAATGTCAACTGAAACAGATGGTACATTATCTAAAACATCAGCTACACTTCCACCTCTAACAGTGATATCTTTGCCTACATTATAGATTCTTTTATCTAATCTAATTTCAACCTCTGTTCTTTCAGCTATTAAATCAACATTTTCTAATTGATCAATATCAATTTCAAGTTTAACTGTTTCCAGATCAGTATTAGTATTTATAGTTAAGTTTTCAATTGAAAATTCTTTAAAAGAAATAAATTCAATTTTAACATTATATTTTCCTCTAGATAATTCTATATTAAAATCTCCGTTTTTATCAGTTATTCCTCCCTCAATGTTGTTAGGTTTATTTATATTAATAATAGATATAGTGGCGTATTCAAGAGGTTGTAATGTTTCTGAATCAACAACTTTACCTTTAAAAATAAATTTTGATTGAAAATCAGGTCTTTGACCAAATATTGGAATGGAGATTAATAATGTAAGAACGAAATTAATTATAAATTTGATTTTCATTTAATTAAATTTTTCAAAAATAAACTTCTCGTATCACATAGAGTAGTAAAAATGTGAATTTAACGTATTGTTTTGTTTTTAATAAATTTTTTTATGGTCTAGGTGTTATTAATTTTTTTTAAAAAATCAACAAGATTTTCAATAGGTCGACCAATGACTCCATCATTTTTATATGTTATAATTGGTCTTTCAATCAATTTTTCATTTCCAACTAATATTTCAATTAATTTTTCATCAGAAAAGTTTTTCCCTTTATATTTATTAATCCATATTTTTTCGTTTTTTCTAACCAATTCCTCTGGTTTTACTTTTAATTTCATTAAAACTTCAGAAAGAGTTTTAATATTAAATTTTTCATCTAAATACTTAATTAAAGTATAATTTAGTTTTTTTTCTATTATATAATTTAAAGCTTCTCTTGATTTTCTACACCTTGGGTTATGATAAATGGTAATATTCATAAAATTTTTAATTTAATTAAATCTTTTTTTAATTGTTCAGGGTTTTTAAAATGAATTGTATTTATAGACAGTTTACTGGCTCCCAAAAGGTTTCTTTCATTATCGTCAATAAATACTGTTCTAGAGGGTATTAAATCATACCTGTTAATAGTTATTTTATATATTTTCTCAAATGGTTTTCTGGTTTTCTCCTCTCCTGATACAACAATTCCATGAAACAATTTTAAAAAATTAAACCTTTTTTTTGCAACTGGAAATGTTTCGTTACTCCAATTTGTTAATGCAATGATTTTGTATTTATTTAATTGAATGAGTTTCTTTAAAATTTCTACTGATCCATTAATTTCTCCTTTTAACATTTCCTCCCATCTTCCATAATAAATTTTGATTAGATTCTCAAATTCGGGAAATTCTTTAATTTTTTCCTCTGTTGCGTCTTTAATTGGATACCCTGCGTCTTGATTTTCGTTCCAATCCATTGTACATATATTTTGATAAAACCAATTCATTTTTTTTTCATCTCCTTTGAATTCATTTAAATAAACATAATCAGGATTCCAGTCAATTAAAACTCCCCCTAGATCAAAAATAATAGAATCGATTTCTTTTTTCACAACTACAAATTTTTATTTGACATCAAATAGGATTTTAAAAAATCATCTATATTTCCATTTAAAACATTATCGACGTCATTAGTTTCTTTGTTCGATCTTAAGTCTTTTACTAGTCTGTATGGATGCAAAACGTAATTTCTAATTTGTGAACCCCACTCAATTTTCTTTTTTGACTCTTCAATTTCTTTTTTTGTGTTTAATTTCTTTTTCAATTCAATTTCATAAAGTTGTGACTTTAGTAATTGTAATGCTTTTGTTTTATTATCAAGTTGAGATCTCGTTTCAGAGTTTTCTATTACAATTCCACTTGGTTTATGCCTCAATCTTACTGCAGTTTCAATTTTATTTACACTTTGACCTCCAGCTCCGCTGGAACGCATCGTTTCCCATGATATATCCGAATTATTGATCTGAATTTCAATGGATTCATCTATCAACGGATAAACATATACTGAGGCAAAGGAAGTATGTCTTTTGGCATTACTATCAAAAGGGGATATTCTAACAAGTCTATGAACTCCATTTTCACCTTTTAACCAACCAAAAGAGTAATCACCTTGAATTTCAATTGTAACCGTTTTAATCCCAGCTACATCTCCTTTTTGACTATTCAATTCTTTAATTTTAAATTTTCTTTTTTCAGCCCACATTACATACATTCTCAACAATATTTCAGCCCAATCACAACTTTCTGTTCCTCCAGCACCCGCAGTTATTTGAAGTATTGCGTCAAGACTATCTGACTTTGATGATAGCATCTTTTTAAACTCTAATTTCTCAAACAATAATTTTATATCATCAAATTTTGACTTAAGCTCATCAATTTGAATTTCATCTGATTTATAATATTCAAATAAAATTTCAAGATCTTCTACACTTGATTTTAAATTTTTATAATCATCGATCCAATCTTTCAAACTTTTTAATTCTTTTAAAACTAATTCAGCTTTTTTTTTGTTATCCCAAAAGTTTGGTTGTAATAATTCTTCTTCTTTATTTGAAATTTCAATTTCTTTAGAATCTATGTCAAAGATACCTCCTTAACGCACCCAGACGTTCAATAATATCTTTTATATGTTCATAGGTAATCATAAAAAAAAATATATGTATAAATAAACTAAATTTCAACGTAATTTAGGGTATATTTAAAAAAAAAATGCCACAAAATATTTTTGCGAAAAAAATAAAATTTATTCATAAAAAACATGATGACATTCGAGTAGACTACTATAATTGGATGAATCAAAAGGAAAACCCTGAACTTCTTAAACATTTAAATAACGAATTCTCACATTATAAAAGTAAAACGAGGAATCAAAAAGAATTAGAAAATATAATTTATCAGGAAATGAAGTCTAGAATTCAAGAGAACGAATCTTCAGTTCCTTATTTATATAACGGTTATTGGTATCAGACTAAATATAAAAAAGGCAAACAGTATCCAGTAATTTTAAGAAAAAAAAAATATATAAATGCCAAGAACGAAATTATTTTTGATTGTAATGAAATGTCAAAAAACAAAAAATTTTTTGACATCACTGGGATTAGAATTAGTCCTGATAATAAATTTACAACTTATGCTACAGATTATGTATCGAGACGAGAATATACTATAAAAGTTAAAAATATATTTAAGAATAAAGTTTTAAAAACAAAAATTGATAGCGTTACGGGAGAATCAATTTGGTTTAATGATTCAAGACATTTTTTGTACGTGAAAAAAGATAAGAAGACCTTGAGGGCATCAAAAGTTTATTTACATGACATTGAAAATCCCCAAAATGAAGACAAGTTGATATTTACAGAAAACGACAA
>PACV01000067.1 GCA_002702875.1 Flavobacteriaceae bacterium
TGATAGAAATACCAGGCTTTGGTTTGCTGGTCTTATAATTGTATCAGCAAATGCTGGTGGAGCATGGTCACCAATTGGAGATGTAACAACTACAATGTTATGGATTGCTAATAAAGTTACAACCCTAAAATTGATAACATACTTGTTTATTCCTTCACTTGTTTGTATGGTAGTACCAATATTTATAGCATCTTTTTTAAAACCATTTAAAGGAGAAATAACATATGATTCAGATCAAAACGAAGAGAAAACTCATAAATATGGTGCGACAATGTTATATTTGGGACTATCTGGTATCATATTTGTTCCTGTTTTTAAAACGGTAACACATCTTCCACCATATGTAGGAATGATGTTTTCTTTAGCAATAATTGCAACTTTTGCTGAAATTTTTACTCAAGCAAAAATAAGTATGTCAACAGTTAGTGAAGATAGTGAAGAGATGTCACATCACAGCCCTGTTCACAAATCCTTATCTAAGATTGAAATGCCTAGTATATTATTTTTCTTAGGAATTTTACTTGCTGTAGCGGCTTTGGAATCTTTAGGTATGTTATTTGAATTTGCTAAAACTTTAGATAAAGTATTCCCAAATACTGATGTTGTTGTGATACTACTAGGAATAGGTTCTGCTATAATTGATAATGTTCCCTTAGTTGCTGCAAGTATTGGTATGTTTACTCAGGAAATAGATCATCCTCTCTGGCACTTTATTGCTTTTTCAGCTGGTACTGGTGGGAGCATGCTTATTATAGGATCTGCTGCTGGAGTTGTAGCAATGGGCATGGAAAAAATCGATTTTTTCTGGTATTTAAAAAAGATAACTTTATTAGCTTTTTCAGGATTTATTTGTGGTGCAATTACTTTTATAATTTTAAGGGGCTTATTAGAGTAAAAATTAAATAAATTATTTATGAAAGGTAATGTTTAGTGTATCAGTATTTCAAGATTTAAATCCTATACAGGAATCAAAAAAACTATCTTTAATTGAACTGATTTTAAGTGGTGGACTAGGCGGTCAGATTATTATAGGAATATTATTTGTCTTATTAATTTTGGGGATTTATATTTATTTTGAAAGATTATTCAATATCAGATCTGCCCTAAAGATTGAGTCTGAATTCATGGAGCAAATTAAGCACTATGTGAAAACGGGCAATCTTTCGCAGGCAAAAAAAATATGTGAAGTTGAAAATATTCCTGTTGCTAGGTTAATTGGTAGAGGAATTTCTAAAGTTGGAAAACCTCTTGATGATATTAGTAAGACTATTGAAAATGCAGGTAAATTAGAAATATATAATTTGGAAAAAAATATAAGTATTCTTGCAACAATATCTGGAATTGCACCAATGATAGGATTTTTAGGTACAGTAATTGGGATGATTATTTCAATTTTTGAGATCTCAAATTCTGGAGGAAACATTGATATGAAGCTTCTTTCTGGAGGACTGTATACTGCGATGACAACAACAGTTGGAGGTTTAATTGTTGGTATCATTGCCTATATTTTTTATAACCATCTAGTTAATAAAATAAATAAATTAGTTTACCAAATGGAGTTAGTAACTTTTGAATTTTTAGAATTGTTAAATCAACCTTTAGAGAAATGAATTTGAAGGGAAAAAACCAGATTAATAAAGATTTTAATTTTTCTTCTATCACAGATATAGTTTTTTTACTTTTAATTTTTTTTATGATTGCCTCATCACTTGCTAAAAGTCATGACACCATAGAAGTTAAACTACCTAACGCAAAGGGCAAAACTGAAAATAAAAATTCAATTTCTGTAACTATTGATAGAAATATAAATTTTTTTTTAAACGGAGTAATAGTTCAAAAAAGTCAAATTGAGAAAGAAATACTTGGAATTTTAACAAAAGAAAATAGAAGTATTATTTTAAAATCAGAAAAAACAGTTCCAATTCAAGATGTAATATATGTAATGAATATTGCCAACAAAAATTCTATAAATATTGTTTTAGCAGTTGATGCAAGGGAAAGTGAATAATTATAAAAATAAATACAAGGGAAGATCAGCCATAATTACATGCTTACTAACATTTTTTTTTATTTTCTTACTTAATTTATTTGGTCTAGAATACAAGGAACCTCCCTTAAGCTTTGGTTTTGAAGTTAAGTTTAGTCAATTTGGAAACGAAAATTTTGAAAGTAAAAAATTCGAAAATCAAAATTCGAATTCAAAAATTGAAGATCTCAAAGAAAATAATCTTACAAGCTCTGTTACTGAAAAAAAAAATGAGTTAAAAAAAGTTGAAACTCAAAAAGCACCATCTGATATTTCATTGGAAAAAAAAGATTTGGACAAAGAAAAAGAAATATCTGAAATTACACGTAAAGTAGTTTCATCATTTTTAAAACAAGGAGAGTCTAAAATTTCTGATTCTACAAAAAATTTTGATTCCAATGATTTAGAAGGATCAAATTCTTTTAAAAATTCATACTATGATCAAGCATCTAGTAAAAAAAATGGATTTGAATTAAGAGGAAGATATTTGGAATCAAGTAACTCTTTCAAGCAAGAGTGTAATGAGGAAGGAATAGTCGTAGTGCAAATCAAAGTTAATGCAAATGGTCAAGTAATTAGAGCAACTCCAGGAGTAAAAGGAAGTACCAATATAAATCCGTGTTTGATGGAGCCAGCAAAAAAAACCGCATTAAGTTACAAGTGGAACGTAGATGAAAATGCCCCCAGAGAACAGATTGGATATATCGTTATTAATTTTAAGTTAAGTGAATAATTACGGTGACGTAATAAATTGGATGTACAGTCAATTACCTTTTTACCAAAGACAGGGTTCGAAGGCTTATAAACCAAATTTAGCTAGGATGTCTGATTTTGTAAATTATCTAGGTAATCCCCAAAATAAAATTAAAATAATTCATGTTGGAGGCACAAATGGAAAAGGTTCAACTTCTCATATGATTGCTTCAGTTTTACAAGATGCAAACTATAAAGTTGGTCTCTATACATCCCCTCATATAAAATCATTTAGAGAAAGAATTAAAATTAATGGAAACAAAATTGAAAAAAAAAATATAGTTGAATTTATCAAATCAAATTTTCAATATATAAATAAAAATAAATTGTCTTTTTTTGAGATTACAGTTGGAATTGCTTTTTATTTCTTCAATCTTTCAAAGGTTGACATTGCTATAATTGAGGTTGGAATGGGAGGTAGGTTAGATGCTACAAATGTAATTGAAAAACCATTAATGTCTGTAATTACAAATATTAGCTTAGAACATACAAAATTTCTTGGAAAAACTAGGAAAAAAATTGCTGTAGAAAAAGCTGGAATTGTAAAAAAAAATTCAATTCTAGTTGTAGGTCAGTTTGATGATGAAATTTCAGGAGTTTTTAAATCTATTGCAGATGATAAAAAAACTAAACTTCTAATTTTAGATAAGTCTGTCAAACAAATATTTAAGTCTGATTTAATTGGAAATTATCAAACTCAAAATATTGGATTATCATATCTGGCATTGAAAAATATTACTGGTTTTAAAATCTCAAAAGAAAATTTAAAAAAAGGATTTGAAAATGTTCGAAAAAACACTGGATTAAGACTTAGATGGGAAGAACAAAGCCAAAAACCTAAAGTTATTTTTGATATTTCTCACAATAAAGCAGGATTTGAGTTGGCTGTAAATCAGTTCGATGATTATAAATTCAAAAAATTACGAATGGTTCTTGGTTTTGTAAAAGATAAAAATATTGAAGAAATAGTAAACTGTTTACCAAATGATGCTGAGTATTATCTTTGTAAACCAAATGTAGAAAGAGGATTTAATCTTAAAAAACTAAAAAATATTTTTGACAAGTTTAAGTTATCTAATTCAACGTTTAAGGATGTGAAATTGGCTTATGATTGTGCAAAAAAAAATTCGGACAATGATGATTTAATTTATGTTGGTGGGAGCACTTTCATTTTTGAAAAATTAATATAATTTTAAAACTTGTTGTAAATTTTAAATATAAACTCAAATAAACTTTGTTCTTATGAATTTGAAAATATTTATTNATCAGAAAATCTTTTTATTATCCTTANTAATTTCATTTTTTTGTAATTCTCAAGTTGAAAATTATAAAGTAAGTATAATAAAGNAGTATTGTGAATTAACAAAAACCGAATATAGCTATAGACTTATTGATTCNNTTNTTGATAACAANTCTACAACATATAACTACAAAATGGTTTCTGGAAAATGGTTATCAAAAGAGGTGGTTTCTGACAGCATATGGTGGCATATGGTTGATGTAATTATTCCAAAAAAAATTGAATTTAATAAGGCCCTTTTATTTGTTGGGGGAGGGACAAAAAATGATTCATTTAATTTTACTAATTCTTATCTGGTCAAAGAAGCTGTAAAATTGAAGTCTGTAATTGCTCATGTTAGTAATGTGCCGTTTCAACCAATTAATTTTAAAGATTTTCCAGAAATTCAGAGATATGAAGACAATTTAATCGCATATGGGTGGGACAAGTTTTTAAGTAATGGTTCAATGGACTCAGATTCAAAATATCTAGCTAGGTTGCCTATGACAAGAGCAGTAATTAGATCTATGGATTTAATTCAGGAAATAACAAAATTTAATCCAATTCCAATAAGTGAATTTTTTATTTCTGGAGCTTCAAAAAGAGGATGGACAACATGGACCTCTGCTGCAATTGATAATCGAATAATTGGTATTGCTCCAGTGGTAATTGATTTACTTAATCTAGTCCCATCATTTAGCCATCACTTCAAATCGTATGGGTCATACTCTGAGGCTGTTGATGATTATGTAAACTTTAATATAATGGATTGGATGGGTTCTTCAGAATTTGATAGATTGTTAGATATAGTTGAGCCATATGAATTTAAAGAGTTATTTGAAATGCCAAAACTTATTATTAACGGAACTATTGATGAGTTTTTCTTACTTGATTCATGGAAATTTTATTGGAATAAATTACCAGATAAAAAATATTTGCAATATGTCCCAAACGGAAATCATGAGTTACTTGGAACATATAGAACTAAAAATATAATCTCTTTTTACAAAAAAATAATTAATAATGAGGATATCCCCGTGTTTAATTGGCAAATTGAAAAAAATAAATTTTATGTTAAAATTGATCCAAAATATGATTATGAAATCTACTTATGGAGTGCTTCAAGTGAAAAAAGAGACTTTAGAATTTGGGAAATAGGTAGAGGTTGGAAAAGATATAAACTAGAAAAAACATTTAATGGAAATTATGAGATAAGTGCTCCTGTTAAAAAAAATCACTTTAATGCCTCTCTTATTGAAGTCATTTTTAATAAGAGTGAGAATTATCCATTCAGAATAACTACCGGTACTATAGTATTACCTGATCAATATATATTTAAAGATTATAAACAATAAATGTTATTATGGTACAGCAACGAATGAAAACGATTGACTTGTCCCGTCAATAAATACTGCATCAAATACCCAACTAGTTTCTGATAAACTTGATATAGTTCCAGTAAATTGTCCGCCATCAACAATAAATTCGGTTTGCTCATCATTAAGCCAATCCCATGTTCCAGTTTCTATCTCAAGCGGAGAATCTGACGAATCTAAAGTTATTGTTACATACGTACCAAACGTTGATAAATTTACTTGAAATTTTGATGGAACGTTACAATCTGGGATTAAAACTGAATCTTCTAGGCAATAATCTAATAAAAAGTAAGTTAAATCATTTCCATTAGAATCAGAATACGATGTGATTTCCCAATTTCTCACCACTTTGTAATGATTTGTGTCGGCACTTGCTCCAGTAGTCTCATCCATTGCAGGTTCTTTATCAGCAGAATAACTTCCACTTAAATCATTACAAACTATTTCAATTTCTTCAAAATCAACTATGAAATCTATATCAAATGTAGCATCTAATTCAGTTGCAGTTTCGATTACTTCGATATTTGTAAGGGAGGCAATTTTAATATCTGTTCCAGAGACTGAAAAAAATAGCTCAACTTCAGTAACAAGTCCATCAACTTCAACTAAGTTGTAGTTTCCAAAAATGCTGCCACTTTCTGGATCTCCACTATCGTCAGTTGAAATACTAAGTGACATAATGTATGAGGAATCTGTAAATTCTATATAATTAAAAATACATTCGGTGGTTGATCTTGAGGTGGAATTATTTTTTTCTGCTCCGACATTCCACTTTCCAAAAATTGTCTTTTTAGCTTCAGATGCTGATTGCTCTGAAACTTTTCCAGTGGCAAAAATATTAGTTATTGCAGAATCTTTCATTCTTGACTCAGATGAAGAGGAATTGTCGTCTTTTGAGCAAGATAGAAACAAGCTAAAAATTAAAATTGGTAGAATTATTTTTTTCATGTTAAGTATTTGATAATCTAGGTTTTGTCTAAAATATGAAATTATTAGAATATTAATAATATATTTGCGTTTAATTTTAGGGGCGCGTAGCTCAGTTGGTTCAGAGCACTTGGTTTACACCCAAGGGGTCAGGGGTTCGAATCCCTTCGCGCCCACTTAACATAAAATTAATATATTTAAATATGAATATCATCAAAATTAATTCTGATCATGTAGGTATAACGACTGGTATATTGTGTGCTATTCATTGCATGTTTTCTCCTTTTTTTTATGTTTATCAGGCGAGTATTTCATCAAATAATTTTGAAGCTTCCTTTTTATGGGATTCTATGAATTACATATTTATAATTATCTCTTTTATTGCTGTATATAAATCAGTCTTAAATTCTTCAAATAGTATAATCAAATCAATTTTATTTATCTCATGGTTTGCTCTTACTATTTTAATTTTAAATGAGCAGTTCGAAATTCTTCATCTTCAGGAAGTCTATACATATTTATCAGCATCAATTTTATGTGTTACACACTTTTATAATTTAAAAAATTGTAGATGTGACAATGATGATTGTTGTAGCCACAAAAAATTTTAGAATCTTAACCTCTCATTAATTTAAATATTAATGTTTTAAATCAGCGTATTAGTTTTTTTCTTCATAAAGTTGTATTTTGAAAGAACAATTAAACATTAAGTCATTAAATTTTTAGTATTAATTCTTTTATTCGTTAATCTAGGATGTGTTAAATCTGACAAAACCCAAGATTATTTCAAAGATTATCCTATTACACCTGTATCATTTACTGACGTTACAATTGAAGATGAATTCTGGAAAAAACGTCTAGAAATCAATGAAAAAGTCACGATACCTGCAACATTAAAAAAAAGTGAAGAAACTGGAAGAATTAGTAATTTTGCTAAGGCAGGTGGGTTAGAGGAGGGAGAATTTCAAGGCATTTTTTTTGATGATTCAGATGTATTTAAGATTGTTGAGGGAGCAAGTTACTCCTTGAGAGTTAATTCTAATCCTGATCTAAAGAAACACTTGGATGAAGTAATTCATAAAATTGCATCTGCTCAAGAGGATGACGGTTATTTATATACTAATAGGACGATTAATCCACAAAAAGCTGCTGATGGTGCAGGCAAAGTAAGATGGACAGGTCTAGAGATTTTTCATGAATTGTATAATGTTGGTCACTTATATGAAGCTGCGGTTGCACATTATGAAGCTACAGGAGAAAGAAAATTATTAGATGTTGCAATTAAAAATGCTAATCTCGTTGAGAGTGTATTTGGTCCAAATAAAAATATTGGAGTACCTGGACATCAAGAAATTGAAATAGGTCTTGTGAAGTTATACAGGGTAACTGGAGAAAAGAAATATTTAGATCTTGCAAAGTTTTTTATTGATCAAAAAGGAAGAAATAAAAATGAAAGAATTCATAATGATTTTAAAAAAACTAATCCTTGGGGAGAGGATGAATTTGATCTTGATTATTGGCAAGGTGAATATGCTCAAGACCACATGCCACTTTCAGATCAAGAGGAAGCAGTTGGGCATGCTGTTAGAGCATGTTATTTTTATTCTGGCGCAACAGATATTGCTGCAATAACAGGCACAAAAGAATATGATAATGCTTTAGAAAAAATATGGGAGGATATAGTTTATAAAAAAATTTTTTTAACAGGTGGAATTGGTGCTGAACGAGGAATTGAGGGCTTTGGTCCAGCATACGAGCTCCCAAATGCTACTGCATATACTGAGACTTGTGCTGCAATTGCTTTAATGTTCTGGAATCACAGACTCTTTTTATTAAATCAAGACGTTAAATATATGGATGTTTTTGAAAGGATTCTATATAACGGATTTTTGTCATCAGTCTCATTTAAAGGTGATACATTTTTATATCCAAACCCTCTAGAGTCAGATGGTATTTATAAATTTAATCAAGGAGTTTGTGGAAGATCAGAATGGTTTGATTGTTCGTGTTGTCCAGTTAATATTGTTAGATTCTTACCTTCATTACCTGGATATATTTATGCAAAAAAAGAAGAAGATGTTTTTGTTAATTTATTTATTGGAAATAGTTCCAAAATTAAAATTAAAGATAATTTTTTACTAATAAATCAAGAAACCAATTATCCATGGGATGGTAAAGTTAAGTTTAACTTTGATAATAAAGAACCTATTTCAGCAAGACTCAACATAAGAGTTCCAGGCTGGTTTAGAAATTCAGTTATGCCAGGGTCTTTATACAATTATGCTCAAAATGAGAAGAAAATTGTTGATCTAAAGATTAATAATGAAACAGAAGAAGCAAAAATAGTAGATGGATATATAGTTATTGAAAAAAGAAATTGGAGTTCTGATGACATAATTGAAGTTGAGTTTGGAATGTCAATAAGAAAAGTTATTTCAAATGAAAAATTAAAATCAAATAAAGGGAAAATTGCGTATGAGTATGGACCAATTGTCTATTGTGCAGAGGAAGCCGATAATCCAAAAGGTGTGTTAGATGTTAAAATTAGTAATGAATATTCATCAAATTTTGAATTTGATAATTATTTATTCGATGGAATCGGGAAAATACTTTTAACTAATAAAAAATCTGAAGATAAAAAATTAACCTTAATTCCTTACTACTCGTGGGCTAACAGAGAGGTTGGTGAAATGGCAGTGTGGTTAGATCACAATTAAAGTAAAATTAATTTTAAATTATTTTATTTTATGGGGTACTTCTTTCATAGGAAAAGCCCCCCTTTTGCCCTTGCGACCATGCAGTGAATTTAACACTTAAGTAAATGTCATCTTCTTCAAGATAAAGCACAAGGTTTTTTCCAACGATAGTTTTAGGTTTAATAGCAATTCTAAAGTCATTAAAAGATAAATCTTTGTAATCATCTATTGATCCAATTGCCCATTTAGTTCCAACCGGACTTTTTGATTTATTTGAAGATTCCTCTTTTGCAGCGTTGTAGATTTGACCTCCATCGTTACCTCTAGTTATCCAAACATTTTCAGTTAATCTATCTTGATTTACCTCATCAGTTGGATCAGCCCCATCGAGTTTAACAAAAGTTTTGATAGAATTTTTCCAAACTGTAGAATTAGTGCTATCAATATTTTCTTTATCTTTTGAACAAGAAAGCACAATTAGTATTATGCAAATAGAACCATAATATTTCAATTTATTCATTTTCACATTTTTTAGAAAAATAACTAATTTATTGTAATTATAAATAATGACTAAAAATAAATATCATTAAAGCTTAGATATAATTTTATTTAATTAAAACTATGCTAGGATTTAATGGATATCTTCCAAATGATTTACCATATATAGCTAAACCTCCATCATTTTTTGTTTCCAGTCTAATTTTTAAAGGGCCATCTTTAAAATTTTTTAGATCTAATGGTAATTTAATTAAATATCCGTATGAACCAGCTTCATTTAATGTTCTATTTTCAAGTTGATTGTGCCATGACAAAATTCCTCTGTGGTCTGCTGGATCGTCCTCAAGTACAAAGGTTTTATGAAATTCATCATTAACGTAAATGTTAATATCTGATGAAAATTTTATTTCATCAGTCATAGGATAAGAATTTGGATTTCTACTGGGACTTAATTTTGAACCTTTCATGTAATCTAATCCTTCCATGAAATCATCATCACTTTTATCTTTATCAAAGTATTCTTTGGCTGAAGCCTCAACTATAAAAAAAGCATCAAGAATATTATTTAAATTTTCAGGTAGATCAAACTCATATTCAAAAAATCCATTCCCAAAACCATTTATTTTTTTTCCATTCATAATATCAGAATTTTTAATACTCCAGTCTGATTTAGAAAATTCATTAGGATTTTTGGTAATAACATTAACATTTGAAATTTTTTCATTTGCCAATACATTTAAGTGCATAAAATTCCTGTGCAATACTTTATTATCTAATGATTTGACTTTAATTAATAATTTAGATAACCCAGTGATATTTGGTGATGTAATTTCAATTGGTGTTATCTCTTTATTCATCCATTTTTTATAATCAATTAAAAATGAATTAGATAAAATTTCATTTGACTCTCCAATATAATTTGTGTGAATCAATTCATATTCTATTTTTAATTTTTCTCCGACATTTGTGTCCGTCATTGAGGATAAAAATAATGGGATTTTTAATTTTTGGTTACCACTAACTGTTTTACATATCTCGTTTCCAGTTGATAAATAAATTGGGGAATGAAAATCATTTATCGTCATACCATCCATTATATCTGATAGCCCCAAATATTTATTTGTTCGATCAAACTTCCAGTATCCGTTCCACTCATTAATAACATCGTGATGTTCAGTATATAACCATCCTGAAACTTCTGGATATTTTCGGTAAGAGTTTATCATACGGTGATAATCGTAACTCCAGTCTACATCTCCTGTGCTTCCATTATAGCCCCAAACATTGCCACATTCTGAGTTTAAAAATGGCTGATTTTGTTGTGACCAACCGTCATAGTATAAATGAGTTCCTCCTTTGTAGTTTTTTTCAGTTTGATCTTTTAAATATTCATCCCATTCATATCCAGGTAAATAAGCATGCCATGAATTTATATCTGTTGCAGTATGAACACCACCACAACAAGGAGAGTTATCCTCAATTAGTCTTGATTGATCCAAAGATTTAGCCAAGTAATACATTGATGCTACCCACGCGAATGTTTCAGGAAGAATTATGTTTCCCTCATTTTCCCAAGGTCCCTCATTACTAATTTCAACCTGCTTTGTTTTCAATCCCCACTGTTCATTAAAAATTACCCATGAGATAATTGATGGGTGGTTATAATCTCTTTTTATCATTTGTCTTAATGTATATTCAGACTCAGCTTTCATTAATTTATTTGGCTCACCCCATGAATTTGGTAAGTCCTCAACCACTAAAAGACCAAGTTTGTCTGCCCAATATAATTTTCTTGGAATTTCAGTTTTAATATGAATTCTAATTCCATTTAATCCGATCGATTTACTTCTAATTATCTCCTCTTTCATAAATTGGTCGGTAGGAAAAGTGTAAAAACCGTCCTGATGGTACGATTGGTCTAATGCAAATTGGAGATAAATGGGTTTGTTATTTAATGCAACATAGGGAAATTCAGAATCTGGTAAATTTACAACTGAGACTTTTCTCATTCCAAAGTAGGATTCTACCTGGTCATCATCAAGTGAAGCCTCAACTTTGTATAAAAAAGGATCGTCAAGACTCCAAAGTCTCATATCAGGAATTGAAACATTAAAAGAACTGGAAAGCTGACCTTTTCTTATTGTGAATTTTTTATTTATTACACCTTTATCTGTTTTAATATTTAATTTTACAGATGAATTGGTTTTCATTTTATCTTGAAAGTAAAATTTAACATTTACTGATTTGTTATCAATATCAGGTGTAAAGTGAATTGCATCAAAATAATTAGACCCTCTAGCCTCTAAATAAACGGTTTGCCATATTCCTCTTGCATTCCCATAACCTTGTTTGCCATATAATGCATGACCTCTGCTAAATTTATTAGGATCACCTGCGTCATCGTCAACACGGACTATTATTTTATGTTTTTTTCCATAAGTCAAAAAAGGAGTTAATTCAAATGAAAATGGTGTATAACCCCCTTCATGTTTTCCAACAAACTTACCGTCAATCCATAATGATGTTTCCCAATCTGATGCTCCAATAGTTATAAAAATTTTTTTCCCTTTCCATTTAGATGAAACTTCAATATCTCTACTATACCACCCAATATTAGCATTATCTGGTAATCCAGAAAGTTTTGAACCCCATGGGAAGGGAACTATAATCTTATCTTCAAATTTTTTTTCACCTGTAAACCAAGAATTAGATAATCCTTCATTATTAGGATCAAATTTAAAATCCCATTTCCCATTTAGGTTTTGCCACTGATCTCTTTTAAAATCCGGCCTTGGATGTTCAGGAAGAGGTATTTGGGAGTAAATACTATTAAAATTAAAAATTAGTAAAACGATGAATATTATTTTTTTCATAAATTATTTTTAATTATATTTTTTTTTAAAAAATTAATACTTTCAAATGCACTTTGCATGGAATTATTACTATAATTACCTCCTTGTTCTAAATATAAATATTCTAATCCAGATGATTCAGGATTAGGTAAAATTTCATTATAATTAATTGAACCATTTCCCAGCTCAGTATAATCTTTTGTTATTTTATGCATATCTTTAATATGCCACAATTTAAATCTTCCTTTCGCTTTGTCAATTAACTTTTTTGGAGATATTTTGTCTGCATGCATCACCCAATAAAAATCAACTTCCAATTTAACCCATTCTGGATTTGTTTCTTCAATTATCCAATCAAGCCCAAACTTTTCCTGGTAAAAGTTTAAATCATAACCAAAATTATGATATGCAAAATTTAATCCTGCTTCACTTATTTGTTTACCCATTTGATTTAATTTTTTTGTCAAAAATTTGTAACCCTTAAAGGAATGATACTTCTTATCAAGACTAGGAAACACAATATATTTGTCTTCTAAAGTCATAGCTGCATTAATACAACTGTCAATATATTTTTTTATAAATGAGTCAGATTTTTCCATAATTGTATTAACCCCGTAGTGTCCGCTAGAGGTTGATAAATTAAGATCTGTAATTATTGATTTGAATTCAAATGGAGAAAATCCATAGTATTTATTGTTAATAGCGTCAAATCCATAAGTTTCAAAGTCTTCATACCCCATACTTTTTAGAGATTTTAATGTTTTTATTGGATTTTCTGTCATTGCATCTCTTACGCTAAATAACTGTAGACCAATTTTAAATCTAGTTAAATCAATGGAATGATTTCTTTTTTTTTCTATAAAAGGAGAAAATAAGACTAATGATGAGGATTTTAAAAATTGTCTTCTATGCATAATATTTTTGTTAAAGTAAAAAAAATTAATTAGCAATTATATTTTTAGCCATCAAAAAAGTATTTGTGTGAGCTTCAACAATTAAATCTATATCTTCAGAATAACCTCCACCCATGCTACATTGAATTGGAATATTTTTTTTTTTACATATTGAAAAAACGATTTGGTCTCTTTTTTTACATCCTTCAATTGATAGAGATAGTCTTCCCAATTTATCAGTTTTTATTACATCAACTCCAGCCAAATAAAAAATAAATTCAGGATTTAGTTTATTAATTAATTTTTCAATAATTGAGTTTAAAATATTAAGATATTCGTGATCACCAGTTTTGTCTTTCAATTCAATATCTAAATCGCTTTTTTCTTTTTTAAATGGATAATTTTTTTCACCATGCATTGAAAAAGTAAATACATTATTTAAATTCTTAAAGATAGCCGCAGTTCCATTACCTTGATGTACATCAAGATCAATTACAAGAATTTTCTCAATTTTATGATTTTTAATTAAATAGTTTGCAGCTATAGCTTGATCATTTAATAAACAAAAACCCTCACCTCTATCAGAAAATGCATGGTGTGTGCCACCTGCAATATTCATTGAAATCCCATGATTAAGAGATTTGACTGCACCCTCAATTGTTCCGCCGGATATTATGAATTCCCTTCTAATTAGATCATCTGACAACGGAAATCCAACCTTTCTAATTTCATTTTTTGAAAGCATTAAATTATTTAGTTTATCAACATAATTTTTTTTATGGGTTAGTAAAATATCTTTAATATTTGGAAAGTTTGGTTTGAAAAAATTTGAGCTATCAGCTATACCTTTTTCAATTAGTTTTTTTGGTAATTTCTCGTATTTTTCCATTGGAAATCTATGTCCGGGAGGAAGATTTAGTTTATAGCAAGAATCATATGCTATTGGAAAATTATTAATCATTTCTTTGAGAAAATTTACTAAATAAAAGAAACATAATTCCACAAAAAATCCATGCAGGAAGAGTTAAAAAAGAGAGAAAAACTTCATATAAAAATGAAATTAAATAGAAAAAAACAAAACTAATAAACCAAGCGAAAAAAACAGCATAGTTAAAACTAATCGATTTTTTTTCTGAATAGTTTTTAATTAAGTTAAGTTTTTTGAAAAAGAAAAATTCAAAAACAATGATTGCTCCAAATGGAGCTAAAATAAAACCATAAATAGACACAAAATCAAGTAATTTCATAGCAAATGCCGGGAAAATTCCAGCAATTGTTGAAATTAATCCCGCTATTATAGTTGCTCTTTTTATTGAAAGTTTTGGAATAAGTGCTTGAAAGGCCAAACCTGATCTATAAATTGTTGGATTAGCAGTTGTCCATCCAGCAAGAATTACAGATAATACTCCAAACCAACCTAAGGCGTTGTAAGCTAACGGACCTGGAGCAACCTCAGGAGCTAATCCCATTTCAAGAGAATTTATTGCCTCCGGAGTTTTTAAGTAAACTGCGTACAAAAGACAAGCTGCAATCCAAGCCATGTAGTGCCCAATATACATTCCAGCTGCAGTTGTCCAACCAGAAGAAGAGGATTTAGCATATCTGAAAACTGAAAGATCAGACATTCCAATGTGCATTGCTGCATTTGCAAACCATGACCAGAAAAAAACATGCCAAAAACTGTATTTTATCTGACCAGGAAAAGGCTCAGATCCTGAGCCCCAAATATTCAATAGATCACTCATTGAGGTAATTCCAAGTTGACTTGCAGAAACTAAACCACAACCAAAAAAAGCGAAAATTATAACTGGAGACATCCAATTTGATACTTTCGAAACAATAGAATATCCATTTGAAGCAATTAATGTTGTGATCATACCAATTATTAATACAATTAGAATCCATGTGTAACTGTTTGGTAAAACGTCACTAAGTGTTGGCATCTTCATATTTGTTGGAACTCCTACTGCAGTGGCAGAAACTGTTATCATTGCTCCAGCTAAAAAACAGAATAAAATACCATTTGCGACATTGTAAAATTTAACTAATTTTTTTCCTGAGATTTTTTCTAATTTAAAATATAAAGTAAATC
>PACV01000068.1 GCA_002702875.1 Flavobacteriaceae bacterium
AAATGAAAATATTGATGTTGTTATACACCTCGCATCAACGACTAATGCAGCTGCAAGTTTAAATAATAAAAAAGATGTTTATAAAAATAATTTATCATGTTTTTATAATGTTATTGATTTTTGCAAGAAGAAAAAGGCAAACTTGATTCATATTTCCTCAACGAGTGTTTATGGTTCTCAAGAACTGTATGTGGATGAAGAGTGTAAAGAATTAAAACCACAAAGTCCTTATGCTGAAGTAAAAATTATGGAGGAAAAAATATTAAAAAAAAAAGATATTAATTTCAAATATGTTTCTTTAAGATTTGGAACAATTGTTGGTCCATCGACTGGTATGAGATTTCACACCGCGGTCAATAAATTTTGTATGCAAGCTTTTCTGGAACAACCATTGCATGTATGGAAGACTGCATTGAATCAATTCAGGCCATATTTGTCTATAAGAGATGCATTTAAAGCTTTAAGTTTTTTTTTAATTAAAAAAAATATAAATAATCAGCTATATAATATCGTTTCTGAAAATTTGACTGTAAAACAAATAATTAAAAAAATTCAAAAGCATAAAAAAACTAAAATAAAATTAGTAAATGAAAAAATCATGAATCAATTATCATACAAAACAAAATCTGTTAAAGTAAAAAAAATGGGATTAAAACTAGATTCTAAATTGCAAGAAGATATAAATAAGACTTTTAAACTATTAAAAAATAAAATTTTTACAAATGGAAAAATATAACTGTAAAATAACCGGAAAAAAAATTAAAAAAATTATTAATTTTGGAAAAATGCCAATTGCTAATGGCTTTTTAAAAAAAAAGGATTTTAAAAAAGAATTTTTTTTTGATTTAACTGTCTTATTTTCTGAAGAATTATCACTTTTGCAACTGAATGATCATCCAAAACCAAGAATGATGTTCAATAGTAAATATCCTTTCTACACATCAAGCTCCGAGTCTATGAAATTACATTTTAAAGAGTATGCAAATTGGGCTAAAAAAAAATTCTTGAAAAAAAACAAAAGTAAGATTATTGAAATTGGTTCAAATGATGGGACATTCTTAAATAACTTTAGAACAAAAGATATAGAACACCTAGGATTTGAGCCTTCAAAAAATGTGTCTGACCTTGCAAGAAAAAGGGGAATAAATAGTATTCATGAGTTTTTTTCACGAGATAGCCTATCAAAAGCTGAAAGATTTATAGGTACCACAGATATTATTTTTGGAGCAAATGTTGTCTGCCACATCCCAAACTTAATAGAATTTATTAAAACTGCAGATAAATTGCTTAATGATAATGGAAAAATTATATTTGAAGAACCTTACTTGGGATCTATGTATAAAAAAACTTCATATGATCAAATTTATGATGAGCATATTTTCATTTTTTCAGTCACAGCTATAAGTAAAATTTTTAATTTATTCGATTTTCAAATTATAGATGCAATTCCTCAAATTACTCATGGTGGATCTATGAGATACATAATTGAGAGAAAAAAAAAAAGAAATTATAATAATAAAATTAAAAAAATTTTTGAAATTGAAAGAAGGGAAAAAATAAATAGTTTGGAAGGAGCATTAAATTTTAAAAAAAATTGTGAACTATCTAAAGAGAAATTATTAGATAAATTAACAAAAATAAAAAAACAAGGTCATAAAATTTGTGGTTACGGAGCAACTTCAAAAAGTACAACGATTTTAAATTATTGTAATATAGGACCTGATATTATTGACTGTATATTTGATACTACTCCAGACAAGATAGGAAAATTTTCTCCAGGAAAGCATATACCTATTGTAGATTATAAAAACTTTACAAAACAATTTTACGATTATGCTTTTTTATTTGCTTGGAATCATAAAAAAGAAATAGAGAAAAAAGAAAAGAATTATCTAAAAAAAGGTGGTAAATGGATAACTCACTTATAAAGGATAAAAAAATTCTTATAACTGGTTCCAATAGTAGATTTGCAAAAGCTCTAAAAAATACTTTTTATGGAAAGAATATTATTTACACAAATAGAAAAGAATTAGATATTCTTGATCTTAGATCCATTGATAAATGTTTAGATAAAAATAAACCAACACACTTGATTCATTTAGCCTCTCTTTCTCGACCCATGATAGTTCATGAAAAAGATATATCCTCAAGTATAGATGCAAATATAATTGGAACTGCTAATATAGTAAAAAAATGTGCTGAAAGAGATATAAAATTAATATATTTTTCAACCAACTACATATATCCCGGAACCAGAGGTGACTACAAAGAAGAAGATGCTTTAAAACCAATAAATAATTATGCATGGTCTAAACTTGGTGGTGAGTCTAGCGTCAAATTATATAAAAAATCTTTAGTCTTAAGATTGTGTATGACAGAATATCCATTTATCCACGATAAAGCTTTTAAGGATGCAAAGATTAATTTTATTTACCGAGAGGAAGTTATCAAAATGCTTCCATACCTGCTTGATGAATATGGAATAATAAATGTTGGTTCAGATATAACTGAAAGTGTTTTTGAATTTGCTAAAAGAACAAAAAAAGATGTAAAACCTATAAGTGTAAAAAATATAAAAGATTTTCCAATAAATAGTTCAGTTAATATAAAAAAATTAATAGATATTTTAAAAAGAAAAGGTCAATCGGTAACAAATAGAAAAAATATAAAAGTTTTATCAAAAAAAATTTCTAAATCTGTCTTATCAAATAATATATCCGTATCTCAGCTAGAGAGAGAAATAGTTGATGATATGATGAGGTTTGGGTGGGACAACTTTGGTTATTTAGATAAATTCGAGAGTGAATTTGCTAAATTTCATAAAAAAAAATATTGCTTATTGTTACCATCTTTTAAAATTACTGTTTTCATTTTATTAAGCATATTAAATTTTTTAAAAAAAAATAGAGTAGCTATGTCAAGCTTATCCAATAGATTTTTTTTTGAAACTTTAAGTGAATTAAAAATTAAAAAAGACTTACTTAAAATAAACAAAAATGATTATTCAGTAAATTTTAATTTTTTAAAAAAAAATATAAATAAAAAAACTAAAGCAATAATTTTTGGTGATTTTTTTGGTAATATTTTGAATTTAGATAAAATAAAAAAATTATGTAAAAATAAAAAAATTATGCTCATTGAAGATGTATCAAACAATTTAGGAGTTAAAAACAATAATGTAAAAAGTGGAACCTACGGTGATATAACTATTTGTGATTTTTCTTTGGGTAAAACGATTACGTGTGGAGAGGGAGGGGCATTACTTACAAATAATAAAAAAATATTTTCTAAAGCTAAAGAGATTAGGGATGGTAAAAATTTATTATCTACCACTAAAAATTTTGGAAATTTATGTTTCCGACCTACTAATCTACAAGCAGCAATGATCTTCGGACAATATAAAAGATTAAATGATTTGGTATTAAACAAAAAAAGAATACTTGAAAGATATAAAAAAAATTTTTTAAATACAGACATAAATATCAAAGGAAGTAACTTAATTGTCATTGAAATTAAAAAAATGAATAAATCAAAAATAAACTCTCTAATAAATAATTTAAAGAAAAATAATATTTATGTCAAAGAAGCTACTGAGACTAAAAAGTATTCCAAAAAAAACTTTATAATCACTCCCTCAAATTTTGATTTAAAAGATGAGCAGATTGATTATATTTCTCAAAAAATTAAATTTTTTTTAAAAATAAAAAAATAAGTGCTCAAATAAGATCAAGACCTTTATTTAGATAAATTTTTTGCCTCCAGCCAAGTAATTTTAGTTTTTTTTGATCTGAGAAACGTATTGTGGGTCCAGGGTAATTATTATCAATATAATTTATTTTAATTTTTTTTTTGTATTTTTTTCCAATAATATTTGCAATTTTGATTAGCGATGTTCGCTCATTAGAACCTATATTAACAACTTTATATCTATGTTTTTTTTCTAAAAGATAATAAATAGCTCTAATTAAATCATCCAAATGTAACCAACTTCTAATAATTTTTTTTTTACCCCAGATATCTATTTTTTTGTTTTTTAAAATTTTTTTTTTCCAAATATTAATAATAGTATTTGTATTTTTGCCATAAATTGAAAAAATTCTACAACTTACTGATTTTAGTTTCTTTGTAGAGATTCTTTTTAAATAATTTTCAGTAATTTTTTTTGTATATCCATAAGTGCCATCAAAGCTGGTATTTTTTTTAACATTTTCCTCTCTAAACGGATTTTTTTTGGTTCCCTCTGATAAATCATAAACTGCTGCGGAAGATGCATAAATAAAAATGTTAATTTTTTTTTTAACAGAAAAATCAATGATGTTTTTATCAATTTTTATACCTTCTAAAACTTTTTTTTTATTTTTATTTACAAACTCTCGATCATTTTTTGTTCCAGCAAAATGTAAAACTGCATGAATTTTTTCTTTAATTTTTGCTTTTGGAATTTTTTTTAATAAATTATGTTTTATATATTTTACATTTTTTTTTAAAATTTTTTTATTCACTTTTTTATTAATTATACAAATTGTTTCAAAATTTTTTAATTTTGAAAAATATTTAACTAGATGAGACCCTATATGACCATTTGACCCAGTTACTATTATTTTTTTAACACTTGAATCAGTTAACATTAATTTTTAATTTTTTTTAGTATACCAAATGGATTTAGAGTTAAAAAATATCTATTTTGAAAAGTATTATCTTGTTTAAATTTTTTTCCCTCTTTGGTTTTTAGAAATATTTTTAAAGCTGTCATTGGATTATTATTTTTAAAATAATTTTTATTATTGCCATGAGGATTTTTATTAAAAAATTGCACATGAGTATCGCCGCAAATTAAATATGATCCTTTTCCTATAATTTTTGAGTATTCTTTCAATTCATTTAAAACATTTTCATGAGAATGATCAGAATCCAAATGAACTATTATTTTTTTTGATCCTTTTGTTGTAAGTTTAATTTTTTTTAAAACTCTTAAATCTGTTGAGTATCCTCTTATTAGTTCTATTTTGTTTTTTAGTTTTGGGAATTTTTTAATTTTTTTTACGATCTCGTTTGGAACATAAGTATCTATTCCAATTATTTTTTTTCCACCTATAATATTAAATATTGACGAATAATATAATAATGAACCGCTCCATGCTACTCCTACCTCTATAAAATAATCTGGCTTAGACTTATAAATTAGTTCCTGATGGATTATAAGATCTTGGGGTAATTGCAGTATTGGCTCACCAAACCATAGCGTTTGATGCGCAAGTCTTTTTTTTAAGGCCTTTTCTAAAAAAACTTTATATAATTTGAAGTAAGTATTATTTTTAAATAAATTGTGACTAATTTTATTATTAATTTTAAGAAATTTTTTTTTAGTAATTATCTTATTTTTCATAAATTATTTATATACATTAAAAACTGCCTTATAAATATTATAAATAAATAAATATGTCGAATTTGACAATCTTATCTGTAGCATATAAGCCAAGAATAGAATTGGTAGATAGGCTTATTGAAAATTTTGCTTCAAAATACCCTATCCTAATTATTAATAATTCTTTAGAAAAACTAAATGATGATTTGTATCATAGAAAAAATGTTGAGATAATAGACAATGAACTAAATCTAGGTAATGGCGCTGGAATTAATTTGGGTTTAAAAAAAATAAAGACTAAGTATGCATTATATTTAGACTTTGATTCATTTATAGATACTGAGAATTTTAGAAAACTAGATAATTACGTAAAAAAACTTAAAGATTTTGCAGTATTAATTCCAAACTCTACAGGTAAAAAACAATATACAGAACCATATAAAACTTGGAAAAGCGAGGGCTCTATAATGCTTTTTAATTTAGAGATAATACGTGACAAAATTTTATTCGATGAAAAATATTTTTTATACTTTGAAGAAACAGATTTTTTTTTTAATTGTTTAAAAAAAAATTTAGATGTATTTTTTTTACCAGATGTTGCTATTTTACATAGTCAAGGTTCGTCATCTGTAGAAGATGTAAAAATTGAAAACTTAAGGACATGGCACTATTCTTGGTCTCAATTTTACTTTTATAAAAAAAACTTTGGAACCTATTATGCTTATTCAAAATGTTTTCCATTTTTCTTTAAGGACATTATAATGTTAATTGCTTACACTTTAACGTTTAAGAGTAAATTATTTAAATTTAGATTTTACAGAATAAGTGGTTTCTTAAACTCATTAATTGGATTGAGATCCTGGAAACGTATTAAATGATATTGAGTCTTGTGTTTTAAATTAATCAACTGCTAGTGTTACTTGTCTATTTTTAACTTCATGAGTTTCAATATTTTGAAAATTAAAATACCATCTTCCAAATTTAGACCCAGTATCTAGTTTTTTTTTTCCAAAAAAAATTGGATCGACACCATGTATCAACCCTGGAAAAAAAATTACAGAATCACCTTTTTTAACTTCTTTATCAATTTCTATTTTTTTACCATCAGAATTAACAACATAGAAACCACCAGTATCATAATCACTTCCAAATTCTGATCCAAAAATTCCGTGATTAATTACGCTAATATTAACAGGATCGGTATGTTTGCTTATTTCACCACCGCCTAGTGGATAGTGAATTACGTGAAGTCTTTCGACAATTCCTTTCTTAGGTGTGTTTGAGGTAATTTCATCCTCTTTTAAACCATTAAGGATTTTAAGCTTTTTAAATACTTTCAAAACTTCTCCATATACATTTAATTTATCTTCATTCCACGAAAAAAAATAAAAAGATCTATCTACTGTTCTATAACCTTTCCCGGTATAATTTGATAAATAATAACCATTTTTACAACCTTCTAGTATTTTTGGAGATATTGTTGTGTTGTTCAAATAAAATTGATGAAGTTTATCTATTGACTGATCGATAAAATTAGTACTCAAAGTATTTCTTAAGATAAATAAATCTCCGCAGAATAAATCCTCAATACATTTTAATACAAAATTTTTGTCTGTTAGTTTTTCTATAAAATGCGTGTAGTCAAATTCTTTAACATTTCTGGAATATCTATTAATTTTACTTTTTTTTAGAAACTCTATTTTGTTTTTGATTTCTATTATCATATTTATTTAATTTACATTAATAGCTTAAATTTAAATCTTCAATAATTTTGTTGATTACTAAACTCGCTCCAAAAGTATTTAAATGTGTATCATCACTAAATAAAACTATATTTTTGTTGGTACTAATACACCTATTATTAAAATTACAAAATATATTTTTTGGATGAATATCTTTTATTTTATCATTTCTTTTTGTTTTTTGATAGATTTGCTCTGTTGAGTTAATTCTATTTAAATATAAATCTTGTGAAATAGTAAGACTTTTTGTCTCTTTTATTTTTTTAATCCCGCGAACTGTATTTGGATTAAAACCAAGCTCAGGAAATGGATAAATTAGATAAAGTTTATTAGATTGATCTGACAAATAATTAATAGTATCTATAACATCTTCGGCTATTTTAATATTGCTATCTGTAACAAATCTTCTTTTTGCATCAAGTTTGGTATCTAAATATTTCTTTGTTTTTTCATCTCTTATTTGATTTAGTTCAATATTATTAAAATATTTTCCAGTTAGTGCTACTGGCATCATGCCACCATAAATTATATAAAAATCTTTTAAATTTTTTATTGTTTGGAGTCTTTTTTTGTTTGCCTTTTCATCACATTTGTCATCTTTTTTAAATTTATTTTTTAACTCAAGTCTTTCTAAATAAAAATTTCTCATAAAAAGACACCCTCTTGAAGTTAAATTTATAACGTCAATTTCATTATGATAATTTTCATCTACATAATCAGCTAAGGTCGCTATTGTGCTATCGCCAAAAAATACTAGCTTGATTTTTTGATCATTTTTATTTTTATTTAAAATTTTTTTTGAAAAATCGATATCATACTCGTTTAAAACAAAAGATTTTAGTCTACTTTCGACACCATTATTTTGAAATATGTAAATTAATATTGTTAATATTATTATAATTTTAGAAATTAAAATAACAAATATTTTTTTAAAATTTATATTCTTATCTCTAAATGGTTTTTCTATGAAAAAATAACTTAAAATTGATATTGCTAGAATAGAAATTCCTAGAAGTATTTTTGTTGAAACTTCTCCATGAAAAATATTATTTATTCTTGCGAACGCAAATGCTGGGTAATGCCACAAGTATAAAGAATAAGAAATTAAACCTGTCCAAACAAAAGGTCTTGATGATAATATTTTTGTTATAAATTGATTTTTATCTGCGAACCAGATAATTAGGCAAGTGCCAAAAATTGGTGAAATTGTATAAATTGATGGATGCAACATTGTATCTTCAAAATATACAATTGAGTGAATTATAAGTATTATTCCAATTAATGTAAATAAATTAGCTAAAATTTCATTTTTACTTTTTTTAAATTTCTCAATTTCAAAATATGCTATTAATGTTCCGGCTAATAGTTCCCATATTCTGGAATGAATAAAATAAAAATTACTTGATGGATAATTTTGAGCTCCAAATTGTGCAAAAATTAAACTTGCGAAAAAAAGTATAAATAATATTTGGTAAAAATTTTTTTTTATAAATTTAAAACCAAAAAATAGAATTAGAGGAAATAATATATAATATTGCTCCTCAACCGATAAAGACCAAGTATGTAGTAAAGGTTGATACATACCATCCACAGCTCCATATTGTAGACCTGTATAATGAAAATAGAAATTTGATCCAAAAAAGATCGAGGATATTGCAGATTTAGAAAAGTTCAGTAGTTCGGAAGGCAAAAGTANAAACCAACCAATAATTNTCGATACAAATATTACTGATAGNAGGACAGGTATAATTCTTCTAACTCGTCTTTGATAAAAATATACAAATGAAAAAGATCCTGTTNAGTAAATTTCTTTGAATATNATTGAACTTATTAAGTATCCAGATATNACAAAAAAAATATCTACTCCAATAAATCCNCCTTTAAATAAATCNTGTCCANATATTTTTAANTCTGAGTGGTACAAAACAACTGCTGCTACAGCAATTGCTCTTAATCCATCAATTTCAGGCCTATATTTTAAATTCATACAATTCTTTAGTCTTCAATTTAATATATTTAAATTAAAAAAAATTAATATTTTTAGATATTTGCTTTTTAAATTATAATATACATAAATATATATTAGTTCTTAAAAAAAACATTATTCAAGTTTATTTAGAATATAAATGATTCAGAAATTCAAAGAATTCCTCAACCATAACAACGGTTTTTTAGGAGCCACATATAATTTTTTAAAATTAAAAAAATATCAATTAAGAAATTATAAAACACATAATTATAGATTTGAAAATAACAATAAACAAATCAATCAAATTGTAAAAGATTTAAATAAAAATGGTTATCATGTAATTAAAAATTTTATTTCAGAAAATGATTGTAAAGAATTGATTAAAATTATTAATGATTTTATTCAAAATAGAAAAGAATTAATATGGGTTGATGAAGAAGGCTCAGATGAAAGAATTTTAGGCGCTGAAAATATATCTGAAAAACTAAATTCATTAAATTTAAATGATTTTACAAAAAAAATTGGATCTTTTTTTCTGCAACAAAAATTAGAATTACTTATGATAATGGCAAATAAAGTAAATTTTAAACCAAATAATAAAGGCTCTGGGGGTGGATGGCACAGAGATTCAAATGCTGGGCAATTTAAGTCTTTACTGTATCTTTCTAATGTTGAGAAAGAAAATGGACCCCTTCAAATTATTAAAAATTCAAATAATAATTTTCTTAACTTTAAAATCTTTATAAAGCTTAATAAAAAATTTCCTACATATAGATTTAGTAATGACGAGATTAATAAAATTGTAAAAAGAAGAGATATAGTTGAAATAACTGGTGGTGCTGGGACTTTAATATTATTTAATACAAGTATGCTTCATAGAGGCAGTCCCATTAAGGAAGGAATGCGTTATGCGATTACGAACTATTTTTATCCTGTAAAAAAAATAAGTGAAAATGAAATTAAATTTGAAAAAAGAATTACAAAAAAAATTTTTTGAAAAATGAAAGATTTTACTAAAATTTATTCAAACCTAAAACAAAATGAAAAAATTAAATTTCTATTTATATTTGTTTTTATGTTTTTAATAATTTTACTAGAGCTTTTTTCTTTAGCTTTATTTTTGCCACTTATAACAGTAATATTTTCTGAAAGTAACTTAGGTCATTTAGAGGATATTTCATTTATAACAAACTTAAACCGAATAGATAAAATATCATTTTTTTTAAGTCTAATAGTTTTAGCTTTTTTAATCAAAAATTTATTTTATGCTTATTTGATTTATTACAGAAAGAAATTCTTAGCAGATATTCAAATAGATTTTACAGCTAGAATTTTTAAATCATATCTTTCTCAATCATACTCTTATTATCTTAATAAAGATAAATCTGAGATTATAAGAAATTTAGGCATTGTGTCAGAATATATTATAATACTTGAGAATTTTGCAAGTATTGTACTAGAGTCATTTATTTTAATAGGAATTTTTGGAATTATCTTATTTCAAGATTACCAAGTTGGTTTTTTTATTTTAATTTTTTCTTTGTCGTTTCTTTTTTTTTCTACAAAAATTTTGAAAAAAAGATTTTTAAAATATGGGAAAATTGTAAATGAATTTACTGAAAAACTAATAAGGCTATATCTTGATACTTTAGGAAGTATAAGAGATATTTTGCTTCAAAAAAAACAAAGCTTTTTTTTAAATCAATTTAATAACAACATTTCTAAACAAGCTTATACAAATGTTAAAAATAGTTTTTTTATGGAAATTCCTAGATTATTTATTGAGCTGTTTATAGTTATTTCCATATCTTTAATTATATTTTTTTTATTTTCTCAAAGCCAAGAAACAGAAAAAATTTTGATTACTCTTACGTTTATTGTTACTTTAATATTTAGGGCAATACCAGCAATATCAAGAATAGTATTTCAACTAAATGGTTTATCTTTCAAAATTGATATAATGAATAAAGTAAACTCTCTTATAGATAGTTTGTCTAAAGGAGAAACTGTAAAATCAAAAATCATAAAATTTGAATTTAAAAAATTAAATTTAACTAATATTTCTTTTGGATATAGCGATAAATCCGCAGACCTAATTTTTAAAAATTTAAACTTGGAAATAAAGAAAAATGAGATAATTGGCATTAAAGGATCTTCTGGTAGTGGAAAATCAACTTTGATAGACATTCTTAGCGGTATGCTAAGTGTTAAAAATGGTAAAATAACCATAAATGAAAAAAATATGAGCGCAGATATAATTGACAGTTGGCAAGCCAAAATCGCTTATATATCACAAAAAAATTATTTAACAAACACAAGTATAAAAAGTAATATTGCTTTTGGTGAGCCTGAAGAAAAAATTAACAATCTAAAACTTAAAAATGCAATCAGTTATGCTAAACTGAATAGCTTAGTTAATTCTAGAAATGAGGGTTTAGATTTCATTATAGGAGAAGACGGTAAAAATATTTCTGGAGGACAAAGGCAAAGGATCATTCTTGCTAGAGCGCTTTATAGAGATGCAGAGTTAATTATCTTTGATGAAGCCACATCTGCTCTAGATAATAATGTAGAAAAAGAAATTTTTGATGATGTTGAAAAAAATTTTAAAAATAATAAAACAATCATAATATCAACACATAAACATGAATTACTTAATTTCTGCGACAAAATAATAGATATTGATGCTATTAAAAATTTGTAGGGAAGGATAATAATTTTAATCTTAAAAAAATGGCAAAAAAAATACTTTATACAGTTGGTTTTTTAGTTTTTGTTTATGTTATTATTAATTTCTTACTTCTTGATAATAGTAGAAGACTATCAGTTCTAAAAGAAAAAATACCCTTAGAGACAAAGACAAAGATTAAAAAATATTTCTTCCCATATAAATATATAAAAAAACTTGAGAGTAATGAAATTCTTATTAAAAAAGAGTTAGACCTTGTTAGAAAAAGAAATAGAGATATTGGTGCGTCATTAAACGAAAAAGATAAATTACTTTCTGAGATTAATGAAAAATTTGGCTACACTAGATTTTATGAAGTTTCAAATAAGACAATTAGTTTAATGGGAAAAAACTTTGAATTTAAGGAATTTAAAGATGATTTTTTAGAAATAAAAAAACATGGAGACGCAAAATCAGGATCAATTTACGCTGATAGGGTTGATGATAAAATATTTTTTTTAACAGCAAGCGGTAATTTACAATATTTTTTAACCAATGATCTAAAAAAAAAAGAGTTTTTAACAAAAGTAATTAAAACAAATATTAAGGATTTGATTAAATACGAAAATTTTTATTCTAACTCAAACTATGGAGTCAAAGATTTGTTGATTTTTAATGATTATTTGTATTTCTCTTATAATAGAAAAGTAAAAAATAAATGTTTCAATACTTCAATTTTAAGAGCTAAATTAAATTATGATTTTCTTAATTTTGAAAAATTTTTTTACCCTGAAGAATGTGTGAGTTCTAATATGCCTGGTTTTACGCCTCATTCTGCTGGGGGAAGAATGGTGGGATATGAAGATAAAATAATATTTTCAAGTGGAGAATATTTAAATAGGATGGCTGCACAAGATGAAAAAAGTATTTTAGGAAAGATACTTTTAATCGATACTAAAGATCCAAAAATATATCAGTTAGTTTCGATGGGTCATAGAAACGTTCAAGGTTTGTATTTTGACAAAAATAATAAAATTTTAATATCAACAGAACACGGGCCCATGGGAGGTGATGAAGTAAATGTTAATAAAGATTTTTTGAATAAACTTAATAATTTCGGTTGGCCAATTTCTTCATACGGGGAACATTATGGTTTTAAAGAAAGAAACGATAGTCATGAGCTATATAAAAAAGCACCTCTTCATAAATCTCATGAAAAGTATGGATTTACAGAACCCATACAATATTTTGTTCCATCAATCGGTATTTCTGAGATTGTTAAATTAAGTACAAAAATGAGTTACGACAGTGATAAAAATAGCTTCATTTTTGGTGCGCTTGGAAAAGAACCCTCCGAAGGAGACATGTCGTTACATTTTATAGTGATAAATGAAGATTATTCAAATTTAGAAAAACA
>PACV01000069.1 GCA_002702875.1 Flavobacteriaceae bacterium
AAAGTTAAGATTTCTAAACTAAAATATTACTTTTACAAAGTTTAATTGATCAATACTTATTTTATTGAAATGCCACTTAAATTTGTCATAATTTTTTCATTCCTTTTGTTTTTTAAATTTAATAACTCTTTTTCTCAACAAGATAGTGCCACTTTAACTGAAAAAGAAAAACAAAAAAATGATATAAAAGAGTATATTTTCCATCACTTAAAAGACACACATGATTTTGATATTTTATCTTATAAGTCAAAAGTTGACAATAAAAAAAATTATGTTGGTTTTCCTTTACCCGTAATTCTTTGGGATAATGGACTTGTAGTTTTTCTTTCATCAAATTTAAATCATGGAAAAGATGTAGCTCATATAGGAGCTAATTATTATAAGTTATACCATAATAAAATATATAAAACTGATTCAACTGGAGAAATTATATATGATGATAATGGAAATGTTTTAAATATAAAGCCACTTGATTTTTCAATTACTAAGGGCGTTTTAAGTATGTTTTTTATTTCAACATTAATGATTTTGTTGTTTAGATCATTAGCGAATTCATACAAAATAACAGGTGGAGTTGCTACAGGAATAGGTCGCTTTTTTGAACCAATAGTTATTTATATCAGGGATGAAATTGCAATACCTAATATTGGTAAAAAACATTACAAGAACTACATGAGTTATTTATTAACTATTTTCTTTTTTATATGGTTTTTAAATCTTCTTGGATTAACCCCACTCGGAATCAATGTCACAGGTAATATAGCTGTCACTTTCTCATTAGCTTTGTTAACTTTTTTGATTACTAATTTAACAGCCAAAAAAGATTATTGGAAACATATTTTTTGGATGCCAGGTGTACCTGTAGTCATGAAAATTATTTTAGCACCTATTGAATTATTAGGTGTTTTTATTAAGCCTTTTTCATTAATGATAAGGTTGTACGCAAATATCTCTGCAGGACATATTGTTCTAATGAGTTTAATTGCATTGATGTTTATTTTTAAAAATTGGATAGGATCAAGCTTATCCTTTTTATTAGCTTTTTCAATATCAATTATCGAAATTTTAGTTGCGTTATTACAAGCATATATTTTTACTGTTTTATCTGCTCTATATTTTGGTTTTGCTGTTGAAGAACACGAACATTAAGTTTAAAGAAATGGATTGTTTAATTTTAAATTTTGTAATATGGAAATCCCAGCAATTGTAGGAGCAGGTTTTGTAGTTATTGGAGTAGGAATAGGTATCGGTCAGATTGGTAAAGGTGCAATGGAGGCTATAGGTCGACAACCAGAAGCTTACGGAAAAATACAAACAGCTATGTTGATAGCAGCTGCCTTAGTCGAAGGTATTGGCTTTGCAGCGTTATTCGCAGTTTAAATTTTTTAATTTTTAAAAATGGAAAAACTAATAAATGAATTTTCTTTTGGTTTATTTTTTTGGCATCTTCTAATTTTTATAGGGTTAATTTTTCTGTTGAAGAAGTATGCCTGGAAGCCTATATTAGATTCAATTAACGAAAGAGATGAATCAATTAGAGATGCTTTATCTAAAGCTGAAATTGCTAAAAAAGAAATGGAAATATTGAAATCTGATAATGAAAAGATTATGAAGGAGGCTATTTTAGAGAGAGATAAAATTCTAAAAGAAGGTAATAATAAAAAAAATGAAATTATTTCGCAAGCAAAGGAAGCTGCTAAAAAAGAGGCTGAAAAAATTTTAAAAGATGCTCAAGTATCTATCGACTTAGAAAGAAAAGCGGCTATGAAAGATCTTAAAGATCAAATTGCAATTTTCTCAATTGATATTGCAAAAAAAATTGTTAATAAAGACTTATCTAAAAATTCAAATCAAGAAGATTTGATAAATACATATTTAGATGATATAAACTCAAACTAATATAATGAAATTCCACCCGTCATCTAAAAGATATTCTAAAGCTTTTTTTAATTTTTGTACAAAAAAAATAATTATAGATTCAGTTATAAAGGATATTGTTAAACTTAAAAAAATTTGTGAGAATAATAATAAATTTTTAAAAATCATATCAAATCCAATTACAAAACAAGATTCAATCTATAGCCTTATCAAAAAAATTTTAGTTGGTTTTGACAATGAAACATTAAATTTTATAAATTTTTTAGTTCAAAAGAAAAGAATTAATTTGTTGTATGAAATTTCCTCATATTTTATTGATTTGTACGATTTGAAAAAAGGAGATAAACAAGTCGAAATTATTACAGCAAAAAAAATTGATTTTCACTTACAGAAAATAATAGTTCAAAAAGTTATTGACAAAAAAATAAAATATAATATTTCAAATAAAATTGACCCAAACATAATAGGTGGGTTTATTTTAAAGGTGGATGATTTTAATTATGATGCTAGTTTAAAAAGAAAGTTTACTGATTTAAAATCCAGTATTATTGAAAGTAATTAATTATAAATAAATATTTATGTCAGGAATGAAACCGGCTGAGGTGTCAGCAATATTAGAGAAACAGATATCAGGATTCGACTCGAACACTTCAATGGAAGAGGTGGGAATAGTTTTGGAGGTAGGAGACGGAATTGCAAGGGTTTATGGTCTTAGGAGCTCAGAGTACGGGGAGTTAGTTAAATTTGACTCTGGATTGGAAGGTATGGTTCTAAACTTAGAGGAAGACAATGTGGGTATAGTTTTATTAGGACCATCTCAAGATTTAAAAGAAGGAGATCAAGTCAAAAGAACTAAAAGAATTGCCTCAATTCCTGTAGGAGAGGGTATTATAGGTAGAGTCGTAGATACTCTTGGTAAGCCAATAGATGGAAAAGGTGATATATCTGGAGACACTTTTGAAATGCCTTTGGAGAGAAAAGCTCCTGGTGTCATATACAGACAACCTGTAAACGAACCATTACAAACTGGAATTAAATCAATAGACGCTATGATACCAATTGGAAGAGGTCAGAGGGAATTGGTAATAGGTGACCGTCAGACAGGAAAAACAACTGTTTGTATAGACACTATTTTGAATCAAAAAGAATTTTATGACTCTGGAAACCCTGTTTATTGTATTTATGTCGCCATAGGACAAAAGGCTTCAACAGTTGCTGCAATTGCTAAAGTTTTAGAGGATAAAGGAGCACTTAAATACACAACTATTGTAGCAGCAAATGCATCTGACCCTGCTCCAATGCAGGTCTATTCTCCTTTTGCTGGTGCAGCTATTGGAGAATACTTTAGAGATACTGGACGACCAGCTCTGATTATCTATGATGATCTCTCAAAACAAGCAGTTGCTTACAGAGAGGTTTCACTGTTATTAAGACGTCCACCAGGAAGGGAGGCTTACCCAGGAGATGTTTTTTACTTGCACTCAAGATTGTTAGAGCGTTCAGCTAAAATCATTAATGATGACAATATTTCAAAGTCCATGAACGATTTACCGAAATCTTTAGAATCTTTAGTAAAAGGTGGAGGATCTTTAACTGCTTTGCCAATAATCGAAACTCAGGCTGGTGACGTGTCAGCATACATACCGACCAATGTAATTTCAATTACTGATGGTCAAATATTTTTAGATGGAGATTTATTTAATTCAGGTGTTAGACCAGCCATTAACGTTGGTATATCTGTTTCTAGAGTAGGAGGAAGCGCTCAAATTAAACCCATGAAAAAAGTGTCAGGTACTTTAAAGTTAGACCAAGCAGCTTATAGAGAGTTAGAGGCCTTTGCCAAATTTGGTTCTGATCTTGATGCTGCCACACTTGGAGTTATTGAAAAAGGTAGAAGGAATGTTGAAATTTTAAAGCAAGCACAAAATGATCCATTCAAAGTCGAGGATCAAGTCGCAATGATATATGCTGGTTCAAATAATTTATTAAAAGAAATACCAGTTGAAAAAGTAAAAGATTTTGAAAAAAAATACCTTGAAGAATTAAACTCCAATCATCAAAAAGTGCTTGACAAAATAAAATCTGGAGTTTTTGATGAAAAAATAGTCGAAGTATTAACCACTGTATCTAACAAGATAATTAAAGAGCTAGTTTAAAACATGGCTAATTTAAAAGAAATAAGAAATAGAATTAGTTCAGTTTCATCGACAATGCAGATAACTAATGCCATGAAAATGGTTTCTGCAGCAAAATTAAAAAAAGCTCAGGATAGTATAGTTTCAATGAGACCATATTCTGAAAAAATATCAGATTTAATTGATAAGTTAGTTAGTTTTTCTGATGAAACATTATCACATCCTTTCTTTTCAAATGTAAACAAAGGTAAAATTCTTATTATTACTATAACTTCAAATAGAGGTTTATGTGGTGCCTTTAACTCAAATATAGTTAAATCTACTATAAATAAAGCAGCTGAGCTTTCAGACAAAAAAATTGATATAATTTCTATTGGAAAAGTTGGTAAAGAAGGTTTATCAAAAAAATTTGAAATAAGTAAAGATGAAAGTTCTTTGTATGATAATTTAACTTTTGAAAACACTTCAAAAATTGCAAATGGTATAATTAATGACTTTTTAAATAATAAGTACGATAAAGTTTTTATTACATATAACCAGTTTAAAAATGCGGCAACTCAGATTGTTAAATTCGAAACTTTACTACCAATTAATTCAACTAAGAATTTGGATAAAGTAAAAATTAATAATAACTATATAATTGAACCTTCCTATGACTCAATTTTAGAAACATTATTGCCGAGTTCTATTAGAATTAAACTTTTTAAGGCCATAAAAGAATCTTTCGCTAGCGAACATGGAGCGAGGATGACTGCAATGCACAAAGCTACTGATAATGCAAAAGATTTAAGAGATCAACTTAAATTAACATATAATAAAGCTAGGCAAGCATCAATCACAAATGAGATTTTAGAGATTGTTTCAGGTGCAGAGGCACTTAAAAATTAGTTGTTTATTCACATTTTTAACTTGTAATATTTACTTTTTGTATTTTTAATTAATTTATTCAGAATGGTAAAAATCCAAGTCATTAATTTATCTCCATACGAGTTGCCAAAATATCAAACAGATAACTCTGCTGGCATGGATCTAAGAGCTTTTACTGATTCCAAAATAAATATAGATTCACTTGAAACAAAAGTTGTTAATACTGGTTTAAAAATATCTTTACCAAAAGGCTTTGAAGCTCAAATAAGACCAAGAAGTGGTTTAGCAGCTAAGCATGGAATCAGTGTTTTAAATTCACCTGGCACTATAGATTCAGATTTTAGGGGTGAGATTAAAGTAATTCTAATAAATTTATCTAAAAAATCATATTCGATACAGCCTGGAGATAGAATAGCGCAAATGGTAGTATCTAAACACGAAACAATCAAATGGTCATTAACCGAAAAACTTGAAAATTCAATAAGAGATGAAAAAGGCTTTGGAAGTACAGGAAAAAATTAGTCTTCAAAAAAAAATATTAATACTTGTATTGATCATTTTTTCAGTATTAATTAATTTTTCTTGTAAATCAGTTAAGGTTTTGCCAGATGGTTCACCCATCAAAAATTTAAATAATAAAAATTTAATAGGTAAAATAAATGAATTAAAACCAAAATTTAAAAATTTCAGATCAAATATCAGAGTAAATTTTCAAAATAAGATATCAAATTATCAAGTTAATTTAAATCTAAGGATAATAGATAAAGAAGCTTTTTGGATTAGCGCCAATATGTTAGTTCCAATAGCAAAACTTTTAATTACTGATAAAAAAATTAAATTTTTTGAAAAATTCCAAAAGAATTTTTTCGAAGAAGATCTTGAAAATTTAAATACTTATTTAGGTTTTAATGTTCAGTTTGAGACTATTAAAAATTTATTCGTTGGAAGTCCATTGAGTGATTTCGAAAAAATTAAATTTGATAGAGTTGATAATGAAAAATTTTATAAAATATCTTATTTAAGTCCTAATAAAAAATTCAATTATGTTTATTCGTTTGATCCTAAAACTTTTTTAATGAATCAGCAAGTTATTGATTTTGAAAACTCAAGAAAAAAAATTACAATTAAATATTTAAGATATCAAAAAATAAATTACAAATCTTACCCTAAAATTGTAAATATCATTTTTGAAGACGATAATGAAATTACAAAAATTGAATTAGATTTTGAAAAAATAGATTTACCTAAAAAACTAAACATACCGTTTAAAATACCTGAGGGATATAAAAAATTAATTCTTAATGATTTATTCTAATTCTAAGCCTAATTATTGTTTGCTAATAACACTTTTTTTAGGCTTATATTTTTATTCTTTCTCTCAAATAACTAGTAGAGAAAAATTAGAAACTCAAAAAAAACAATTAGAAAATGAAATTTTAAAAATTAATAATTTATTGTTCTCAAATCAGAAGAAAAAAAAATCAACATTAGAGGAATTGGAGGATCTTAATTTTAAAATTAATGTTAAGAAAAAATTAATTAATGTAAGTAATAATCAAGTAAATGATTTGGAAAAATCCATAAAATCTAATATTAACGAAATCAGGAAGTTAGAAAGTGATATAAATAAATTAAAAGATGAATATGCTAAGCTTATTTTAAAGTCATATAAAAGTAAGTCTGAGATAAATAGGTTAATGTTTATTTTTTCATCAAAAAACTTTACACAAGCTTATAAAAGATCTAATTATATAAATCAATTTGCTGAATACCGAAAAAAACAGGCAGAAAAAATTAAAATCAAATCAAAAAATATTCAAGATTTAAACTTTGAGTTGAATAAGCAGAAGATTTCAATTGACAAAATTATAGATGAAAATAAATTAATTAAAGATAGATATGAACTAGATGTAAAATCACAAAAAAAATTAATTACTGTTTTAAAGAGAAAAGAAAAATCTTTCAAAAATGAAATAAACAAAAAACAAAAGAGAGCAGATTTATTAGAAAATGAAATACAAAGATTAATTAGAATAGCAATTAATGAATCAAATAAAAAAAGTAGAATTAATAATATAAATGAGTTTAGTTTGACTCCAGAGGCAAAATTAATTTCGGAAAACTTTTTTTCAAATAAAGGTAATTTACCTTGGCCAGTTGAAAAAGGGCTGTTAGTTCAATCTTTTGGTAAACAAAGACACCCTGTTGTGAAAACAACAATAATAAAAAGTAATGGTGTAACATTAGCAACTCCACAAAATGAGACAGTTAGAGCAATTTTTGATGGTTATGTTATGTCTATATTAACTTTTAAAGGTAGCAATCCTACAGTTTTAATTCAACACGGAAATTATATAACATCATATAGTAATTTGTCAAAAGTTTATGTTAAAAAGGGTGACAAAGTTTCATCAAAAGAATCTGTCGGAGAAGTTTTTACAAACCCGTCAACAGGGAAAAGCTTACTAAAATTTAGTATTTTTAAATCTAGTCTTCCAATTAATCCTAAGGATTGGATTTATAAATTATAAAATTTAATTTTCTAAATACCATGCATCTTCCTCAAGGGTGTATCTTACAAAATAAAAAAGATTAAGAGCTTTCTTTTTAGAGTTAAATTTACCATATGCAACTCTGAATAAATCATTAGAAGTGGAGTTTATAATTTCAGCATCATAACCTTGATTTAATAGAAGGTTAAGTAGTTTTATTGCATTTTGTTCATTTCTAAAACTTCCAGCGATTACAGAGTAGAACGGATTAGAGCTTATTAAAATTTTTTCTTTTAAATTTATTTCAATTGGAATAGTATTTAAAGATCCAAGATCAAAAGTTGCTTTCTGTACATTATTTTTAATTTTTTCCTGAGCCACTTTAGTTGAGGCTATTCTTTTTTCATTAATGTAATCGTTAATGAAATAAAAACTTAATATTCCTATTGAAATTACTACCAAAAATATTACAACATATTTCAGTGGAGAAAATTTATAAGAAACTTTCCCTGGTTCAAATGATAATGGTTCGTTTTTATTGGTTTCCATATTTACAAAGTTAGAGTTATTTCTTGAATTAACTGAATTTAAAATATCTATTTTGAAAGGTTCTAATCCAAAAGAATTTAATTCAAAATTAAAATTATTGTANGGATTAAANATTATTTTTNCTTCTTTATCAGANGAAAATTCTCCAACNCCTTCAATGATNACAGGTANACTTTTAATTCGCTCTTTAATAAAATTAACTTGTAAATTTANATTTCTTAATGCATTCTCATAATTTAGATTATATTTTTTTGCAAAAAAATTTGTTAGAATACCATCATTTTTAAAAAGGAGACTATTAAAAGAAACTTCTTTCTTTGGAGGAGAAAATAAATTTGAATTAGTATCAATAGAAGAGGGGGTATATCTAGTTAGAAGGGCGCCAAAGTCAGGTATTATTACACATTCATATTTGGTTAATAATTCCTTCAAACAAGATGTTATTTCCATAAAATAAAGGTAGTAAAATTATTATTAAAAGCTAATAACCTAATTTTGATCTTACTCTTTTGAGTGTTTTTTTTGCAGCGGATTTGGCTTTTTCTGATCCAATTTTAAGTTTGGACTCAACTTCCTCAGGATTCAATTTAAATTCGTTAAATTTTTCTCTTTCATTTTTAAAATTAGATTTGATTTTTTCAAAAAGCAACTTCTTTGCGTCTCCGTATCCGATTGAACCTTCAACGTAATTTTTTTTCATTTCAAATATTTCAGATTCACTTGCAATTAAGCTAAATATTTTAAAAATAGTACATGAGCTATAGTCTTTAGGTTCATTTATATTTTTTGAATCTGTTTGGATTCTCATAATTTGTTTTCTCAAATTAGAATCATTATCAAAAATATTTATGACATTATTTTTTGATTTACTCATTTTTTGGTTATCGATTCCAGGAATATAGTCGGCATCCTTAGTTGTCATGGAATCAGGTATTTTAAATATTTCACCATAATGATTGTTAAATTTAATTCCAATATCCCTAGTAAATTCAATATGTTGTAATTGGTCTTTACCTACTGGTACAACATCTGCATCATATAATAGAATATCTGCTGCCATTAACATGGGGTAAGTAAATAAACCACAATTTACATTTTCAAAATTGGAGGACTTGTCTTTAAATGCATGAGCGAGTTTTAATCGGTTATATGGAAAAAAGCAACTCAAATACCAAGATAATTCTGTAACTTCGGGAATATCACTTTGTTTGTAAAAAACTGTTTTTTCAGTATCTACACCACAAGCTAACCAAGCTGAGGCTGTTTCAAAAGTGTTTTGTTTTAGAGCATCAGCATTTTTAATTTGAGTAAATGAATGTAAATCAGCTATAAATAAAAATGATTCTGATTCAGTTATATTAGATAATTTAATCGAAGGTTGAATTGCTCCAAGTATATTTCCTAAATGAGGTATACCTGAGCTTTGAATTCCTGTGAGTATTCTTTTCATAATTATATAAATTTATGTAAAAATTATTTTTTATGTAATAAAGATCAATTCTTTATTTTTGAATTATGTATTTAATATTTCAAAAGTTTTTTTTAATATTATGGAGAGCTTGGTTTTATATTTTAGCTTCTATTCCAGTATTAATATTGTTTCCAATTTTAGCATCTTTGTGTTTTTTGAAAAAAGGTTATAATGGAATTTTTTGGATTGCAAGATATATTTGGTCACCATTTGTATTATTTGGTTGTGGGTTTTATTTAAGAATAGAATACAAGAAACCATTTCCAAAAAATATTTCTCACATTTTAGTTTCAAATCATACGAGTTACTTAGACCCCTTTATAATGTTTAGAGTTTCAAAAACCCCTTTTGTATTTGTTGGTAAAAAAGAACTAAGTAAAATTCCTATTTTTGGTTTTATTTATAAAAGAGCAGCAATACTAGTTGATAGAAGTGATACTGAAAGCAGGAAAAATGTTTATATCAGAGCAAAGGAAGTTATTAAAAATGGATATAATGTATGTATATTTCCTGAGAGAAATTATTTAGACAATAAGCTTTTATTGAATACATTTAAAAGAGGTGCATTTAAAATTTCTGTTGATCATCAGATTCCAATAATTCCTATGGTTTTTTTAGATTGTAAAAGAAAATTCCCTTGGCACATAAACTATGGTTTTCCTGGTCAATTAAGAGTGAAAACTTTTGAAACTGTAAATCCAAAAACTTTTAATTTTAAAATTGAAAATTTAAATAATCATATAAGAAAAATAATTTTAGATGGTCTAATTAGTGACCCTCTTCAAAGTAATCAAAAAGCAATAGAGTTGGAAAAAAAATATTTAGATCCAATTAGCTGATTCCACTTTATTATTAGTTAAATTTAAAAAACCGTGTTTTCCAAAAAAATCCCTCTGAGCTTGAATCAAGTTAGAATTTAAATTTTCAGTTGTAATTGACATCCAAAAATTATATGCAGAAGAAAAGTTATCAATCGGTAAATTGTTGTCAACTGAGTACTTTATAACTTTTTTTAATTGTGTTTCTTTCAATTTCATGTCATTTAATAGTGAATCAATGTCAAAAAGATTATGGTTCTCTTTAAAAAGATTTGAAATTACATTTAATAAACTTGAACTTAGAATACTTCCATTTGACCATATTTTTGATACTTTCGAGTTTTGTATTTTCCAATTATATTTTTTACTAGCTACTTGAATTAGTTCAAATCCTTGATAGTGATTTATGATTCTTGCCATATATAATGCATCCTCTAATACTTCAAGTTTTAAATCATTTGATGATTTTATTTTTTTCCTTTCGGCAAATAATCTGGGTTTGTTGGAAATATTTCTTGATAAAACAGAAGAAATAGTAAGACTATTGTATAAATCTAAATTTAAACTTTCAATTGCGCACCATTTTCCTGATCCTTTACCTTTTGCTTTATTATCAATTGAATCTAAAATGTACTTCTTTTTGACATCTTTTTTAAGTAAAATTTTTCTAGTAGCTTCTAATAAATATGATTTATTTTTTCCTTTATTCCATTTATGAAAAATTTTTGAAATTTCTAAATAGTTGTATTTTAATTTTAAAATTGTAAATACCTCTGTCAGTAATTTCATTTCAGCGTATTCAATCCCGTTATGGATCATTTTAATGTAATGTCCTGAACCAATACCACCCATAAATCCACAACAAGGATTATTTGAAATATCTTTAGCACAAATTTTTTTAAACAACTTTTCTAATTTAATAGAAGTTTTTTTTGATCCTCCAATCATGATGGATGGACCATTTTCCGCACCTTTTGGTCCACCTGAAATTCCACAATCTGTATAAAATATATTTTTTTTTAAAAGTTTTTCTGATCTATTTTTTGAATTTTTAAAATATGAATTTCCACAATCAACAATTATATCATTATTATTTAAAAGTTTTTTTAAGTTATAAATACTTTCATCAATGATATTTCCAGATGGAATTAATAATAGTATTATCCTGGGTCTTTTTAAAGAATTGACAAAATCAGAGATATTAGTAAATCCCAATACATTTTTTGAGTTATACTCTTTTAAGAAATCAGGTATAATATTCATTTCAGCTTTTGTAATTCTATTATAAACTGAGACAGAAATTTTATTTCTTATGAAGTTTTTGGCAAGTCCAGCTCCCATATTTCCTAAACCAAAAACTCCTATAGTATTTTTTTTAATCATTTTTAATATTAAAAATTATCTTTTCAATAATTGTGTCTATCTTATATTTAACATTAATATGAAGACCATATGATGGAATTTCAAGATCTTCAAATTGAGATTTTAATAGTTTCTCACTCATAAAATGGTTTTTTCTTTTTTTAATCCTATTATAAATTAATTTATATTTTGAAAATAAAAAAATCCAAAAAAATTCTTTTTCACCTTGAATTATTTCTCTATATTTTTCTTTAAGTGCGGAGCAAGAAACGACGATTAATTGTTTATTTTCACTAAATGATAATATTTTATTTTTAATTTTTTTTAACCAACAATATCTGTCATTATCATTTAAGGGTATACCATTTGACATTTTTTGAATATTTTTTTTGGGGTGCAACTCATCTCCTTCTATAAAAAAACCATTAAGTTTTTTAGCAAGAATTTTACCTAATGTGGATTTACCAGATCCACTCACACCCATTAAAATGATTGTCATTTAATTAAATTAGTTGAGAGCTTTTAAAGTGTCCATAATTTTCTCTTCAAGTTCATCTAATAAGTCAGGATTTTCTAATAGAACTTTTTTAACAGCGTCTCTACCTTGTCCAATTTTGGAATCCCCATAGCTAAACCAGGATCCAGATTTTTTTATTAATTCGTAGTCAACACCTAAATCAATTATTTCTCCAATTTTAGAAATTCCTTCGCCGTACATGATGTCAAACTCAGCAGTTCTAAAGGGAGGCGCAACTTTATTTTTTACTATTTTAACTCTAGTTTTATTTCCTAATACCTCAGATTCTGTATTTTTAATTTGAGTTGATCTGCGAATATCAATTCTAACTGAAGCATAAAATTTCAATGCATTACCACCAGTTGTTGTTTCAGGATTCCCAAACATAACACCTATTTTTTCTCTTAATTGATTGATGAAAAAAACTGTACATTTAGTTTTGCTAATCGAGCCAGTTAATTTTCTTAGAGCCTGCGACATTAATCTAGCGTGAAGACCCATTTTTGAGTCTCCCATTTCACCCTCGATTTCACTTTTTGGAGTTAATGCGGCCACAGAATCAATTACAATTATATCAACTGCACCTGATCTGATTAGGTTGTCAGCAATTTCAAGCGCTTGCTCACCGTGATCAGGTTGTGAAATAATTAACTCAGTTATGTCAACACCTAATTTTTCAGCGTAAAATCTGTCAAAAGCGTGTTCTGCATCAATAAAAGCAGCAATACCACCTTTTTTTTGACATTCAGCTATTGCATGTAAGGTCAATGTAGTTTTACCAGAAGATTCAGGTCCATAAATTTCTATTACTCTTCCTTTTGGATAACCTCCAGCACCTAGAGCGATGTCAAGGCCAATTGAACCAGATGAAATAACTTCTACTTCTTCATTTACCTCATCCCCTAGTTTCATCACTGAACCTTTTCCATATGTTTTATCTAATTTGTCTAAAGTCATTTGAAGAGCTTTTAGTTTTGCTTCTTTGGTATTTGACATAGTGGTATGTTTTACTTTTGATGCTAAGTTAATATATCTATATATTATTTTCTAAAATTAGTTTATAGTATTATTAACAATATTCATTCTTGAATATTCTAAAGTGAAATTTAATTGAAAGTTGTATTTTTGATCAAAACTATAGTTAATTTAATGTCTTTACACAATAAAAAAAGTTCAACAGAATTAAAAAAGAGTCTTGAAAAAAACAAGTTTCCAAGAACAGTAGTTTCTTTTTATAGATATTTTGAAATAAAAAATGTTGAATTATTTAGAGATTATTTATTCATTAATTTAGAAAAATTAAATGTATTTGGCAGGATTTACGTAGCAAAAGAAGGAATAAATGCTCAAATTTCAGTGCCAAAGAAAAAATATGGTGAACTTTCCCTTTTCTTAAGTAAAATTAGTTTTCTAAAAGAAATTAAATTAAATCTTGCTATTGAGCACAATTATAAGTCATTTTTCAAGTTGATTGTAAAAGTTAAAAATAAAATTGTAGCAGATGGAATCAATATACAAGATTTCAAGCCTCATCACTCAGGCAAACATGTCAATGCAAAACAATTCAATGAACTTCTTTCATGCTCTAATACAATCTGTATTGATGTTAGAAATCATTATGAAAGCGAAATAGGACATTTTATTGGTGCATTAACCCCTGATGTTGACACATTTAGTGATTCTTTACCAATTATAGAGAATCAATTATCTAAATTTAATAAAGATAAAAATATATTAATGTATTGTACTGGGGGAATTAGATGTGAAAAGGCAAGTGCTTACATAAAACATAAAGGATACAAGAATGTTTATCAATTAAGTGGAGGAATAATTCAATACGCTAGAGAAGTAAAAGAAATGAAAATTAAAAATTTTTTTAAAGGGAAAAATTTTGTTTTTGATGATAGAAGGTTTGAGAAAGTTACTGAAGAAGTTATTTCTAAATGTCATCAATGTGGAAAAAAATCTGATCATCATGTTAATTGTTTTAATAACGCATGTAATCTTTTATTTATTCAATGTAAAAATTGTCAGAGGAAAATGAAAAATTGTTGTTCAAAGGAGTGTATAGACATTACAAGCTTGTCAATTGAGGAACAAAAAAAGCTTAGAAAAGGCAATCCATCAAAAAATAAAATTTTTAAAAAAGGAAGAGCTTATAATTTAAAATTTTATAAAAATTAAATGTTTAAATTATTATTAAATTATATATTCTTTTTTCTTTTTTTTGGTTGTAATGATCGACTTATTTTTTCAGAAGTTAAAACCTTTAAGGAAGGTTGGAAGCACGACCAAAAGTGTTCATTTGAATTCTATTTAGACAAAAAAGATTCAATTAATATTTTTTTTAATTTAAGAAATAATAACAATTATAGATTTTCAAACATATTTCTAATAGCCAAGTTAGAATCGAATGATAAAGTCATTTTTAGTGACACTCTTGAATATGCTATGGCAGATGTTAACGGTCAATGGCTAGGAAAAGGCTTTACTTCAATAAAGGAAAATAAATTATGGTGGGTTTATAATTGGAATGCGGATAACGGAAATTATAAAATTACAGTTCAACATGCCATGAGAAAAAATGGAAGTGTAAGAAAAATAAATAAAGTTGAGGGAGTTTTAAATTTTGGAATTTTAGTTGAGAAATTTTATAATTACAATAAAGAATAGTTAATGAGTTCAAATAAGAAAAAAATCATAATAACTTTATTTTGGCTTATTCTTATATTTGGTTTAACCTCATTTGTAGGAGTTTTTGTTCTTGCATCAAAAGGATTTTTTGGACAAATGCCAGATTTGCAACAATTAGAAAATCCTAAAACAAATCTTGCTACTCAAATTATTACATCTGATAATAGAATTATTGGAAAATATTATTTTAAAGACAATAGAACTCCAATATCTTTCGAGGAATTGCCTCAAAATTTAATTGACGCTTTGATTGCAACAGAGGACGAAAGATTTTATTCCCATTCAGGTGTTGATTGGAAATCAACTTTAAGGGCAATATATTATATGGGTGAGCGAGGAGGAGCAAGTACAATAACACAGCAACTTGCCAGACAACTTTTTGTAGGAGTAAGATCCAGAAATATTCTTGAGGCAATAATCCAAAAAATTAAAGAGTGGGTTTTATCATTTGAATTAGAAAGCAGATACACTAAAAATGAAATTATTGCGATGTATTTAAATATTTATGATTTTGGATACAATGCTGATGGTATAAAATCTGCAGCAAAAATATACTTTGATAAATCACCTATTAATTTAAAGCTAGATGAGTCAGCAGTTTTAGTTGGGATGTTAAAGAATTCTTCATTATATAATCCGATTCGTAGGCCAGAAAAAGTTAGAAATAGAAGAAATGTTGTATTTAACCAAATGCTCCGCAATGATTATATAAACAAAATTGAGTATGATTCACTTAAAAGCTTAGATTTAAATATTAATTACACCCCCGAATCACATAGGGAGGGATTAGCAACTTATTTCAGAGCATATTTACAAGATTTCATGAAAAAATGGATTAAGAATAACCCTAAAGAGGACGGATCATTATATAATATTTATCGTGATGGGTTAAAAATTTATACCACAATTGATTCAAGACTTCAAAATATTGCAGAAACTTCAATGAAAGAGCATATGAAAAACTTACAAGATGAGTTTTTTGCTCAAAATGATACTGTAGACGTAAATGTTTCACCTTTTGTTGATCTTAGACAAGGTCAAATTGACACTTTATTAATGAATTCAGCAAAAAGATCGGATAGATGGAAAAATTTTAAAAATATAGGCTTAGATGAAAATGAAATTTTAGCCTCATTTGAAAAAAAAACATCTATGAGAGTTTTTTCTTATAATGGTGAAATTGATACAATAATGACACCAATGGATTCAATCAGATACTATAAAAAGTTTTTAAGAGCATCAATGATGTCAATGGATCCAAACTCTGGTCATGTAAAAGTATGGGTTGGTGGATTTGATTACAAACATTTTCAATATGACCAAGTATTTCAAGGGAGAAGACAAATTGGGTCTACATTTAAACCATTTTTATATGCAACAGCTATTGATCAATTAAGACTGTCTCCATGTGACTTGCTTCCTGACGCGTTGTATTGTATAGAACCTTTTAAACACGGAAATGTCGAGTCATGGTGCCCAAAAAATTCAGGAGATAGATATGGAAGAACAAGAACTTTAAAAAATGCTTTAGCGAACTCTATCAACACCATAAGTGCCAGATTAATGGATAGAGTTGGACCGAGACCTGTAATTGATTTAGCAAAAAAAATGGGAATTAAATCAAGATTACCTAGGGTTCCATCAATTGCATTAGGAACACCGGATATTAGCCTATTTGAAATGGTTGGCGCATACAGCACATTTGCGAATAAAGGTATTTATATTAAACCAATAATTATTACACGAATTGAAGACAAAAATGGTACAATTCTATTTGAGGTAATACCAGAGACTACTGATGTTTTAAGTGAGGAATCAGCTTATGTTACAATTAATCTTCTTAAGGGGGTTACTGAGGAAGGTTCTGGTATGAGACTGAGACATGAAGGAGCAGAAGTTTCAAATTTAGTTTTTCAAAATGTTGTTACTGGATACCCTTATAAATTTGAGAATCCTATTGCCGGTAAAACTGGAACTACTCAAAATCAAAGTGATGGTTGGTTTTTAGGAATGGTACCAAATCTAGTTACTGGAGTATGGGTTGGTGGAGAAGATAGGTCGATACATTTTAAAGATATAGCGTATGGCCAAGGTGCCACAATGGCTCTTCCTATTTGGGCTTTATTTATGAAATCAGTCTATGATAATGAAGATTTATTAATATCAAAAGAAGATTTTGAATCGCCAGATGTTTTGACAATACCTATTGACTGTGACAAATATGAAATTATAGATGTAAATCAAGAAATTTCTGAGGATGAAAATTTAGAAGACCTAGGGTTTTAAGAAAAAAATAAAATTTAATAACCAAATGAAGATTTTTTTTTTTAAATTTTTTTTTATTTCCATAAACTTATTTTCTCAGAGATCTATTGAATTACGCGTTGATAATGATCTTTATTTTTCTAATGATGAATACTATTCTAGCGGAGTATTTATTAAGTATGAAAAAAAAATCGATTCTGACGAGGAAATTGGTAAACCAAAAGTTGTTTCTTGGGTATTGGCACAAAAAATCTATAATCCTTTAAAAAGATTTTCTGATGACGTTTTTGACTTTGACTATCCTTACGGTGGTTGGTTGTATCTTGAAAACACCATTCAAACTCAAATTAAGAAAAATTTTTTTTTTAAAAAGGGAGTTCAATTTGGACTAACAGGAGATGCCTCCTTGGCAAGATGGATTCAAAACAATTATCATGACATTTTTCTTGGTATCTCTAAAATGCCATGGACAGATCAAGTTCCTCAGTCTTTTCATTTAAATATAATATTAAACTTAAATTTAATCACTAATATTTCTGAAAAAACTAATCTTGTTACTAATTTAAATTCATTTCTTGGAACTCAAAAAATTACATCTGGAATAAAATTAGGTTTGAATTATGGTAACTTTATAGTTGAAAATAGTGATTTTTTTAATTCTTTATCTAAAAAAAAATTAATGGCTTTTTATTTTGGATTTGATCTGGATAATTTTTTCCATGATTATATGAATCAAGGAAGTCTTTTTAAAAATAATGCACCATTTACTATTAAAATTAAAACTTTAAGATACAATTTAAAATCAGGATTCTCACTTAAAATAAGAAATTGGAAAATTACTTGTATATACAATCAGTTTAGTAGAGATAACATCAAACAATTTAAAAAATACCATAAAGTTTTAAATTTGTCATTGAAACATTTTTTTAACTGAGAAATTTTATCAAAAATTAGTTTCAATGATTATTAGTTTGAATTTATTTTATACCATGCATTTTTTTACTTAAAAAATTATTAAGTAAAAACATAACCAAACCAGCGCTAATAGGAACTAAAGCAAAAATAGCAAAGAATCCATTCAATCCAATTTCATTTGATATACTATCTATATAACTCCCCGTTATACCAGCTAAAAAGTTTGCAACAGCACTTGAAAGTAACCAAATTCCAAACATAAGCCCAATCAGTCTTGCAGGCGCTAGTTTACTAACGTATGATAAACCAACTGGAGACAAACATAATTCACCTGTGGTGTGAAAAAAATAGGCATATACTAACCAAATTAAGCTTACACTAGCAGTTTGTGCTCCAGCAGGGATTCCTAAAGCCCCGTAGGAAACAAACAAATAACCAATTCCAAGAAGAATTAAACCTATACCAAACTTTTTAGGACCTGACGGATTATATTTTGAAGCCCAGATTTTTGAAAAAAGAGGAGCTAACAATATAATAAATAGGGCATTCAGCATAGAAAACCATGATGCAGGTATTTCAGAGGATTTTTGGCTTATTTCGTTATTCAACATATAAATTACTATACTCCATATTATAATAAAACTAATTCCAAGAAATATATTAGATGAGAGATAATTTTGAAAAATATTTTGAAAAAGTCTAATTAGCACATAAGTAATTACAACCATAGGAACAATTGTAATAATTGTATTTATTATATTAAATATAACAATTGAGTTTCCAGACAATTCTCTATTTGTATAGTCATTTGCAAAGATTGTCATTGAACCACCAGCTTGTTCAAATGCCCACCAGAAAAAAATTGTTGCAATTGAAAAAATAACTATTACAAATATTCTATCTTTTTCAATTTTTTTATTTTGATTTGATGAATTTATTTCTTGGGTATTAGTCTCTTGACTTACCTCTTTTTTTAAATTTGGTTTTAATCCAATTTTCCCAAAAATACTTTGTGCATAGTAGAATTGAAGCATGCCAAAAAACATAAAAATTCCAGCAAGACCAAAACCATAGTGCCATCCCACCTTTTCTCCTAAATATCCACATAATAAGATTCCTAAAAAAGCTCCTGCGTTTATTCCCATGTAAAAAATAGTATAACCTCCATCTTTAAGAGTGTCACCATCTTTATATAATTGACCGACTATCGAGGAAATATTTGGTTTGAATAGACCGTTACCAATTACCAAAAGAATTAAACCGAGGTAAAAAAAGTTTCTAGTTATGCTTTCAAGAGCTAATGAGCCGTGTCCTAAAGCCATAACAAGCGCACCAATCACTACAGCATTTCTATATCCGGTATATCTATCAGCTAATATTCCACCAAGCAAAGGAGTTAAATAAACCATTGAAGTATACAAGGCAAAAAGCTCCAAAGCTTCTTTTCTTTCCCAGCCCCATCCATCATTTAAAATAGATGATGTTAAGAAAAGAACTAGAATAGCTCTCATTCCATAGTAACTAAACCTCTCCCACATTTCAGTAAAAAATAAAACAAACAGACCGGTTGGATGATCAAAAATTGTTTTTTGGTTTAATTTAGATCCATTAAATGCTTTCTCCATTGACTTAACTAAAATGTAATAATACCAAAAAAAATAATTTTTTTATCAATTAAAAAATTTATTTTCTAAAATCACTGAATAATTTATATCCTACCCCAATTGAAAAAACTCTAAAATTATTAATTTCTTCTTCAAAAGTATTTTTGCTACTGTTTTGAATCATAAATGAAGGCGATACAAAAAATTTTTTCCAAATAAAGTAATTCAATGAAAACATTAAACTCGTTGAATTCTTTAAAAAACTTTTTTCATCTAAAATAAAGTTGCTTTTATCAATTTCTGAAAAATAGGTTGATATATACTTATTAAAAGAAAATCCAAAGTTAAGGTTAATTTTTTTTGATGGAATTATCTTAAAAAATAGTGGAAAACTAATGTATTTTATTCTATAGAATTTTTTGTCAATTGAATTACTGTATTCGAAAGAATAATTTTTATATTCAATACCCGTTCCTAATGCAACACTTTTTTTAAATCTGAAATAAAAAAGTTTACTTAAGTTATAATTAATAAAACCTTCAGATTTTAAATCAATCAATTTGATTTTATTTATAGAGAATTTAATAATTGAATTAAATTTTTTATAATATTCAATATCAAAATTATGTTTTCTATATTGTTGAATTAATAAGTCACTACTTTGAGAAAATGTTTCTACGAAATTTAAACAAATTATGACGATTAAAACTCTAAAGAAACTAAAATTCAATATAATTTATATTTAGAATGATTAATAATATTTTTATTATAGTTTTAAAGTTAATAGTTATTTATAAATTTGTCATTGTTCAGAAAAAAAGCAGATGAAAAAAACTCTTTTTGACAAAGTTTGGGATAGTCATGTTGTTAGAAGCTTGAAAAATGGTCCAGATGTTTTATTTATTGATAGACACATGGTACATGAAGTTACTAGTCCAGTTGCTTTTTTGGGTTTAAAAAAAAGAAATATTAAAGTTCTTTTTCCAGAAAGAACTTTTGCCACAGCTGATCATAATACTCCAACAATTGATCAACACCTACCAGTTAAAGATAAATTATCTCATAACCAATTACAAGCATTAGAAAAAAATTCAAAAGATCATCAAATTCCCTTTTGGGGTTTAGGGCATGAAAAAAACGGAATTGTGCATGTTATTGGACCTGAATATGGAATAACATTGCCAGGAGCCACAATCGTTTGCGGAGACTCTCATACCTCTACTCATGGCGCCTTTGGATCAATAGCTTTTGGAATCGGTACATCCGAAGTTGAAATGGTGTTGTCTACTCAGTGTATAATGCAAACGAAACCAAAAAAAATGAGAATTAATATTAACGGTTCTCTCAGTATTGGTGTTACACCGAAAGATGTTGCTTTATATATTATTTCTAAAATGACTACATCAGGAGCTACTGGACACTTTGTTGAATATTCAGGAAATATATTTACTCAAATGTCTATGGAAGGTAGAATGACTGTATGTAATTTGAGTATAGAAATGGGAGCAAGAGGAGGAATGATAGCGCCAGATGAAAAAACATTTAATTATATAAAAGGAAGAGAATTTGCTCCAAAAGGTAAAAACTGGGTTGATGCCATGAAATTTTGGAAAACATTGTCTACAGATAAAGGAGCCGAATTTGATAAAGAATTTTACTTTGATGGTAGTGAAATTGAACCAATGATTACTTATGGTACAAACCCAGGAATGGGGATGGGAATCTCTGGAGGTATTCCATTGTGTAATGACTCAAATGGTGGAGGTGAAAGTTTTAGAAAATCACTTAATTATATGAAATATAGCGAAGGAGATCATATGATTGGAAAAAAAATTGATTATGTTTTTCTAGGAAGCTGTACTAATGGTCGCATAGAAGACTTTAGGGCCTTTTCAAAAATAGTAAAAGGAAGAAAAAAATCTGACAATGTCACAGCATGGTTAGTACCAGGGTCTCATAAGGTTGAAAAAGCAATCAAAGATGAGGGGATCCTAGAAATATTAAATGATGCTGGTTTTGAATTAAGAGAACCAGGTTGCTCAGCATGTTTAGCTATGAATGACGATAAAATACCCCCAGGAAAATATGCTGTTAGTACATCAAACAGGAATTTTGAGGGAAGACAAGGACCAGGTTCAAGAACTATTTTAGCAAGTCCTTTGGTAGCTGCAGCAGCTGCAGTAACCGGAAAAATTTCAGACCCTAGAAAGTTTTTATAAAATGGCATACGATAAGTTTAAAATTTTAAATAGTACAGTTGTACCAATGCCAATTGAAAACGTTGATACTGATCAAATAATACCAGCTAGATTTTTGAAAGCTACTGAAAGAAAAGGTTTTGGAGATAATTTATTTAGAGATTGGAGATATGATTCAAATAATTTGCCTATTAAGGATTTTGTTTTAAACAACAAGAATTATTCAGGTAAAATATTGGTAGGTGGTAAAAATTTTGGTTCAGGATCGTCAAGAGAACACGCCGCTTGGGCTATTTACGATTATGGTTTTAGATGTGTAATATCCAGCTTTTTTGCAGATATATTTAGAAACAATTGCATGAATATAGGAGTTTTACCAGTACAAGTTAAACCGGAATTTCTTGAAAATATTTTTGAAGAGGTTAATAAAGATCCACAAGCTGAAATATTGGTTAATTTACCTGACCAATTTGTTGAGATAAAATCAACTGGAAATAGGTCAAAATTTGAAATAAATGAATATAAAAAAGAAAATTTATTGAATGGATTTGATGATATTGATTATCTGATAAACATCAAATCTGAAATTATAAATTTTTCTAAAAGCACTCCACTCTGAAAAATTCGTATTAATATAAATGAAACCTAGGTCAATTGAAATAATGGACACAACCCTGCGTGATGGTGAGCAAACATCAGGTGTTTCATTTTCTGCTACTGAAAAGCTTACATTAGCTAAACTGTTACTTAAAGAACTCAATGTAGATAGAATTGAGATAGCCTCAGCTAGAGTATCAAGTGGTGAATTTGAAGCTGTTAAACAAATAACCGATTGGGCTATTGATGAAAATTATATTAAAAGAGTTGAAGTTTTAACTTTTGTTGATAATTTCGCATCATTAGAGTGGATGACTAAATCTGGATCAAAAGTTCAAAATCTTTTAACTAAAGGTTCGTTAAATCATTTAAAACACCAACTTAAAAAAACACCAGATAAGCATTTTCATGAAATTTCTCAAGTGATTGATCAATCTTTAAAAAATGGAATTGAAACAAATATTTACTTAGAGGACTGGAGTAATGGGATGAAAGACTCAAAAGAATATGTTTTTGATTTTATAAAATTTATTGAAAGTCAGCAAATTAAAAGAATACTTTTACCTGATACTTTAGGTATTCTCACTCCATCAGAGTGTTTTAAGTATATATCTGAAATGACTATTAAATTTCCAAATATGCATTTTGATTTTCACGGGCATAACGATTACGACCTTAGTGTTCCCAATTCTATGGAGGCTATAAAAGCTGGTTGTAAAGGAATTCATTTAACAGTCAATGGAATGGGAGAAAGAGCTGGTAACACACCTTTGTCCTCTGTTGTTGCTGTTATTAATGATTTCATGCCCGATATTAAAATTAATATAAATGAATCTGCAATGTTTAAAGTAAGTAAGCTTGTTGCTACCTTTACTGGGTTTAGAATTCCTGTAAATAAACCAATTGTGGGAGAAAATGTTTTTACACAAACCGCTGGAATTCATGCTGATGGTGATAATAAAAAGAATTTATATTTTAATAGTTTATCTCCTGAAAGGTTTGATAGGAAAAGAAAATATGCTCTAGGTAAAACTTCTGGGAAAGCAAATATTATCAAAAATTTGGATCAACTTGGTCTAACTCTAACTGATAATGAAATTAAAAAAGTTACAAAAAGAGTTATAGAGCTTGGAGACAAGAAACAAACTGTTACAATTGAAGATTTGCCTTTTATAATTTCTGATGTAATTGACAGAAATAATTTAAATAAATCAAATGTTAAAGTATTGTCCTATGTATTAACTCATGCGATGGGTTTAAAGCCTTCAACATCGATTGCTGTTGAAATAAATGGAAAAATCTATGAAGAAAATGCTTCTGGAGATGGTCAATTCGACGGTTTTATGAATGCTTTACAAAAAGTTTATAAAAAAGAAGGTATTAGATTACCTAAATTAATTGATTACAAAGTCAGAATTCCTCCTGGAAGTAATTCAGATGCACTTTGTGAAACCTCTATTACATGGAAAAATAACGATAATGAATTTATTACCAGAGGTCTTGATTCAGATCAAACAGTCTCTGCAATAAAAGCAACTGAAAAAATGTTAAACATAATTTAAAAAAATAAATGAAATTACAAATAGCCTTACTAGCCGGTGATGGAATTGGACCAGAGGTAATAGAACAAGCTGTTAAAGTTTCAGATGCAATTGCAAAGAAATTTGGACATGAAATTAAGTGGATACCTGCAATTACTGGTGCTGAAGCAATTGACAAGGTTGGGACTCCTTACCCAGATGAAACACATTATATATGTTTAGACTCTGATGCTGTCCTTTTTGGCGCAATTGGACATCCTAAATATGATAATAACCCGTCTGCTAAAGTTAGACCAGAACAGGGGTTGCTAAAAATGAGGAAAGAATTAGGTCTGTATGCAAATGTTCGCCCCACCTTTATATTTCCTTCATTAATTGACAAGTCTCCTATTAAGAGCGAAATTATAAAAGATGTGGATTTAATTTTTTTGAGAGAATTAACAAGTGGTATTTATTTTGGTGAAAGAGGTAGAAAAGATCAAGGAAATACTGCATATGATACATGTACATATAGAAGGAACGAGATCGAACGAATAGCTAGAAAAGGTTTTGAAATGGCAATGAGTAGATCAAAAAAATTATGCTGTGTAGACAAAGCTAATGTATTGGAATCTTCAAGATTATGGAGAGAAACGGTCCAGTCACTTGAACCAGATTATCCTGAAATTAAAGTTTCATATGAATTTGTAGATGCTGTAGCCATGAGACTTATACAGTGGCCAAGTTCATATGACGTACTTGTTACAGAAAATCTTTTCGGTGATATTTTAACTGATGAAGCTTCGGTTATTTCTGGCTCTATGGGATTAATGCCTTCAGCATCCATTGGAAAAAATACATCATTATATGAGCCTATTCACGGTTCTTATCCTGAGGCTCAAGGGAAAAATATAGCTAATCCCTTAGCTACTATATTGTCTGCTGCAATGATGTTTGAAGATTCATTTGGACTTAAAAGTGAAGCGGATCTAATAAAAAAAGTTGTTAATGATTCACTTGAATTGAATTATGTTACCAAAGATCTTTCAAAAACGGGATCTTACAAATCTACAGATGACATAGGAAACTGGATATCAAACAAAATATTAAAAAGTAAATAATTTTACTTTAAAAGTAAAATATAAAATAAGGATAAAACTGATTTACAGTATATTATAAATTTTTTTTATTTATTTTTATATATAATTTATGCAAAAATAATTATGAAAAAAAATAAAAATAATTTTACATATAAGTTTATTCTTGATAAAAGGACAAAAAATATTTACAATCTTTACAGAATTAAATTAACTTTATATTCAAGACTTTTAAAAAAAAATAGAATTCTTTCAATTAGAGGACTAGGTAAAAATGACCTCATAGATCAATCGTCTTTTAATAAGATTTTAGGCTCAAGCAATATTGAATTTAATGATAATAAACTTAAAAGAATTAAAAAGTTAATCCATTCTTTAGATAGAAATTTGAAATTTATCGTTTCTAGAGCTGATGTCTATTCTTTTGATCAAGTAAAGACCTTAATAAAAGAAAAACAAATTGAGTCAAAAACTATAATTGATTTACTTTATTTTCTTAATAAAATCAGTCTGAATCACTTACAAAAAGGGAATTATAACCTTGGTAAATCTTTTAGCTCAACTATTTCTGTCTTAAAAGACTTTTCTAATTCTAAAAAAATTCTTTTTCTTCAAATTAATAAAGAATGGCTTGAATCTCTTGAAAAATATATGTTTTACAACAGTTATAAGAGAAACACAATCATAAAATATATGAGTAATATTAGATCTGCCTTTAATAAAGCAATAAGGCAAAAGTATATACCAAGTGAAAGTTATCCTTTTGGAAGTATGAGATACGAAATAAAAAAAATAAAAAAAAACGCATCTGTAAAATTACACTTAGAACATTTTGAAAAGTTAAAGAGTTGTAATTTAAGAGACAAAGATCTTACTCTATGTAGAGATATCTTTGTTTTTAGCTTTTTTTCTAAAGGAATTTCTATAAAAGAGCTTATAATGTTAAAAAAAACACAATTTAATTTTAACAAAAATGATTTTAAACAAACTAGATATTTAGTTTTTAAAAAAAATAAATTCTGGTTTACATATAATTACAAGAATGATGAAAAAAAAATCTTAATTAACAAATTTATGTTTAAAATAATAAAAAAATATCTAGGATCTAATAAATACATTTTCAATATACTAGATAGTAAAACTTCTACTAATGATTTAGTTAAAATAAGTAAATTTTTAAAAAAATTTAATATGAGCCTAAAACAAATTTCCAATATAATAGATATACCAAATGAAATTTCTCAAACATGGTCAAAAAGGTATTATGAGTTATTTATTGAAAAAAAATATAATGAATGGGTAATGAATCTATAATTTTTAATAATTTTAATTTGTGAAAAAAAATATTCTAAAAATAATTCTAATTTTAACTGCCTTAGTTATAGTATACATTAGCTTTTTTATAGATGAGATTAGTAAAACAGGATTACACGATCTAATATTCTTTTTATTTATTATTTTCTTTTTTTACTTTGGTTCTTATGTCAAAAATTTAAAGTAAAAAACACATTTTAGTAATTTTTTAGCCCATCAGCTATCAAAAAAAGAAAAAAAATACTAAATTGTATGCCCTAAATTTTTTAAATGAAACGAAGATTACAAGAAATTACTTTTCCAGAAGGTATAAAGTCCATTTTTATAAATGGGAGATCTTACAGCAAAAAAGAATTTGACCTAGCAAAAAAAAGAGATAAGTATAGAGATAAAAGAGGTAAGTTTGTTAAACAAACTGTTTAAATATCTATTAGTATAACTTTGTATATAATCCTATTTAATTTTTTTTTTGTAATTTGTATTAGTACTCAAAGTTTTGCATAAATAATTTTAAAACAATGAAAGAAATTTTATACACATTAATTTTTACAGCAATATTGTTAGCTGGTGTCTATGCATATGCTGTTTACGCAACATCAAAAGGTTTGACAGAGGATGAAAATCAAAATTACATCCCTGACAGTTGGGAAAAGAATTTTAAATGGCTCTTCAGCGGAAAAGTAGTCATAATGTTTGTACTTGGTCTTGCCATTGGATATTTATTAGCATCAGTTTAATAATCGAATTTTTTAAATTTTTTATTATAAATTGATAAAATGGTAATTTTATTAAAAATTAACTTATTTAGAACTTTATTTTTTTCCTTTAAGTTTTTAATATTATTTCTTGTCACTTTATCATGTGCTGAATTTAATTCGAAAACAAATTCTAAAAAACCTAAAATTGGTATTATTGGTCTTGGCATTGAGTCAAGTACCTTCTCTCCTGCTAAAACAATAGAATCTGATTTTATTGTAAAAAAAGGTGATCAAATGTTTGATTGGTATAAAATATCTATAGACTCAATTAATAAAGATAGAGCAAATTGGGTACCTCTTTTAGTTGGATATGCTTTGCCCGGTGGAATTGTAACTGAAGAAACTTACAATTCTCTTGTAAATAAATCTCTTGATCTTTTGAAAAAAAATGCTCCATATGATGGCATTTTGTTTGATATACACGGGGCAATGAGTGTTGAAAATATAGATGATCCTGAGGGTGATTACATAGAAAGAGTTAGATCAGTTGTTGGAAAAAATACTATTATATCAACAACTATGGATCTTCACGGTAATGTCTCTTGGCGTCTTGCAAAAAATTCTGATTTAATTACTTGTTACAGGATGGCACCTCACGAGGATGCTAAAGAGTCAGATAAAAGAGCCATTGATAATTTACTTGAAAGGTTGGAATCAGGAAAAGGAAAACCAAAATATAAGGCTTGGATACCTATACCAATCCTTCTTCCTGGAGAAAAAACTAGTACAAGAGTTGAACCTGCAAAAAGTCTATATGCTAAAGTAAATCCTGTTACTAAAACTCAAGGTGTTTTAGATGCTGCAATCTGGGTTGGTTATCCTTGGGCAGACGAACCAAGAAATCATGCAGTTGTTATGGTAACGGGAGATAATAAAGACTCAGTTAAGCTGAAAGCAGAATATTTGGCTGAAAGCTTTTGGGACGTTAGAGATAAATTTGAATTTATTGCACCTACAGCATCTTTTGACAAAAGTTTAAGTTTAGCTTTAAAAAGTAATGTTAAACCATTTATAATAAGTGATATGGGTGATAACCCGACTGCAGGAGGTGCAGGTGACGTAACATGGACTTTAAATGAAATACTAAAAAATAATAAATTTAAAGATAAAGATGGTCCTTCTTTGATATACGCCTCAATTCCTGGCCCCCAATTAATCAGTAAAGCTATCGAAAAAGGTGTAGGTTCAAAAGTGAAAGGATTTATTGGTGCAGAAGTTGATGATAGGTATTCTCCTCCAATTTTATTAGAAGGTATTGTCAAGTCGATTAAAAAGGGAGATGTTCATGCTAAAACTGAGGTGGTCATTCAAAAAGGTAGTTTAAGCATAATTGTGACGCAAAAAAGAAAACCGTATCATTACATCAAAGATTTTACTGACTTAGGATTGGACGTTAGTAATTCCAATATTTTAGTTGTTAAAATAGGTTATTTGGTCCCTGAGTTGTACAATATTAGGGCTGATTGGATTATGGCTTTAACACCAGGAGGAGTTGACCAAGATATTGAAAGGTTAGATTATAAAAGGATCAATAGACCAATGTTCCCTATGGATAAAAATATGAAAAAACCAGATTTATCTGCAAGATTTGTTCCATTATCAGATCAATGACATGAAATTTTAGTTAGACCCTGATAATTTAAAAAGGTTTTGTAAACCAAAAACACCTTCGAAATTAATATCCATTTCTACTTCTTTTTTATCAAAATATAGTTTAATTACAGATTTAGCAGTATCATCTAAGAATAATATTTTAAAAGAAAATGTTCTTTTATCAACCCAATTTCCATTAACTGCAATTTCAGTATTAGTTAACTTTTTATTTTTAAAATAATTAAGAGATTTATTATTGTAATGATTAATAAAATTAAAACTAGATAATTGATTTTTTTTGTAAATTTCACTACCAATTATAATTTTTTCGTTTCCTGAATCAGTATTCAAAAATAAATTTAGTTCATCATTTATATTTTTTAATTTTAATGATCGAATTCCAAAGATATTATCATTTAAAAAATAAGTTTTTTCAAATTTGGAATTATTTCTAACTTTTTTCTGAGTTTTTAAATGTTTTTTAATCTTTAATTTTTTTAGTTTATCTTTCAATTTATTTGAATTTTCAAAATTATTCTCAAATTTTTCAGGTGACTGTAGATTTAAATAAATTTCTTCCCAAAAAATGTTTAGCACCTTTTGCATGTCGTCTGTACTTGCAGTAATTGCTATTACCATGTCGCGATCAGGAATAACAATACAAAATTGACCAAATGCACCGTCACCTCTGTAACTGTTGTATCTATTTTTCCAAAACTGAAATCCATATCCTTGTTTCCAATCTGAGTTAGATTGTGTATTACTGTTATCAATTTGTTTTGAAGTAGCCATTTTAATCCAGTCATTTGAAATAAGTTGGATATTATTCCATTTCCCTTTTTGTAAGTATAATTGGCCAAATTTAGCTATGTCTTCAGTTCTAATTTTTAATCCCCATCCTCCAACATTTATACCTAGTGGACACGACTCCCAATAGGGTTTGTCAATGTTGAGAGGTTTGAAAAGTTTGGTATTTAAATAATCTACAAGAGGTATCCCAGTAATTTTGTTTAAAATAACTGATAGCATGTAAGTAGCGTAGCTGTTGTATTTAAAATAAGTTCCAGGCAAAAAATCAAGTTTAGTTTTGAAAAATAATTTACTCCAGTTGTATTCTTTACTAAAAGAGGGATTAATTTCAAATTTTTCTCCTGTTGACATAGTTAATAGATCTCTAATTCTTATTTCTCTAAAGTGGACGTCATTAATACTGTTTTTATATTCTGGAAAAAATGAGATAACCCTGTCATTTAAATTCAATAACCCCTCATCTACTGCAAATCCAATAGCTGTGGAAGTAAAACTTTTACTTAATGAGTGCATTATATGCGGAGTTTTAGATGAATAAGGGTACCACCAACCACTTGCAATATTTTTTCCATTTTTTATAATCATTAGGCTATGTAACTCATCAATTTCATTTTCAGCTTTTTGAATGAAATTTAATATGTATCTAGAATCTAACCCTTCTTTCTCAGGAGTACTTTCTTCAAAGTAATTTAGAGTGGCATCCTTTGAACTATTTTCTTGACCTAAAGCAAAATTTGAAATAAGTATTATAAAAAATATCTTATAGACTTTCATGTAATTTTTTTAAAGTGTATTATTTTTATAAATATACTTTTAAATTAATATTATTTTAAAATGATTAAAGCTTTTTTATTCGATCTAGATGGTGTTTTTTATGTAGATAATAATATAATTCCCGGAGCTTTATCTTCATTGAAGTGGTTAAATGAAAAAAATATTCAATATAAATTTATAACTAATAATACTACATCTTCAAGATTAAAATTATTAAATAAATTAAAAAATCTTGGTCTTTCAACTGAAAAAGAGAATATCATAAGCGCAAACTTTGCAGGTGTTCTTTTTTTAGAAAAAATTGGTGTAAAATCATGTGAATTAATTTTGCCTGAGTCCGGTATAGAGGACTATAAAAAATTCAAAATAGTTAAAAAAAACCCTGAAGTCATAGTTGTAGGTGATATTGGAAATAATTGGACATTTGAACTTATGAATGATTTATTAGAAAAAATCTTAAATGGTTCAAAACTAATAGCCCTACACAAAGGGAGGTATTATCAATCAAAAAGTGGAATTAAAATTGATAGCGGTGCATTTGTGAGTGGATTAGAGCACTCTGCTTCAGTTGAAGCTAAAGTAATCGGTAAACCACAAACAACTTTTTTTGAGCTAGCATCTAAGGATTTCAAATGTGATCCTAATCAAATTGCAATGGTTGGTGATGACCTAATAAATGATATTGGTGGGGCAAAAAAAATGGGATATAAGTCATTTTTGGTTAAAACTGGTAAATTCAGAGAAAAAATATATGCAAATTCAAATATTAAACCGGATTATTTGATTGAATCAATATTGGATCTACCAAAATTNTTGATTTCAAATAATCTTTTTTAAAATTACTACCAAAGTATATCNGGATAAATTCCTAATTTTTTTAGTTTTTTGATTTCATTAATTACATGATTTTTGTCTTCCTTATAAGTAACACCAAACCAATTAGATCTTGTTTTAATGACCTTCATATTCATTTTTTTTGAATTTAAAAATTCGTTAACTATAGTTGGTATGTAAAATTCTGAGTTCTCTTTAAGATAATTTTTTTCTAAAAATTCAATAAACACATTCTCAGAGAAGTCAAAAAACTTTTTTGTAAAACCAAAAAAATTCATAGAGGTTATTGAGTTTTCATTAAGTTCAGTTGATTTATTTTCTTCATCTAAGAAAACAATTTTATTATTTATTTTTTGAATCTTGGTTCTTTCAATAATGCTCAATAAAAAATCATTGTAATCTACTTTACATATTCCTCTAGACACTGACCCATAATCTGATATTGTATTTTTGAGAGTATATCCAATCATATTAAAATTAAACGAATTTTCATTTATTGATTTTAGGTCTTTGACCATGAGATCAAATGATTCGTAACCATAGAAGTCGTCAGCATTTATTACAGCAAAATTTTCTTTAATAATATCTTTAGCCATTAAAACTGCATGTCCAGTCCCCCACGGTTTAATTCTTTTATTTGTATGATATTTTTTTGGAATTTTATCAACTTCTTGAAAGACATAATCAAAATCAATTTTTCCTTTTATTTTTTTTTCGAAAGCATCTCTAAATTCTTTAGAAATATTTTTTCGAATAACAAATATTATTTTTCCAAAACCGGATCTAATAGCATCAAATATTGAAAAGTCTAAAATAGTATCTCCATTTTTGGAAAATTTATCTAATTGTTTTAGCCCTCCATATCTACTTCCTATACCTGCTGCTAAAATTAGTAAAGTTGGTTTTTTGTTGTTCAATTTTTTATAAATTTAGTTGGTTACATTTATTGCAAAAATATTAACAAACTCTTACTTCAAATGCATCTTTAGCACCACTTAATTTTAAATTTTCAATGATGTCAAATACATTTTTTTTCTCACATAAAGTTACTATACAGCCCCCCCCGCCTGAACCAATAATTTTAGATCCATACGCTCCGCTAGAGTGAGTTGATTCAATCATTTTGTCAATTTTTTTTGTAGTTATTTTTAAATTATTTTTAAGCAAAAAATGATGTTCATTCATCAAATTTCCAAGTTTTCTCATTTCAATATTTTTTTTATTAAGTTCTGAAAATGCATCCATCGTAATCTTATAATTTTTAGTTGCAGCAATGAAAAAAGGTTTTAAATTATTTGCTACGCAGCTTAGGTAAAGATCCAAATTATTAAAATTCATTTTTCTAATATCAAATTCAGAATATTTCTTTTTTACCTCTTTAATACTCTCAATTTGGTTTTTTTTACAATAAGATAACATGTTTAAAGTATCTTTTTTTTCTCCTGAAACACCAACAACCATTGTATTTATTTTATTGTTAATGATCTCAATTTTTTCACTAAGTGTATCAAAAAATATTGTATTACCAATACTAATAGAGTATTGATCCATTTTACCTCCTGACGAATTTTGTTCAATAACTTCAATTTCGTATGCTAGTCTAGCTATTGTTTTTGGAGTAACCTTGATATTGATTCCAAAAGCGGCAATAAAAAATTTAATTAAGCTAATAACCATCGCAGATGAACTTGATAAACCCTCTTTAATTGGGATATCACCAGAGATTGATATGTTAAAACCTTTATTTGGAACGCAACCATATTTTCTTAAAACCTTCAATGTAAGTTTTATGTACTCTTCATTTTTAACAGATTCAAAAATTTTATTAATTGGAATCACATCTTTTTTTTTAAGATCTTTCATTCTGAAAATTAAATTCATACTATTATTTTCAACACCTTTAATTTTAATGTATTTATTAATTGCACATGAGATAACTGGTAGATTTAAATAGTCTTGGTGATCACCAAAAAGACAAATTCTTGCTGGAGCTTGTGACTTAATTTCTGGAATTTTCATCATATAATTTATAAGATAAATTAATAATTAGTTAATTTAAAATTAATTTCAGTTATTTAGATTTAAATTTTAGATTATTGAAATTTAATATTTCATAATATAATCAAAATGAAAAAAAATATTATTTACATATTACTATTAATTTCAATTTTTGTCTTTGGCCAGGAACCGAGAAAATTTTTCATGCCTCCTAGTGAAAAAAATATTATTAGCACTGACCTTCATATTCATACCGTTTTTTCAGATGGAGTTGTTTGGCCGTCTGTAAGAGTAGAAGAGGCTTACAGAGAGGGCATTGAATTAATTGCAATTACTGATCATTTAGAATATCAACCTCACAAGGAAGATATTCCTAATTTAGACAAAAATAGGGCATTTGAAATCGCTAAAATGTTTAATCAAGAAATTGATAGAAACGATTATATAAATTTTAAGGTTCCAAACGAAAAATTAATTGTAATTCCTGGGGTTGAAATAACCAGAGATACCCCAAACCCTGGGCATATAAACGCAGTTTTTATAAAGGACGCTAATGAAATACTACAAAAAGATTCTCTTTCGGGAGTGATTAAAGCAAACAATCAAAACGCATTTGTTTTTTGGAATCACCCAATGTGGTCCCAAAGAGATAATGGTATTGCAAGATTAGCAGATATTCACAAATTTATGATTAAAAATAAATTACTTCATGGTATAGAAGTCGTAAACTTCGATACCTTTTCTGAGGAAGCTTTTTCAATAGCTTTGGATGAAAATTTAACCATTCTAGGAACCTCAGACATCCATGGGTTGACTTATTGGGATTATCAAATAGATCTTGGCGGTCATAGGCCAATGACTTTTGTTATTACTGAGTCGAAAGATACTGATGAAATAAAAAAAGCATTATTTAAAGGACAAACTTTTATTTGGTTTAATGATATGATTATAGGAAAAGAGGAAAATATTCAGCCTATCCTTAAGTCTAACATAGTTATTAAATCCAATGGTTATACAAAGGATTATACATCAGTTAAAATAAATATAAAAAACAAAAGCTGTGTTAATTTTAAATTAGAATATCTAGGTAAATATTCATTTTATAAAAATTCTAAATTTATTGTGGTACCAAAATATGGTGAAATTGATTTATTAATAAAGACAATAAAAAAAAGAAAGAAAATAGATTTAGAGTTCAAAGTTGAAAACGCACTAATTGGACCTAAAACAAGTTCTAAAGTTAAATATAGTCTGCTATTGTATTAGTTTTGCAGATTTAAATATAAGATTCTTTGTTGCCCTAATTCCTTCAATTGCTGATAAATTAGATCCAAAACCACCAAATTCAACTCCTATATAACCTCTGTAACCAGAGTCTTTGACAATTTGCATCATTTGTTTATAATCAAATGTTATATTATCTCCCTTCTTATCAAATAATTCAGACTTAGCACTTACTCCTTTTGCATACGGTAAAATTTTTCTCATGCCCTCGTATTTATCAAAAGAGGATTTGCATGCATCAGCCATAGTTGGAAAATCAGAATCATCTTTATTTTTATCTTTATTTCCAAATCTACTGTAAACTGTTCTGATAATTTCTTGATCAAATTCTAAACACCAATTTCCAAAATCAGGTAGCGTTCCAAAATTATCATAATCAATATTTTTAATTACTTTTAAAAGTAAATCTGCATTAGAGGAAAGACTGTTATGATTTTCAATTATAATATTTATATTGAAGTCCTTTGCATATTCACACAACTTGTTTAGATTTCTGATTGAATTTTCAAGCCAAATTTTTTCATTTGAACTTCCGTATAAGTTTACTCGGACAGAATGACATCCCATCTCATGGGCAGCATCGACCCATTTGTAATGATTTTCTACTGATTTCATTCCTTTTTTCATACCTTCATTTGATAAATCTCCTTCACCATCAACCATGATAAGAAGATTTTCTAATCCAAACTCGTCAGATTTAGCTTTAGATTTTTTTGCAAATTCTTTTGCCTCTTTAAGTCCAAAAGATTTTTTTTGATTTCCAAAGGACATGAGCCCACCTTTGTATATTGCACTCATGTATTCAAGACCTTTAAATCCTTCATCACTTGCAATTTTAGCAAAATCGTAAGGGTCAATTTGCTTGTTCATTATAGGACTAAATAAGGAGAATTGAGCAAGAGAAAGCTTAAAAAAATATTCCTCAGAATTTTCTTTTAAAAAATTAAATGCGTTTGCACTAACTAAAGGTAACCCAGTTATCCCTATTAATGAGTTTTTTAAAAAAATTCTTCTTTTCATTTTATAAATTTTATATTTCCCAACCTTTTCTGTATTCTCTACCTACAAACTGGTTAGCCTCATCAAGATTTGTGATTTTGATATTATCTCCATCCCAAAGTAGTTTTTTTCTAGCATAAAAATCTAATCGACCTTTGTTATTTGGTTTTCTTAACATATAACTTCTAATTGCTAAATTCCCCATTAAAACAGTTTCTGTCATTGGTCCAGCATAATCAAATGAAGAAGTTAAATTTTTGTGTTCTTTACTATTAAATCCAGCTTTACATGCGTCTACCCACATTCGTTGGTGACCATACTCAGGTTCAGCAAAATTTTCTACCTCAGGTCCAAATTCAGTGGTACCGTCATTCAGATATAATTTTGGAGTTAGGGGAGAACTATCATTTATATTTGTAGATATAATTCCTTTTTCTCCAATCATCAAAACACCATTGTAACTACCTGGACCTCCAATATCAGAGTTTGCAGGAATTATGCTTGGGTGGGGAGGTCTAATTCCTCCATCTGTCCAAGTCATTTCAATAGGAGATGAGTTTTTATCAGTTTCATTAAAATTTAGAGTTATAAGTGATGATGGAGGGCACCCCTCAGGAATATACTCTGGTGTCCACATTTGAGTGTAAACACTGCCAACACTACACTCAGCGTCAGTTGGGTATTTCAACCCTAGAGTTCTAAATGGAATATCAATAAGGTGGCAACCAACATCTCCTAAAGCTCCCGTTCCATATTCCCACCAACCTCTCCAATTAAATGGATGCATATTTGGTGTGAAAGGAGTCTCTTTAGCCGGACCAAGCCATAAGTCCCAATTTAACGCATCAGGCTTAAGAGACGGGTTTGGTTTTGGCATTTGAACTCCTTGTGGCCAAACAGGACGGTTTGTCCATACATTTACTTTAGAAATTTTTCCAATTACTTTATCATCAATCCATTTTTGAACCATTTTTAAATAAGGATTTGATCCACCTTGGTTTCCCATTTGAGAAACTATTTTTTTCTCTCTAGCAAGTTCAGTTAATTTTCTTGCTTCACGAATGTTGTGTGTGATTGGTTTTTGAACATATACGTGAATACCTCTGTTCATAGCGTAAACAGCTGCAGGAGCATGAACATGATCTGGAGTTGAGATAGTTACAGCATCAATATTTTTTTCTTTATCCAGCATTTTTCTGTAATCTGCATAAAGTTTAGCTTTAGGAAATTTTTTTACTGTTTCTTTTGCAGATCCGGAAAAATCAACATCACACAAGGAAACAACATTTTCTCTACCATTAACAGATGAGTATAGAATATCACTGTGTCCTTTGCCTCCTGCACCAATAGCAGCTAAATTTAGTTTATCGCTTGGAGGCGTGAAACCTTTTCCTCCTAGAACGTGCCTTGGAACAACAAAAATTGATGATGCAGCTATACTCTTTTTAATGAAACTTCTTCTCGTATTATGTTTTTTACTTTTCATTCTGATGAAATTTTTATCTAAAACGAAAATAAAAAAATTAAATTTATATATTGATGATTAAAACATTATTTAACAAAAAAATCTAATAGATGAGATACATACTTTCACTAATAATCTCTTTTTTTTCACTTACACTTGTTTCTCAATCAAATACTTCAGATCGAGCAAAGTGGTTTGTTGATCAAAGATTTGGTATGTTTATTCATTGGGGATTATATAGTTCTGCAGAGGGAGTTTGGAAAGGAGAAAATCTTAGGAATAATAATCAATATGCAGAATGGATTCAATACAGAAATAGAATAAGTGATGATCAATACATTAAATTAATAGACAAATTTAACTGGGAAAAAATTGATCCTGAAAAATGGGTTTTATTAGCAAAAGAGGCAGGTATGAAATATATCACTTTAACAGCTAAACATCACGATGGTTTTGCCTTATGGAATTCTAAAGCAAGTGAATTTAATATTTACGAAAATTCAAAAAAAAGAAGAGATATTGTGAAAGAACTTGCTGATGCATGTAAAAAACATGGTATAAAATTAGGCCTATATTATTCTCATTGGATTGATTGGAATGATAAAAGATCATGGGATCATACAAATGAAATTTACGGGTTAGACCCAGATCTTTATGATGATTATTGGCAAGAAAAAGTTATTCCACAAATGACTGAACTGCTAACAAATTACGGAGAAATATCAATCATATGGTTTGATATGTGGATACATCATTCAAAAACAATTGTTACAAAAGAACAACTTTTTCAATTGAAGAAATTGATTAGAAAATTACAGCCAAAATGCCTTATTAATTCAAGGTTAGGTCTATCAATTGAAGAGGATAGTGACGTTGATTTTAGAACCTTAGGAGATAACCAACTAGGAAAAGAAAAGTTAGAGTATCCATGGCAAACTCCAGCTACTATTGCAAACTCGTGGGGATTTAATGCCAACGAATATAGATGGAAGTCAACCACATCTATATTAAAAGCTTTAATTGGAAATGTAAGCTTAAATGGGAATTTAATGTTGAATATTGGACCTCGATATGATGGATCTTTAAGATATGAATCTTTACTTAGATTAAATGAAATTGGAGATTGGCTTAAAGTTAACGGATCATCTATATATGGAGCTGGTGCCTATGATCTAAATTCAGACATACATGACTGGGGAAAAATTACATATAAAAATGAAGACAAACATAAAATATACCTTCACGTAATTAATTGGCCCATTGACAACAATTTGTTTGTAACAGGGATAAAGTCAAAACCTGTTAAAATTTACTCTTTATCTGATAAGTCTAGGGAGCCACTATCATTTATTCATAAAGATGTATTTACAAAAATTGATTTACCAAATAATCCTGTAGACAAGTATGTTTCTGTTTTTGTAATTGAATATGATGAAAAACCTCTCGTAGTGAAGGGATTAGTTGCAAAAAATTTTGAAAGAGGCTATTCTTTGAATCTTCAAAATTATCATATGCTTAAAAATAATACCAGAATTAATAAAAAAACCAAATATGGTACTATACCTGAAAATATAAATTTAAGTTCTGAAGAAGTTATTAATTGGAAGATTTTTATTGATGAACCAGGAAAATATTTATTTGATACTTCCTACAGTAATCAAAGCGATAAAGATATAGGAGATATTGTTGTTTTTGTTGAAGACAAACAAGTAATAAAAGGCAACTTTAAGCCAACTGGTAAAACTGTTGGGGAACCACTCCAAGATTGGCATATCAAAAATTTTAAATCCCATAGAATAGGTGAAGTTGAGTTCAAAAATCCTGGCATCTATGATATTTCTATTCATTTAAGGTCTAGAAAAAAAAATATTATTAGTTGGAGTTGGATGTGGATTAAATTAGATGAGAATTAAATAACCTTAAAATAATGAAAAATCTTTTTTCTATATTTTTAAATGTTTGCATCTCCTTTATTATAATTAATTGTGGGGATTTCCAAAACAGTAGATATATTGAAATCTCTAAAGCTGAATATGAGGATAAAGTTTATGCATCTTGGATAGGACAAATTATAGGAAATATTTATGGATTACCTCATGAGTGTCAATATATTGATTCCCACAGACCTGACAGTTTAAGAAACTTTAAATATTCAGAATATCATTTAAAATTAATGAGTGAAATAGATGGTGCTTTTTCCGATGACGATACTGATATAGAGTACATGTATTTGTTGCAAATGGAAGAAAAAGGTGTTGAACCATCTTATATTGATTTATCAAAGGCTTGGGTAAATCATGTTCGTGACAGAGTTTGGTTGGCTAATAGAGCTGCAGTTGCTGCAATGAAAAATGGTTTGCAGCCACCTTTATCAGGATCAAAAAAATTTAATCCTCATTGGTTTCAAATTGATCCACAATTAGTAAATGAGATATGGGCAGTCACTTCTCCTGGAATGATTCGATATGCAAGTGAGAAATCAAAGTGGGCAGCAAAAATAACAAATGAAGATTGGGGAGTTGAACCAACAATTTTTTATGCAGCTATGTATTCAGCAGCCTTTTTTGAGAGTGATATAAAAAATTTAATATCAATAGGGCTTGAATCTGTACCAAAAAATGGCGTTTTCTATAATACTGTAATTGATGTAAAAAATATATATAAAAAATATCCTGATTTTAATGACTGGAAAGAAGCTAGGGAGGAATTATACCAAAAATATTATGTTAATGAACCAATTGAAACAAAGACAATGTGGAATGCTAATTTAAATGGAGCCTGTGGAATATTGGCTTTACTTTATGGTAATGGAGATTTTTTAAAAACACTTGATATAGCAGCTGGATTAGGTTTTGATGCTGATAATCAAACAGCAACAATGTCTGGTTTGTTAGCAATAGCAAATGGTTTTGAATCTCTGCCTAAAAATCTTATGTATCCGTTTAAAGAAAATAAATGGAAAAAACCATTTAATAATTTTTATAAAAATATAACTAGGTATGATTTACCTGATATTGAAATTTCTGAAATCATAAACAAAACAATCAAACAAGCTGAAAAGATAATTGTTTTAAATGGTGGAGAGATATATGAAAAATCAAATGATATCTACTATAAAATTAATACAGAAGCAGATTTTTCTCCTAAATTGGAAATTGCTATTGAACCGTTTATTTATTTTGAAATTGGAAAAGAATTGAATTATTCAATTTCAGCAACTTATCCAAATAACTTAATTAAATGGACAGTAGATTTATCTGCACTTCCTGATGGAATAACATTTGAAAATGGTACTTTCTCAGGAGTTCCTACCATTCCAGGTGTTTATAAAGTAATAATTCAGTCTAAATTTAATGATCAAGAGAATTTAAATTTTATAACGTTTAATATTTTAAATAAAAATATTGCTAGAGATTCTGACACAAAAATAATTTCAAGTTCAAAGTATACTGATACTTTGGTAATGGATAAAATGTGGATAACGGTAGCAAAAAATATTTTTAGCAAGGATGTATCTGTAATAAATGATGGAAAGATTTATGGAAATAATTCAGTTTTTTATAGTATCAATTCTAAAAAAAACATACAAAAAAACTTTTATGGATATACATGGAATGATACTAAAACAATTTCTAAAATTATTTTTTCAACAGGAACAATGGAGGAAAATGGGGGTTGGTTTCAAAACTTAAATATTGAGTATTTAAATGAGAAGGGAAGATGGAGAAGAATTTTGAAACCAGTTGAAATAACACCTAAATTTGATAAAACCAACAATTTTGTTAACAAAGCACATTACATGAATTATTTAATTCAATTTGATGAAATTAAAACAAAGGGTATAAGAATTAATGGTGATGCTGGAGGTGGAGATCACTGGCATGAGGATAGTAAAGATTATTTTTTTACCAGTATAGCTGAGTTAGCTATATATTGATCACATTAAAAAAAATATTATATTGTCTCATTCAAAAAAATATCAACTATTTTAAAATGAATATTTTTAAATATTTGGCTTTTGTTTTTTTAGCTTTAGGATGCTCATCTGATCAAGTGGGTAAAAAACCAAACATTATAATTATAATGTCTGATGATATGGGTTTTTCAGATTTGTCTTGCTATGGAGGTGAGATACCAACTCCTCATATTGACAACCTGGCAATGAATGGTCTTAGATTTACCCAATTTTATAATACCGCGAGATGTTGCCCAACGAGAGCATCATTATTAACGGGATTACACCCTCATCAAGCAGGCATAGGGCATATGGTTGAAGACAGGGGAACACCAGCATTTAAAGGAGACTTAAGTAAAAATGCGGTTACTATAGCTGAAGTTCTAAAAGCTAATGGCTATTCAACCTACTTGTCAGGAAAGTGGCATATAACTCCTTACGACGACTCCCCTGAGGGCATTAAAAACCCTGATAAGTCCAATTGGCCAAGGCAAAGAGGTTTTGATAAATTTTTTGGAATGATATCTGGTGCAGGTAGTTTTTTTGATCCAAGATCCTTAGCAATTGATAATGAATATATTCCCCCAGATGAAAATTTTTATTTTACTGATAAAGTAACTGATTATGCAATTGAATTTATTGATCAAAACAAGAAAACAGATCCTTTTTTTATGTATGTTGCTTATACAGCACCACACTGGCCTTTGCATGCTTTACCTGAGGACATAATTAGATATAAAGGAAAATATAATACTGGCTGGGATAAAATTAGACAAGAAAGAATAGACAGAATGAAGGTAATGGGTATTATTAAAAAGCAATGGGAGCTTTCACCAAGAGATAAAAATGTTAAAGACTGGCAAGATAATATTGAAGACAGAGATTGGGAAATTAGAAACATGGAAGTTTATGCAGCTATGATAGACAGAATGGATCAGGGTATAGGGAAAATTATTAGAAAATTAGAAGAAAATCAAGAGTTGGATAATACTCTTATTTTCTATTTACAAGATAACGGAGCTTGTGCTGAAGATTTAGGTTGGATAAACAATAGAGTAGAATTTAAAGAAAATCAGCCTCCAATGGACCCTAAAGAACTTCAAACAAAAATGATCCCAGATATAACAAGAGACGGTGTTCCAGTAAAGATGATGAGAGAGGCTTTAGCTGGTCCTCCTGAGAGTTACTCTGCATATGGACCTTCTTGGGCAAATGTCAGTAATACTCCTTTCAGAGAATATAAACATTATGTTCATGAAGGTGGAATTGCGTCACCTTTAGTTGTTCATTGGCCTAATAACATTTTAGCCAGTGGGGATTTAAGAGAGCAACCTTCTCATTTAATTGACATTATGGCAACCTGTATAGAAGTTTCTGGGTCGAAATATCCTAGCGAATACAATGGAAATGTAATTATTCCAATTGAGGGATTGAGTTTAGTTCCGGCATTTAAAAACGAAAATTTAAATAGAGAAGCGCTATATTGGGAACATGAAGGAAATAGAGCTGTAAGGATGGGAAAATGGAAATTAGTATCAAAAGCTTCAATTAACAATCCACAAAGATGGGACAAAATTGAAAATTTAGATCAAAATCAGTGGGAGTTATTTGATATGGAACTTGATAGAACTGAGTTAAATGATTTATCTCAAAAATATCCAGACAAAGTTAGTTCAATGTCTGTAATGTGGACTAATTGGGCAAAAAAAACAGGAGCAATACCTAGACCAAATAAATGATGATGCGATTTTTATTTTTTCTGTTATTAATTAACATAAGTTTTTCTCAAAAAAAACCGAATATAGTTTTAATAATGGCTGATGACCTTGGTTATGAATCGATTTCTGTAAATGGAGGAAAATCTTATTTAACACCAAACATCGACATGTTAGCTAAAAAAGGGGTTAGATTTATTAATTGTCACTCTGAACCAATATGTACTCCGTCAAGAGTTAGGATTATGACAGGCAAAACTGGAAAAAAAAATTATTTAGATTTTGCTAAACTCGACAAGAATGAAACGGTTTTCAGCCAACTTTTAAAAGAAAAGGGATATAAAACTTTAATTGCTGGTAAGTGGCAGTTAGGTAAGGAAGCTAATCTACCAAATCATTTTGGATTTGATGAACATATACTATGGCAACACAAATTACCTAGAACAGATTCTGTAGGTCATGATACTCGCTATCCCAATCCCATTTTAGATGTAAACGGACTTACTGTAAATTATGATAATGGATCTTTTGGCCCAGACGTCATTGTAGACTATATAAATGAATTTGTAAAAAGAAATAAAAAAACACCATTTTTGGTTTACTATCCCATGTTATTAACACATTGCCCATTTATACCAACCCCAGATTCAGGTGATTTTGATCCTGAAAGTAAAGGGAGTCTTGAGTACAAGGGTAATCCAATTTATTTTGGAGATATGGTGAATTATATGGACAAATTAGTTGGTAGGATTTATAACAATTTAAAGGATTTAAAATTGTTAGAAGAGACTGTAATTATTTTTACATCAGACAATGGTACTGATGCTCCAATTGTGTCTAAATATCTTGATGGAGAGATGGAATGGGGAAAGGGTAAAACAACCGATAATGGAACCCATGCTCCATTAGTAGTTTCATGGAAAGGTCATACAAAACAGGGAGTTATCGATTCAAGTTTAATTGATTTTAGTGATTTTTTGCCTACATTATGTGATATTTCAGGTATTAAGGTTTCAAAATCTTTTGATGTTGATGGGATAAGTTTTTTACCTCAAATACTTGGAAAAGAAAACAATAAAAAAAAGTTTATACATACATGGTATTACCCGAGGCCATATCAACAAAATATATCAGGAGACAATTGGGGTAGAAAAGAATTTGAGTGGACAAGAAATAAAATTTTTAAACTTTATTCTGATGGTAGATTTTACAATGTCAAAGACGATTTTTATGAAAAAAATCCAATTAATTTAGAAAAAATGAATAAAATTCAGTCAGTCAATTATAAGCTACTTAAAAAAGGCCTGGAATCATATGAAAAAATTACTTGGAAAAGAAAAATTTAGAAATTTTTTATAGATGTTAAGGCTATATTTTATTGGAATTATAATTTTAGTTTCTGCTATTATTTTAAATATTATAGCTCAGTTTCTGGGATTAAAGACATGGTATGATTTTTTAAACGGGATATCTGAAAAAATGCCAATTAAATCACTTATTAATTTTTGGGATTTTTTCTGGCTATTTTTTTTATACCCTTTTTTATTAGGAATAAGTTTTTATTTGGGTGATATAATTTTCAAAAAACTATTTAATTAAGTTCAAGTTTTTGTCTAAAATATTGAATGAGTTTTTTGAATTGGTGTCTAATGGAAGTAAATTTTTATTTTTAAATACTTTTGATGGGGTAACACAACACATCTCTAAAGCCTCATTAAAAGTAAGACCAACTTTGTTTATTAAATTCTTAAAACTCTCGTACATAGTTACTGATGATCCTGAAAGTATACCATTATTTTCGTAAAATTTTCCATTAAATTTATGGCTATATTGTTCATCATTTGATTCAGTTACACCATCAGTAATGCAAAAAAGTGAATTTCTTTTTAATTTGTGAGCAAGTCTTATCATGCTAAAATCAACATGAAAACCGTCACATATAATGCTCGAAAAAATTTTGTCATTTTCTAGAATTGCTAAAGTTAAGTTTTTGTCTCTATGATGAATTGAAGGCATTGCATTAAAAAGGTGAGTGGCTGCATTGACCCCTTTATTAATATACTCGATTGTATTTTTATAACTTAACTCAGAATGACCTATTGATATAACGATATCATTATCTAATATAAGGTTAATAATTTTTTCTTCAACAACTTCAGGGGCAAGCGTGATCATACTAATTGAGCCTTCAGCTCTTTCAATTATTTCTTTAACATCCTTTTCAATTGGTTGATTTATATATTTTAAAGAGTGAGCTCCTTTTTTATTTGGGTTAATCCAAGGACCTTCAATATGAAGACCTAAACACCCTTTTCCACCATTTGAGATGTAATTTTTAACTGCATCAATACTTTTAAGGATTATACCTTTTGATTCTGATGCAATTGTAGGTTGGAAAAAAAAAGTACCACTTTCAATATTGTGATTATAAATCTTTTTTATTGTTTCCTCTTTTGGCTCAACCATTAAAAGTGAATTTTTAGCGCCATAAATTTGTAGATCTATAAAGCTTGGAATCATATATTCAAAAGATTTATGAGTATCAAATGACTCTTTATTCCAATTATCAATTTTGTTGTCAATTGTATTCACGCAAACATTTTCAATAATTCTTGAACCCGTATAAAATTTCTTAACATGATATTCTGATTCCATATAAGTGTTTATTAATTTTAAAAATGAATTTAATATTTTAAATTTAAATGTTTAAAATAAAAAAACAATACAAATGAAAAGCCTCTCAAAATGTTTATTTTTTTCAATATTAACCTTGATATTTTTTTCATGTAATGAAATATCTCAAAAACCTCCAAATATTATAATTTTTTTAACTGATGATCAGGGTTGGGGAGATTTAAGTATAAATGGGAATAAAGATTTAAACACACCAAATATTGATAAGATCTCTAGAGAGGGTACCCGTTTTGATCGTTTTTTTGTTAGTCCGGTATGTTCTCCAACAAGAGCCGAAATATTAACGGCCAGACATCATGTAAGAACTGGTGTCTATGATGTTTCAAAAGGCGGAGAGAGAATTGATGTTGATGAAGAAACTATTGCAGATGTTTTTAAAAAAGCAGGATATGATACAGCCGCATATGGAAAATGGCATAATGGTATGCAAGCCCCTTATCACCCAAATACAAGAGGTTTTAATGATTTTTATGGATTCTGCTCTGGTCACTGGGGAAATTATTTTAACCCAATCTTAGAGAGAAATGGTGAAATTAGAAGGGGAAAAGGTTATATAATTGATGATTTTACAAACTATGGAATTGAATTTATTAAAAAGAATAAGAACAATCCTTTTTTATTGTATTTGCCCTATAATACTCCTCATAGCCCAATGCAGGTTCCAGACGAAAATTGGATTAAATTTAAAGATAAAGACATAATACAAAAGGGGACAAAAACAAAGATTGATATGGATAAAGCTTTTGGAACCAATGCATCTAAGGGACCAGATCATACTAGAGCTGCACTGGCAATGTGTGAGAATATTGATATGAATGTAGGAAGAATAGTTAATACATTAGAAAATTTAAATATTGATAATAATACAATAATTATTTATCTATCTGATAATGGACCTAATGGCCATAGGTGGAATGGTCAGATGAAAGGAATCAAAGGATCAACTGATGAGGGAGGTGTAAGATCACCTATGACTATTTATTGGAAAGGAACAATCCCAGAGGGGAAAATAATAAAGCAAATTGCCTCAGGTATTGATATTTTACCAACATTAAAAGATTTTGCGGGAATTAATTCAAAACCAAAAAATAAGTTGGATGGAGTGAGTTTAAAACCCATAATAATGGGTGATAAAATAACTTGGCCCGAAAGAATATTTTATCACTATTGGAGAGGAAAGTTAAGTTTAAGATCTCAAAATTATCGTCTTGATAATGAGAATAAGCTTTTTAATATGGTAAAAGATCCAAATCAATTAGAAGATGTTTCTAATATTGAAACAGATGTTTTAAAAAAAATGTTAGATGAGAAAAAAAGATGGAAAAAAGAGGTTTTAAGTGAGTTAAATGATTCAGTCAAAAGACCATTTATTATAGGAGATTTGTCAATGAAATATACTCAAATACCTGCAAGAGATGCAACCCCTAATGGAAAAATCATTAGATCTAATCGGTATCCAAATTGTAGTTTTTTAACTAATTGGGTTGATTTAAATGATACAATTACATGGGAGGTTGAAGTACCTGATCAAGGAAATTTTGAAGTTGAAGTTTATTATACTTGTGCTGAAGATTCAAAAGGTTCAGTTATTGAATTAAGTTTTTTAAATGAAAAAATATCTAAAGAAATAAGTTTATTTCATGACCCTGAAGAATACGGCTCAGACGATGATAGATCAGAAAGAATTGAATCGTACGTTAAAGATTTTATTCCATTAAAATTAGGAGTTTTAAATTTAAAAAAAGGCAAAGGAACCCTTACATTAAAGGGTTTAAAAAAGAACGGAAAAGAACTTATAGATTTCAGATTAATCATGCTTAAAAGAATATAATAAATGAATTCTATTTCAATTATTGATTTATTAGTTTTTTTCATTTACGTAATGGGAATAACTTTTTTTGGCATATCTTTTTTTAAAAAAAACAGAAGTTCAAAAATGTTTATTACAGCAGGTAGCAAAATACCTAGCTGGGTTGTTTCATTTTCTATTTTTGCAACGTTTGTCAGTAGTATAAGCTACTTAGCCTTACCAGGAAATGCATATGGTTCAAATTGGAATGCATTTGTTTTTAGTTTATCCCTTCCAATTGCATCTGTGATAGCAGTTAAATATTTTGTTCCTCTTTACAGAAAAATCAATAGTCCATCAGCTTATAAGTTTATTGAAGACAGATTTGGAACATGGTCTAGAGTTTATGTATCCTCTTGTTATCTTCTAACTCAGGTTATGAGAATTGGTACAATACTTTATCTGCTTGGATTAACATTAAATACTTTTTTAGGTTTTGATTTGGTCTCAGTAATTATTTTAACAGGAATTATCGTAGCGATATATTCTATTTTTGGTGGAATACAAGCTGTGGTTTGGACTGATGCAATTCAAGGAATTCTTTTGATACTTGGTGCAATTATTTGTATTGCATTTATCTTATATAATTCTGGGAGTGGACCAGAAAAGATATTTGAGACTGTTATTTTAAACGAAAAATTTAGTTTAGGAAGTTTTGGTTTAGAATTAAACTCCACTACATTTTGGGTTGTTCTTATTTATGGTTTATTTATCAATCTTCAAAACTTTGGTATTGATCAAAATTACATACAAAGATATCTACTAACAGAATCAGATAGTAAAGCCAAGTCCTCTGCTTTAATAGGCGGTTTAATGTATGTGCCTGTTTCTGCTCTTTTTTTATTTATTGGAACAATTTTGTGGGGATATTACAACAGTGGTGAATTTCTTCCTGAGGCCATATCAGAGTCACCCGACAAAGTTTTTCCATATTTTATTGTTAATGTTTTACCTCAAGGAATAAGTGGACTTTTAATTGCATCAATTTTTTCAGCCGGAATGTCTACATTATCAACTAGTTATAACAGCTCAGCAACTGTAATATTAATCGATTATTACAATAGATTTTTTTCAAACAAACAAGATGATAAAGTTCAAATGAGAATATTATATATCGCTTCTTTGGTGGTGTGTTTCTTAGGTATAATTGTTGCTCTTGCAATGATAAATGTTAAAAGTGCATTGGACTCATGGTGGGAGTTAGCTTCAATTTTCAGCGGAGGAATGTTAGGTTTATTTTTAATGGCACTTGCTCCAAAAATAAAACATAAAATAATCCCTAT
>PACV01000070.1 GCA_002702875.1 Flavobacteriaceae bacterium
AAAAATTTATGCGTAATTATACCCTGTTTTAATGAAGAAAATAGAATTCAAAAAAATCTTTTTTTAAAATTTCTAAATGATTATCCAAAGAATAGAATTGTTTTTATCAATGATGGTTCAAATGATAATACTTTTACAATCTTAAATCATTTAAAGGCCAAAAAAGGTGACCAGGTTATAATTTTAAATAATAAAAAAAACTTAGGAAAAGCTGAATCCGTAAGAAAAGGAATGTTGTTTGCTCATGAAAATTTTAAAAATACACATATCGGATACTTAGACGCTGATCTATCCTCATCCTTTGACGAGTTTCTAAGAGTAGCTAAACAATTATCAAAAAAAACTTTATTTGTTTTTGGATCTAGAATCTTAAAGCTAGACAATAAAATTTCTAGAAAAAAATATAGATTTATAATTGGTAGATTTATTGCTACTTTAATATCAAACATGTTAAAATTCTCTGTTTATGACACACAGTGTGGTTGTAAAGTTTTTGATTACAAATTAATTACTGTAATATTTGAAAAAAAATTTATTTCAAAATGGTTGTTTGATGTAGAAATTTTTTTCAGACTTCGTCGTCAATATGGAAAACAAAAACTGAAAGAGTTAGTCAAGGAAATTCCACTTGAAGTTTGGATTGATACTCCTGATTCAAGAGTTAGTTTCTTATATTTTTTTAAAATTTGGTCTGATCTTTTTAAAATTAATCAAAAATATAATTGATGTTAAGTTATAAATATATCAACAAACTATTTAATAATAAAATTGTAATACTTATTGTAGTTATTCTTGTTATAAGAGCTTTACTAAATTATTCTGTTCCGCTAATGGATAAAACTGAAGCTAGATATGCAGAAATAGCTAGAATAATGAATGAAACAAAAAATTGGATTACTCCTCAAATAGATTATGGAATTCCTTTTTGGGGAAAACCTCCAATTTCGTCATGGATGTCAGCAGTAAGCATTTATTTATTTGGTGAAAATGAATTTTTCTTAAGATTACCATATTTCTTTTTATCAATCATCTTATTTTTTCTGACCTTAAAATACTCTAAACCTAAAAATAAATTAATAACAGGTTTAATTTTACTTACTCTTCCCCAATTTTTTCTCCATCTAGGAGTAGTTTCAACAGACCTTTTTTTAACTTTCGGAATTTCTCTAGCTTTCTTGTCTTTTTGGGAATTTTTAAATAAAAAAAATAGACCATCTATTTATTTTTTCTACTTAGGATTAGCAATAGGTATACTATCTAAAGGACCAATTGCAATTATTTTAGTTGTTCCACCCATTTTGATATGGATGTTTTGGTTTTCTTTTGATCTAAAATATATTCTAGTAAAAGATTTTTTGTACGGGCTTATTTTATTTGCATTAGTTTCTATTCCTTGGTTTTTTATTGCAGAAAAAAACTCACCTGGATTCCTAGATTATTTTTTAATTGGAGAACATTTTAAAAGATTTTTCGATTCAAATTGGATTGGAGATAAATATGGTTTTCCCAAACAACAACCTGTAGGAACAATTTGGGGTTTTTTATTCTTATTTACATTGCCTTGGGGAATTATAATTTTTAAAAATTTATTAAAAAAATTCAAAAAGATTATAAAAAATAAGTGGGAATTTTATCTATTACTATGGATTACTTGGACACCTATTTTCTTTACTACTTCAAGTAGTTTAATTCACCCTTATGTTTTGCCTGTAATGCCAGCCATTGCTTTACTAGTAGGCGGATTTTGGGATAATGTTAAGTATAAAAACTTTTACATTATTTTCAGTTCAGGGATTATTATTACAGTTTTTATAATGTATATTTTTGGTTTTCAAAAAAAAATTTTCTTAAATAACACAGATAAATTTTTAATAGAAAAGGTGGACTCTAATGAACCCCTTTTTTCATTAAATGAAAAAAGCTATTCAAGTCAATTTTATAGCCAAGGATCAATAGAAGTTTTAAATGTTAAACAGTTTGAATCACTTCAGAAAACAAGAGGTGGTTTTTTTATAATAATTAATAATAAAGATTTTAAAGATTTAAAAAATACTGAAAATTTATATTTAATTGAGAGTAATGAAAAAAAGGGACTTTACAAAGCTTTAATAAATTAACTATAATGAAAAGTCAGTATAAAAAATTTCTAATTTTAATTTTTTTTCTAAATTTTCGATCTTAGGATTTGTTCCTACTAAAATTGTTCCCATAGGATTTAAAACTGAAGCAACAGGAATATTAATTTTCTCACTGTCATTTTTTAAAATAGCACTACAAAATTGTTTATTCAGAATATCTGATGTTAAACTCAAACCTAAATCACTATTTTCAAAATCATCATTTTTCAATAGTTCTCTTAAATATTCAGTAATTCTAAATTTATATCTATATGGTATTCCATTATCATCATATTCTAAAATTCCGCCGTAAAAATATTTATTTCTATTATTTAAGCTTTGAGTAGAATTATCAATATCATAATCCAATATGACGGAACTATTATCCATATCAAATAAAAAAATTCTGTCAGCTAACTCCTCATTATCCCAATTTAATATTTCTTCTTGGTCAACATAAAAAACCAAATTTGCCTCATTTATTAACCAATTATTATTTCTAATTGAATCAAGAAGGGTTGAATTTTTATTTAAATCACTTTCAAAAAGTCGAATTTTTGCAATATGACCTAAACCTCCTTTCAGATATATCTTTGATTTATCACCATCTTTTATATTATTGTTTGTAGATTTTTTAAAATTATTAAATGTTATACCATTTGTTTCTATTATAAAAGAATTATAATCTTTATAAACAAAATCGTCTGACAAATCGCTATCAGTAAGATTATTATTATACCTATCAAACTCATAATTAATTCTAATTAGCGCATTACTAAAGTTTAGCAATAAATATATATCATCAGAGGAATCTGTGATTTGAACTATGATACCCCTTAAATAATTAGAGAAATCTAGTTGATTTGAAAAATTTCTTGATCCCTCTTTATCAATAATCTTACTTTGAAAAAATTCTATATCAAGTGGAATTCTAAGCCTTGGAGTTAATCTAGTTTCAATAGTTTTTGTTTCATCAATATCATCAGTTTTTGGATCGTCAGTTTTATAATTTAATCTTATCTCATTAAAGTCAAGTTGAAATTGATCATCATATAATGTTTTTCCGTAAAAACCCTTTGACAAGAAATCATCACTTGAAAAATATTTTAAACTTGTTTCAAAATTATTATCCGGATCTAAATTACTCAAATAGTATGTTAATTCATTAACTTTTAAATTCAAATTAGATAGTCTATTACCATATATTGAGTCAACTCTATATTGAGAATTTTCTGTTGAATAAAATACTGTATTATCCTCATCATCTAGATCACTAATTCCATCACTATCAGTATCAACATTCAAGGGATCTGTTAAATTTAAGCTTTCATCAAAATCTGAAACGCCATCTAAATCTGAGTCACTGTAAATATCATTAGGATCACTATCAAATTGATCAATTACCCCATCTCCATCAGAGTCGTCATTATTAACAAAAAAAGGTATTTCTAAAAAAACCTCATTTATTTTTTCATTTTCTTGAATTACAAATGGATCATTGGATTGACTATCCTCAACATCTTGAGAAAATCTTCCAAATATTGGATTATTTGGTATAGTCAATTGAGATATTATCTGTGACGAAAATTGTCCAAAAAAAGAATGTTTAAAATTACCTAATTGATAATGAGTGGTGTTATTTGTTTGAATGTCAGATATTTCTTTGTTCTCAAAATATACTGGCGCAAAAAATGAACTTGACGTTAAAATATTGTCACTTAGAAGTTCATACCCATTTTGATTGAATTCTGTTTTACACGAAAATAAAGAAAAAATTAAAATAAGTATTAAAAAAATTTTATTTGTATTTAGATTCATTTGACCTATATAATATGAGAATTGTAAAAATTTACAATCGCATTTTCCTTTTCAAAGTCATCAAATCTTAAAGTAGGTTTTTCACTTTTTTTAATTAAATCATTGATTTTTTCATCAATTTTTTCACTAGAAATCACAACCCCATCTGAACTTTTAATTGCAATATTAATTAAAGTCTCGTATGTTGGTAAATTTAGTGAATCAATCAAATCAGAAGGGATTCCGTCAAATTCCACTTTACTTTTTAATTTTTTTGATAAATAATTATCAAAATCTTTAGAGTAAACTGAGGTAACAATCTTACTTGAATTAAAAATTGGTTCATCAGCAAAATAAGTTTTCATATAGACTGGAAATAAACATGTGAACCAACCGTGCAAATGAATTATATCAGGAGACCAATTTAATTTTTTAACCGTTTCAATTACACCTTTAGTAAAAAATATCATTCTTTCATCATTATCTTTGAAAAGATTGCCTTTTGAGTCCTTTAATAATCCTTTTCTCTTAAAATAATCCTCATTATCAATAAAATAAACTTGCATTCTCTCCTTGGGTATTGAAGCTACTTTTATGACTAAAGGCATATCTACATCATTTATTACCAAATTCATTCCTGATAATCTAATAACTTCGTGCAATTGATGCCTTCTTTCATTAATCATTCCGTATCTAGGCATAAAAATTCTAGTTTGTCCACCAGCCTCATTAATTTTTTTTGGAATTTTAAAAGAATTAACTGCCTTTTCTGTTTGCGGTAAATAAGGTGTTACCTCTGATGAAATAACAAGAACTTTTTTGTTTACCATAATATATTTGATGGTTTTTATTAGTTTAGGAATGCAAATTTACAAAAAATCTTCCTATCTATAGAAAAAACTGTACTTTTAGAAACATATTAACGAATTTTTTATGCTTTTTAAAAATTCTTTATCATTAAATAGTTACATCAATAATTTACCAAGAGGACCTGTTGGTTTAGTACCAACAATGGGTTCAATTCATAAAGGGCACATAAAAATTATTAGGAAATCTTTAAATGAAAATTTATATACAATCGTCTCAATATTTGTTAATCCAACTCAATTTGATGAATTTGAAGATTATATCAATTACCCAAGAGACACTAAAGCTGATATTAAAATTTTAAATTCAATTAATAAAAATATTCTAATTTATACTCCTAAATCTTCTGATTTATATGGAGATAATGTTCAACATGATCTTTTTAATTTTGATGGTTTGGACTTGATTATGGAGGGTAGTTTTAGAAAAAATCATTTCGATGGAGTAGCTACTGTAGTAAAAAAGCTAATTCTAAAATTTAATCCCTTAAATATCTATTTTGGTGAAAAAGACTTTCAACAAATGGTAATAATAAAAAATTTATTAGTTAAAGAAAATTTAAATACAAACTTAATCTCATGTGAAACAGTTAGAGATAAAAGCGGATTAGCATTGAGCTCCAGAAATAGTAGATTATCTGAAAGGGAAAAAATTGAAGCATCCTTGATTTATAAAACCCTTGAAGAGGTGAAATCAAAATTTAAATATTTGAATGAAAAAAAAATAAATGAATATGTTTACAATAAATTAAAGAATACTAATTGTAAAATAGAATATTTCTTTATTCTTAACGAAGAAACACTTAAACCTTATAAAAAAATTACTAATCACAATAAATACAGAGCATTCATTGCCGTGAGACTTGGAAAAATAAGATTAATAGACAACATTAAACTTTAAATGAATATATTTGAAAATGATAATAGAGGTTTTAAAATCAAAAATTCATAGAGTTACTGTAACCGGAGCTGATATCAATTATATTGGTAGTATTTCAATTGACAAATTACTTATTGAAGCTGCTAATCTTGTGATTGGAGAGAAGGTGCATATTTTAAATATTAATAATGGAGAAAGGTTTGAAACCTATGTGATCGAGGGTAAAAGAGGGTCAGGTGAGATAACGATTAATGGTCCAGCTTCAAGAAAAGTTGAACAAGGTGATGTCGTAATTATTATAAGCTATTGTCAATTACCATATGAAGAAGCAGTAAAATTTAGCCCTACTGTAGTTTTTCCTGATGAAAAAACTAATCTACTTCAAAAGATTGAAAAATAATTTTAGAAAAATTTTAAATACTATTTTCCCCATATTAATAGGAGTGTTTTTTATTTATCTAACCTTGAAAGATACTAATAAGGAAATAAGAGAAGAAATCATAATCAATTTCAAGCAGGCTGATTACATTATAATTTTAATCTCAATTTCAATGGCTGTTATCAGTCATATTATTAGAGCTATTAGGTGGAGAGTTATGCTAATCCCAATGAATTATAATCCAAAAACTATAAATTTAATTTTATCAGTTTTTATATCATACATTTCAAATTTAGCAATTCCAAGATCAGGTGAAGTTTTGAGAGCAACAATTGTAAATAAATACGAAAAAATCCCTTTTAGTAAAGGATTTAGCACTATCGTAATTGAAAGATTTATTGATTTAATTATATTATTCATAATTATAATTTTTGCAATGATTTTAAATTTTGAATTAATTAATTCATTTTTAAAAATTGAAAAATTTAATTTTATTACGATTTTAATAATACTTTTAACTCTTTCTTCATCAATTATATTTTTCAGAATTATTTACAGATCAGAAAATCAATATCTTATTAAATTTAAAATATTTTTAAATGAGTTTAAAGAAGGCTTAATGAGTACTTATAAAATTAAAAAAAAATCATACTTTTTATCATTAACATTATTGATTTGGATTTTGTATGTAGGAATGTTTTACGTTATGAAATGGAGCATGATTGAGACAGCCAATCTTAGTCTTGAATCTATATTACTTGCTTTTACAGTTGGAGCTTTAAGTATTAGCATATCTAATGGAGGAATAGGAATTTATCCATATTTAGTTTCACAAGTTTTCGTTTTTTATGGTATAGAGTATGATGCTAGTTTGTCTTTTGGATGGATACTTTGGACTTCTCATACTATAGTTGTTATTGTTTTAGGTGCTATCTCTTTTTTTATATTACCTTTATTTAACATGAAATCTAAACGACATTAAAATGTCAAAAATCAAAAACTCATTTGTTTGTGAAAATTGTGGAGTTGAACATAGCAAATGGAAAGGTCAATGTTCTTTCTGTAAAGAGTGGAATTCAATTGTTGAACAGATTATTAAAGATCAACCAACAAAAAGCTGGAGTAATAATTACGATTTAAAAGAAATTATACCAACACAATTAGACAATGTTGACATAAACAATGAAAAAAGAATATTAACAAATGATTCTGAATTTGACAGAGTACTTGGAGGAGGAATAGTTCCTGGCTCTGTAATTTTAATTGCTGGCGAACCTGGAATTGGAAAATCAACACTGTTGCTTCAAGTTTCATCAAAAATTAATGGTTCTGTTCTATATGTTTCAGGTGAAGAAAGTTTAACACAAATCAAAATTAGATCAAACAGAATAAATTTTAAAAAAAGTGATTTTTATGTTTTAAATGAGACAGACTCGGAAAAAATCTTTCATAATATTACCAAAATCAAACCAAATCTTTTAATTATTGACTCAATTCAAACAGTCACGTCTAGCTCAATTTCAAATTCAATTGCTTCAGTGAGTCAAATAAGAAAATGTACTTCTGACTTAATTGATTTTGCAAAAAAAACAAATACCCCCGTATTTTTAATTGGTCATATTACAAAAGATGGTTCTATTGCTGGACCAAAAGTTTTGGAACATATGGTTGACACTGTCATTCAATTTGAAGGAGACCAGGAGGTCAATTATAGAATTATTAGGACTAATAAAAATAGATATGGAGCCACAAACGAAATAGGTATTTATGAGATGAATGAATCTGGACTAAAAATTGTAAAAAATCCAAATAAATATCTTATTTCTAATAAAAATATTAAAAAAAGTGGTCATGCCATTGGATGTAGTATTCAAGGGATAAGACCTTTAATGATTGAAGTTCAAGCACTAGTAAGTTCTGCAGTTTATGGAACACCTCAAAGAAGCGCCACTGGATTTAATTCAAAAAGGTTAAATATGATACTTGCAATTTTAGAAAAAAGAGCAGGAATTCAAATTGGATCAAAAGATGTTTTTTTGAATATTACAGGTGGTATAAATATAGACGATCCCTCAATTGACTTAGCAGTTATATCATCAATAATATCAAGCCATGAAAATATACCGATTGATAGAAATATTTGTTTTTCAGGTGAAATTGGATTGTCAGGAGAACTTCGTGGAATTTCAAAACCTAAAGAAAGATTAAGTGAAGCTGAAAAGTTAGGATTTAATTTATTTGTTACATCTAATTCAAATATTGATAATTTAGATAAATCTAAAATAGTAATTAAAAAACTAGATCAAATTGAAGATTTAATTGAATTTTTATTTAGGTAAATTTATTCTCAAAATATAAAAATGGAAAAAATAATTAATAATTTCATAAATCAAGTTTATAATAGAAATAAAAATGAGCCCGAATTTCTGCAAGCAGTAAGTGAGGTGGCTCATAATGTAATTCCATTCATAATAAAAAATGAAATTTATTACGGTCAAAATGTATTATTAAGAATGGTTGAACCTGAAAGGGTAGTTTCATTTAGAGTTGCATGGATAGATGACAATGAAGAAATTCAAGTTAATAGAGGCTACAGAGTTGAAATGAATTCAGCTATAGGGCCATATAAGGGTGGACTTAGATTTCATCCAAGTGTTAATTTAAGTATTCTTAAATTCTTGGCATTTGAACAAATTTTTAAAAATAGTTTAACCACTCTGCCAATGGGTGGGGGTAAGGGAGGTTCAGACTTTAATCCAAAAGGTAGATCTGATACTGAAGTAATGAGATTTTGTCAAAGTTTTATGACTGAGCTATTCAGACATATTGGCCCCAATCGAGATATTCCAGCTGGTGACATAGGTGTAGGTAGTAGAGAAATTGGATATTTATTTGGACAATATAAAAGGCTTAAAAATGAATTTACTGGAGTTTTAACAGGTAAAGGTGTAAGTTGGGGAGGTTCACTTATAAGACCAGAAGCTACAGGCTACGGAGTTGTTTACTTCACCCAAAATATGCTTAAAGAAAAAAATATAGATTTTAAAAATAAGAAAGTAATAATATCAGGATCTGGAAATGTTGCTCAATATGCCGCTGAAAAAATAATTAAAATGGGGGGGATAGTTTTAACTATGTCGGATTCATCTGGATACGTATTTGATAAAGACGGAATAGATTTGGAAAAACTTGAGAAAATAATGACAATTAAGAATATTGACAGAGGTAGAATAGATCAGTATTTAAAATATTACCCAAAAAGTATTTTCAAAAAAAACTCCAAACCCTGGAATATTAAATGTGATATTGCTCTTCCTTGTGCTACTGAAAACGAACTTGATAAAAATAATGCTAAAGAGCTTGTTAAAAATGGTTGTTTTTGTATAGGAGAAGGAGCAAATATGCCTTGTACTCCTGATGCAATTGAACTGTTTTTAAATAATAAAATATTGTTTGCTCCAGGTAAAGCGTCTAATGCAGGGGGCGTAGCAGTATCAGGACTTGAAATGGCTCAAAATTCTTTAAGATATAATTGGTCAAGAGAGGAGGTCGACGAAAAACTTAAAAATATAATGTTTGAAATTCACAAATCTTGTTTGATTTATGGTAAGGAAAAAAATTATGTAAATTATGTTAAAGGTGCTAATATAGCAGGTTTTGTGAAGGTTGCAGATGCAATGATAGCTCAAGGTGTAGTCTAATTTATGATTACTAAAACAAAAGCAATTGTCTTTAAAAATTTTAAATACGGTGAAGACAGCCTAATTTGCAAGTGTTTCACTGAAGAACATGGTTTGTTATCTTTTTTTTTGAAAGGAATTAACAAAAAAAGCAAAAGTAGTATTAAAAAATCTCAATTTGAATTATTGAATAACCTTTCTGTAATATATAATTATAAGCCAAACTCCAACTTTAAATTTTTTAAAGAAGTAAAAATTAATTACATGTATGTAGATATTCCCTTTAATATTTATAAGAATGCCATTCTAATTTTTATTTCTGAAATATTAATTAATTGTATTAAAAATGAGAGTCCTGACAAATCACTATTTTTTTTTCTTGAAAAATCGTTATTTGTCCTAGATACGTCGAAAAAAGTAAACAATTTTATTATAATTTTTTTACTTAATTTATCTAAATATTTGGGGTTCTACCCTAACGTTAATTCATCCGGCAATTATTTCAATTTATATAATGGAATTTTTGAAAACCAAAAATCCGATAATTATTCTGTAAATGAATTTAATTCAATTATTATAAAAAAATTTTTAGGCATGAATTTTGAACAGTCTGAAGAGATGCGAATTAAAAATGAAACTAGATCTGAAATAATATCAACTTTAATTAAATACTTTGAGGCTCACTCTCATGGTTTCAAAAAACCAAAATCATTAGATATTCTTTATGAAATATTTGAATCATAATTATATTTTTTTTGCAATCTTAATTTTTTTGTGCTTTAACCAATTAAATGGACAAGTTGTAACTGTTACTGATAGTTATAACAATAACAAAATTATTAATGTTGATGTTTTCAATTTTAATAAAACAAAATACTTGACAACTGACCAATATGGAAATGTTGACATTTCAATTTTCAACTCAGAAGAAATAATTTTATTCAAAATTCTAGGATATAAGTTAAAAAAAATAAAAAAAAATGAAATTTTAAATAACAGTCTGATAATAGAACTTGATCCTGAAAAAAAAGAATTGGATGAAATTATTCTTTCAGTTGCAAGGAAAAGTTCTTCAAGAAAAAAAATAGCTGAAAAAGTATCAGTTATAAACTTAAATAAAATTAATTTTTTTAAACCATCCAATAGTTCAGATTTGTTAAGTTTAAGCCCTGATTTAAGAATTCAAAAATCTCAAGGAGGAGGAGGTAGTCCAGTTTTAAGGGGTTTTGAAGCTAATAGAGTTCTTTTAGTTATTGATGGGATTAGAATGAATAATGCAATTTATAGATCTGGCCATATTCATAATGTAAATACAATAGATCCAAATATTATTAGTAGAGCTGAAGTAATTTTTGGTTCCTCATCTGTTGGTTATGGATCTGATGCACTTGGAGGTGTTATTCATTTTTACACTAAATCCCCTAACATTAATAATCACAAAAAATTAAAAACTATAATTTCACAAAACTTTAATTCTGCTAATAAAGCTTTATTAAATAACTTGTCTTTTGAATACAGCTTCACCAAGTGGGCAGGCATTAGTAACTTTTCCTATTCAAAATTCAATGATATCAAATCAGGAAGCAAAAGGTTGCATGGATTTCCTGATTGGGGGCTGAATAATTTTTACTTCCCTCAAGATGACCTTTTTTTTTATGAAAAACCTATAAAAAATTTACAACCATCAATCCAAAAAAATACAGGATTTGATCAATATCATTTTTTTCAAAAATTTATATTTAATGTAAACAACAAAGCTCAGCTAAATTTAAATTTTCAATTATCAAATTCATCAAATATATCAAGGTATGACAAACTAAACGAAATTGATAAAAATGGAAATTTTAAGTATGCAGAATGGTATTATGGCCCTCAAAAAAGAATGCTTTTTAGTCCCCAATTTAAATTTTTTGCTAATAAAAAACTACTAAAAAAGGGAACTATTACACCATCATATCAATTTATTAAGGAGTCAAGGATAAATAGAAAATATAGTAATTTAAATAAATCATATCAAATAGAAACATTGTCAATATATGGTCTAAATGGAGACTTTGAAGGGTCAATTGTTAATAATATATCTTTTTCATATGGTTTTGAATTTTTTAAAAATGAATTAATTTCAGATGCCTTCTCCAAAAATTTAATTATAGAAAATTCCCGAATTATCAACTATGGAAAAAAAGTTTCAATTCCCTCTCGTTATCCTAGTGACGGAAGCTCTTATAATTCTAATGCAGCCTATTTTAATTTAATATATGACTTAAATACAAAAAATACTTTGAACTTAGGTTTGAGATTTACTTCTACAAATTTAACGGCAAATTGGAATGAAGAAGCTTTAATTGATTTACTTTTATCAAACTTTAAAACTAATACTAAAGCACTAACCTACACAATTGGCTACACATTCAGACCAAATAATAAATTTAAGTTTAATTCTGTACTTTCAAGTGGTTTTAGGACTCCGAATATTGATGATATAGGTAAAATAAGAGAAAACAATTTTATTCTAACTGTTCCTAATACCTTTTTAAAACCTGAATATGCTTACAATATTGATTTGGGTTTTGATTATAATTTTAATAAACTTTTAAATTTTAGAATACGAAATTACGTAACTCTCATATCCAGACATATTGTTCGATCTAATTATTCAATTTTCTCTGATACCTCAACTGAAAATCCATTAACCATTATCTATGATGGGAACGAAGTTTCAACAATTGCAAACAAAAACTTAGGAAACAGATTCATTTATGGATCCTCAATTAATTTAAGATTCAATTTTTCTAAATTTCTATATCTTGAATCTAATTTAACTTATACAGATGCCGATAAAAGTGAAAAATACGGTCCAATGCCTTCAATTCTTCCCTTTTTTGGATTTACCAAGTTTGAAATTACGTTTCCAAAATTAAAATTTTCACTCATAAATGAATTTAGTTCATCGAAAAAACCTAGAGATTACAGTTTTGGAGGAGAAGACGGAATTGAGGAAACTCCAATTATAAATATGACAACCTCAAATGGAATAACTACTTCAAGATATTTCGGCTCACCAAAATGGAGTGTTTTCTCTTTTAATTCAAATTACTCCATTAATAATAACTTTTCCGTGAACTTTGGTTTAGAGAACATATTTGATTTAAATTATAGAGAATTTGCATCTGGAATATCTTCTCCAGGAAGAAATTTGTTATTAGGTTTAAACATCAAATTTTAATTTAGAATAATTAATTATAAGAAACAAACAATTAATATTTGTAAATTAATTGATTAATTTTGCATTTCTAATATAGGTATCAATGATATTTAAGGAGTATAAAGATTATGAAACGTTAGATTTTTCTAAAGAAATTCAAAGTTTTTGGGATAAAAATCTAATTTTTAAAAAAAGTATTTCCGAAAGAAAAAGTGATAAGAAATTTATTTTTTATGAGGGTCCTCCATCAGCAAACGGAATGCCTGGAATTCACCATTTAATGGGGAGAACAATAAAAGATATATTTTGTAGATATAAAACGTTAAAAGGTTTCCAAGTCCAAAGGAAAGGTGGTTGGGATACACATGGACTTCCTGTTGAGCTTGATGTAGAAAAAGAACTTAAAATAACAAAGGAAGATATTGGAAAAAAAATCAGTGTAAAAGATTACAATGATGCTTGCAGAAAAGCAGTTATGAAATATAAAGATATATGGTCAAATTTAACTGTTAAAATGGGCTATTGGATTGACATGAATAATCCCTATGTAACTTATGATACTAAGTATATTGAATCTGTATGGTGGATTTTAAAAAATCTTTACGAAAAAAAATTATTATACAAAGGATACTCAATACAACCATATTCTCCAAAAGCAGGTACGGGACTAAGCACACATGAGCTTAACCAGCCAGGTGCTTATAAAGATGTTACCGATACGAGTATAACTGCTCAATTTGAAGTTGATAATTCTACATTACCACCTAAATTAAAAAAATTTTCTAATTTATTTTTTCTAGCGTGGACAACTACTCCATGGACTTTACCTTCAAATACCGCATTATCTGTCAATAAAAAAATTACATATGTTGTGATTAAGACCTTTAACAGGTACACTTTCTCCGAAATAAACGTAGTGATAGCTAAAGATTTAATCACCAAACAGTTTGTTGATATTTATTTTGAAATTGATAATGAAAATAAATTAGATTTATTTAATCCTAAAATAAATAAAAAAATACCTTACTATATATCTGATAATTTTAATGGTGAAGACTTAATTGGTATAAAGTATTTTAAACTTTGGGAAGAATCTCCAGATCCACTAGACTCCCCTTTTAATGCATTCAGAGTTATTGAAGGTGATTTTGTTACCACTGATGAAGGTACTGGAATTGTTCACACCGCTCCAACATTTGGAGCTGACGACGCATTAGCTGCGAAAAGGGCTAATCCAGAAGTTCCTCCTTTGCTAGTAATTGACGAAAATAAAAATTCTGTACCTCTAGTTGATTTATCTGGAAAATTTAGAAATGAAGTAGGTTCTTTAGCAGGCAAATACGTTAAAAATGAATATTATGAAACTTCTCAAATTCCTGATAAATCTGTTGATGTTGAAATTGCCATAAAATTAAAAGAGCAAAATAAAGCTTTTAAAGTGGAAAAATATGTTCATTCTTATCCTAACTGTTGGAGAACTGACAAACCAATTCTATATTATCCCCTTGATTCGTGGTTTATTAAAGTATCTAAAATGAGCGAAACTTTAGTTGAAAAAAATAAAAAAATAAATTGGAAACCAAAATCTACCGGTATTGGAAGATTTGAAAATTGGTTAAAAAACGCAAATGATTGGAATTTATCTAGATCAAGATATTGGGGTATACCTCTACCAATATGGAGAACATTAGACAGAAGTGAAACAAAAGTTATTGGATCAATTGAAAGTTTAATTTATGAAATAGAAAAGTCAATACAATGGAAATTTATGGATACAAATCCATTTGCTGATTTTAAAATTGGCGAAATGAGTAAATCTAACTATGAAAAAATAGATTTACATAAACATATAGTTGATGATATAATTCTAGTTAGTGAATCTGGAAAAAAAATGATAAGAGAACAAGATCTTATTGATGTATGGTTTGACTCAGGCGCTATGCCTTATGCTCAATTTCATTATCCATTTGAAAATAAAGATTTTATTGACAAAAAAACTGATTTTCCTGCCGACTTTATTTGTGAGGGTGTTGATCAAACAAGAGGCTGGTTTTACACTCTTCATGTAATTTCATCTCTTGTTTCTAATTCTATTTCCTATAAGAATGTAATTTCAAATGGACTAGTTTTAGATAAAAATGGACAAAAAATGTCAAAAAGAATTGGAAACTCAATTGATCCCTTTAAAACTCTTGAAAAGTTCGGTCCTGACGCTACAAGATGGTATATGATTAATAATTCAAATCCATGGGATAATTTAAAATTCAATTCCGACGGAATTGCTGAAATTAATAGAAAATATTTTGGGACTTTATTTAANATCTACTCTTTTTTTAGTNTATATTCNAATATCGATGGCTTCAANTTTAAAGAAAANTCTATTCCANTAAATAAAAGACATGAGCTNGACCAATGGATTTTATCTGAATTACATAAACTAATAANAGAAGTNGATCATTCATATAATAATTACGAACCNACTAAGGCCTCAAGACTAATTACAACTTATGTCCAAGAACTATTAAGTAATTGGTATGTTAGACTTAGTAGAAGAAGATTTTGGAAAGGAGAATATAATTTAGATAAAATATCTGCTTTTCAAACTCTTTTTGAATGTCTTATCACAATTTTAAAAATATCATCCCCTATATCTCCTTTTTTTTCTGAAAGGTTATATATTAATCTTTGTGAGAATACTAAATACGAGAAATTTGAGTCTGTTCATTTATCAAATTTTCCAACTTATAAAGAAACTTACAGAAATTCAGATCTAGAGATTTGCATGAATAAAGCTAGAATTATCTCCTCACTTGTTTTATCTATAAGAAAAAAAGAAAAAATAAAAGTTAGGCAACCCTTAAGTAAGATACTTGTTCCCGTAATTAATTCGAAAGAAAAAAAATCTATTGAGAGATTTCAAGACATAATTCTTTCAGAAACAAATGTTAAAAATATTGAAATTATTAATGAGAAAAATAGTATCCTAATTAAGGAGGTCAAACCTAACTTTCAAAAATTAGGTCCGAAATTTGGTAAAATAATGAAGGATATTAAAAATACCTTAAATAAAATATCCAAAGAAAAAATTTTAGAACTTGAGGAAAGAGGTTTCACAACAATTTATGTTAATAATAGAAATATTGAAATATCAATTGAAGATGTAGAAATATCTTACAAAAAGATTGAAGGTTGGATACATACAAGAGGTATGGGTTCTACTGTAGCTCTTGATATTAATATAACTGATAAATTACTTCTAGAGGGCCTATCGAGAGATTTAATTAATAGAATTCAAAATGTTAGAAAAGAACAAGGACTTGATGTTACAGATAAAATTATCATATATTTGAAAAAAAATAATTTATTAGAAACTGTTTTAAAACAGCATGAAGAATTTGTGATGTCTGAAACATTATCTAAAAAAATAATTATTAGTGACAAAAGCTTTAATGGAACTGAATTAAATTTTGAAGGTGTAGAATCAGAAATATTAATTGAAAAAATATAATATGAAAAATAAAACTAGTTATTCTGCTAAGGAACTTGAGGAATTCAAAAAAATAATTGAAAAAAAAATACAGTTAGCTCAAAATGATTTAAGTCTTTTAAAAAGTACATATAAAAATGACGGAGACAATGGAACTGATGATACCTCCCCTACATTTAAAGCATTCGAAGAAGGTTCTGAAACAATGTCGAAAGAAGCAAATACTCAATTAGCTATAAGACAAGAAAAATTTATTCGAGATCTAAAAAGCGCTCTAATCAGGATAGAAAATAAGACTTATGGTATATGCAGAGTAACAGGGAAATTAATAAAGAAAGAAAGATTAAAATTAGTTCCACATGCAACTTTAAGCATTGAAGCCAAGAATGTTCAAAAGTAAATCTTCACTCATCAACTATATTATTATAATTTTTATTATAATCCTAATTGATCAAACATCAAAAATTTTTATCAAATTAAACTATCCTTTAACTCTTTTTGGTGATGATGCAATTGTAGACTACGGTTTTTTTAAGTTACTATTTATTGAAAACAGTGGCATGGCTTGGGGAACAAAAATCAATGATTTCATACCATTTATCTCAGAAAAAATAGGGAAATTGTTATTGACAATTTTTAGATTTATTGCTATAACATTTATTATTATATGGCTTAGAAAGTCAATTTACAATAAAGAGTTCTATTTAAAATCAATTTCTTTTTCGTTGATTCTAGCTGGAGCAATTGGAAATATGATTGATTCAATTTTCTATGGTGTTTTTTTCACTGACAGTTATGGGCAAGTGGCTGAAATTTTCCCTCAAAAAGGTTATGCCCCTCTTCTCTTTGGTCATGTCGTTGATATGCTTCAATTTCCTTTATTAACTTGGGTTTGGCCAAATTGGTTGCCTTGGTTAGGGGGGAGTGAATATACATTTTTTCAATATGTTTTTAATTTTGCTGATGTTTCAATAAGTACCGGTGTAGCAATTCTTTTAATTTTCAACAAAAAAATTTTTAATTAGTTTTTAAAATTTGAAAATTTTATTTGGAGTTACGCAAACATCAATTGGAATATCACCATTATTTGTCTTTATAATTTGATTTTCTGGGGGGAAAAAAGAAAGCCCAATTTTCAATAAATCATTTTTACATTTTGATAAAAATCTATCATAAAAACCCTTCCCGTATCCAACTCTATTTCCCTTTATATCATATGCTAATAATGGTATAAAAACAACATCTATTAATTTAGAATTGATGCTCAAACCAGTCTCAGGCTCAGGTACACCAAACTTATTAAGCTTTAGTAAAGTATTGTCTTGAAGTAATATACTTTGAATTTTAGAATTAGAAATTACTTTTGGTATATAAACATTTTTATCTCTACCTTGAAGAATTGATAAAATAAAATTTGTATTAACCTCATTTAACTTCTCTAAAGGTAAAAAAATATGAAAGTTGGTATAATTCCAAATTGACATATCCAAAATTTTGTTTGCAATATTTATACTTAAATTATCAATTTCACTCTTTGATATTTTTTTTCTTTTTTCTTTGTAAATTTCCCTTAGATTATTTTTCAATTTATTTAGTTCATTTTAAAAAAAGTAAATGATCCCTCTTGATCTGACAATAAAAATAAAAACTTTACCTGAATCTGCAGGTGTTTACAAATTTTTCAATAAAAAAAGTACAATAATATATATTGGAAAAGCAAAAAATTTGAAGAGAAGGGTTAATTCTTATTTTAATAAAAATCACCATAATTTTAAGACTAATCTATTGGTAAAACAAATTTTCTCAGTTGATATCATAATAGTTGAAAGTGAAATGGATGCATTACTTCTTGAAAACAATTTAATAAAAAAGTTCAAACCAAAATATAATGTATTGTTGAAGGATGATAAAACATATCCTTGGATATGTTTGAAAAAAAATCCAAAACCATCTATTTTTTATACTAGAAAAATTTTTAATGATGGATCAGAATATTTTGGTCCTTTCACAAATGTAAAAAACGTTAAATTCTTAATACAACTGATAAAGGAGGTCCATCCTTTTTTAAATCACGAATTAATTCACTTATTAAAGGATAGTAATACTTCATATAGTAATGAAGAAATAAAAAAAAGTTACTCCTCTATTAAGTCAATGATAAAAGGTAATTTTAAATTCTCAATTGAAAAATTTAGGAGTGAGATGTTATCTCATTCAAAAAATCTAGAATTTGAAAAGGCTCAAAAAGCAAAAGAAAAATTAAGTATATTAATTAATCATCAGGTTAAATCCACAATTGTTAATCCTAAAATAACAAACGTTGACGTGTTCAGCATTATATCTGACATTGAATTCGGATATGTTAATTTTATGCAAATATCTTATGGTGCAATAATAAGTTCGTACACGACTGAGGTTAAAAAAAAATTAAATGAAAGTAACTCTGAAATATTAGAAATTGCTTTAAATGAGTTGAGAAAAAGATTTAAATCTGAATCTAAAGAAATAATTCTTCCATTTAAAATTAATTTATTTGAAAATTGTAAAACAACTATTCCTATAGCAGGTGACAAGAAAAAATTGTTGGATTTATCTTTAAAAAATGCTAAGTCATTTAGAATACAAAAAATAAAACAAATTCAAATTATTGATCCTGACAGACACTCAAAAAGAATTTTGAAACAAATGAAAATTGATTTAAAGATGAATGTAATTCCGTTTAACATTGAATGTTTTGACAATTCAAATATTCAAGGTTCTTCACCTACTTCTGCTTGTGTTGTTTTTAAAAATGCAAAACCTTCAAAGAAAGACTATAGACATTTTAATGTTAAATCTGTCAAGGGGCCTAATGATTATGCCTCTATGGAAGAAATTATTTTAAGAAGGTACTCTAGATTAATAAAAGAAAAAATAACATTACCGGATCTTATTATTATTGACGGAGGCAAAGGACAATTATCGTCTGCATTAAAAAGCTTAAAAAAATTAAATTTAGAAAAAAAGGTATCCATTATTGGAATAGCAAAAAAATTAGAAGAAATTTTTTTTCCTAACGACTCGATCCCACTTTACTTGGATAAAACATCGGAAACGTTAAAATTAATACAACAATTAAGAAATGAAGCTCATAGATTCAGCTTAAAACTTCATAGAAATAAAAGACTAAAGAAAACAATTACCTCCAGTCTCGACAGTATCCCAGGGATAGGTCCAAAAACTGTTGAACTATTAATTAAAAAATATAAATCTATAAAAAGAATATCTGAAATTTCTCATGAGAGTTTATCAGATGATATTGGCTTATCTAAGGCATCTATTTTAATTGAAAATCTTAAAAACTTTTATAAAAATTAATTAAATATCTTTTATAAAAATGGTAAGTTAGTATAGGATTTCAAAAAATAAAAAATTAGTGTTTTTGAAAAGAATAATTTTTTTGATTTCAATATTTTTTTTAGCAGTTGATGTTTTCTCTCAAATCAATTCTGAAAATTCAAATATCATTCCTGGCTCAAATCTTAATTCATTTAAAAGTGGTGAATGGTTTGAATATAGGATTCATTATGGATTATTTAATGCAGGACGAGTAACTATTTCTTTAGAGACTAAAACTTTCAATGAAAAAGAGGTTTTTCATTCAAAAAGCTATGGTAGAACAATTGGTTTAGCAAGATTTTTTTTCAAAGTCGAGGATTTTTATGAAAGTTATTTTGACAAAAATTATGTAAAGCCCTATAAATTTATAAGAGATATATATGAAGGTGGTTATACGAAAGATACAGAAATTTTGTTTAACCACTCCAATGGTATAGCATATGTTAATGATAAAAAGAATAAAAAAAAATACGAAATACCATTTAATGATGGTGCTCAAGATTTAATCTCAGCATCATACTACTTAAGAAATTTTTATGATCACTCTAAAATATCTATTAATGAAAGTGTAGACATAAATATGTTTTTTGATAATGAAAACTATTTATTCAAATTAAAATTTTTAGGTGAAGAAATTTTACATACAAAATTTGGAAAAGTAAGTTCGCTTAAGTTTAGGCCCTATGTTCAAAGTGGAAGAGTTTTTAGAGAACAAGAAAGTGTAACGATGTGGGTGTCAAATGATAAAAATAAAGTTCCATTGAAAATACAAGCCAATCTTGCTGTTGGGTCAATTGAGTGTGACTTGGAAAATTTTAAAAATTTAAAATATCCGTTTTTAATTAACATTGAGTAAAATTTGAAAAATCATTTTAAATATCCAATTTTACTTTTTCTAGTTTTCATTTCTTGCAATGATCAAGAAAATAAAATTGAAAATAAAGAACCTTTATATTATGAAAATAAAAACATTAAATATGGCTTTGATTTCAATAAATTTTTTGTAAATGAAAAAAAAATTAAAAGAGGTGATACTTTTGGATCTATTTTAGAAAGCAATGGAATTGATTACCCTGAGGTACACAATATTTTACAAAATATAAAAAATCAGGTTTCTGTTAAGAAACTAAATATTGGAAAAAAATATTTTATATTATTTAGTGATGATTCCATAAGAAGACCAGAGTACTTCATATATGCTAACGATATTACCTCATTTTTATATATAAAGCTAAAGGATAGTATTTATGGTAAGAAAGTAAATAAACCTATTAAAATTAGAGAATTAGATGCAAGAGGGGTTATTGAAAGTTCTCTGTATGAAACTATGATAAGTAATGGTTATAATGAACAGCTTTCATATTATTTGTCTGATATATACGCATGGACAATTGATTTTTTTAGATTGCAAAAGGGTGATAGATTCAAAATTCTTTATCAAGAAAAATTTGTAGATGATACTATATCAATTGGAATTTCAAAAATTTTGGCTGCATCTTTTGAACACAAAGGGAAAATAATTGAAGCTTATGAATTTAAAGTAGATTCAGTAAAAGGAATAACTGACTATTTTGACGATGATGCAAAAAATCTAAGAAGAGCGTTTTTAAAAGCTCCTGTTTCCTTTGGTAGAGTTTCTTCAAGATATAATCTTAAAAGAAAAATTTCTTTTTATGGTAGAGTAAAGCCTCATAAAGGTACTGATTTTGCTGCTGCAGTTGGTACACCAATAATGACAACAGCTGATGGAAGAGTAGTAAAATCATCATACTCTAAAGGTAATGGTAACTATGTTACAGTTAAACATAACAATACATATTCAACTCAGTATTTACACATGAGAAGAAGAAAAGTAAAAGTTGGTCAATATGTTAAGCAAGGTGACGTTATTGGATGGGTTGGAATGACGGGCTTTACATCAGGACCACATGTTTGCTACAGATTTTGGAAGAATGGAATACAAGTTGATCCTTTCAAACAAAAGCTTCCTGAAGCGAAACCAATTTCATCCAAACTAAAATCAATTTTCCTAGATTACAAAATTCCTTTAAAAGAAAGACTAAATTGTATTACTTTTAATTAATTTAATATTTATGTCATTAAAAAAAATTGATCCAACCAAAACCAAGTCATGGGATAATTTAAATTCTCACTATAAAACAATCAAATCTAGCTCAATTAGTGATTTTTTTAAGGAAAACCCTTTTAGGTCTGATGATTTTAAGATTGAATGGGAGGATTTTTATGTTGATTTTTCAAAAAATATAATAAATTCCAAAACAATCAAATTATTAATTGAACTATGCAAAGAAGTTGACCTTAAAAATTCAATAGATAAATATTTTGGTGGTGTAAAAATTAATTCAACTGAAAATAGATCTGTTCTTCATACTGCTCTAAGATCTAAAGAAAAAATTTTTTTAGAAAATATTGACATCAGTAAAAACGTCAAGGAAGTAAAAAGTAAGCTAAAGAAATTTTCTAATAAAATTATTTCTGGAAAATTTAAAAGCTCTTCTGAAAAAAAAATTACTGATATTGTAAATATTGGTATTGGTGGATCAGATCTTGGACCAATAATGGTGACCCATGCACTAAAACACTACTCAAACCACCTTAAAATCCACTTTATTTCAAATGTTGATGGTGATCATGTTGTTGAAACTCTAAAAAAAATTGATCCTGAAACTACACTGTTTATTATTGTTTCAAAAACATTTACTACACAGGAAACAATAACCAATGCCAATTCAGTTAAAAAATGGTTTTTATCAAAATATCCCAATGGAGATGTTTCAAAACACTTTATTGCTGTTTCTTCGTCAATAGAAAAAGCAAAAAAATTTGGGATATCAGAAAATTATATTTTTCCAATGGAGGATTGGGTTGGTGGTAGATTTTCAATTTGGGGATCTGTAGGATTATCTATAATGTTATCAATAGGACCAGATAATTTTGAAGAAATCTTAGAGGGAGCTTATGAAATGGACCAACACTTTAAAGATAAACCGTTTGAAGAAAATATTCCTGTAATCCTCGCTTTAATTAGTATTTGGTATAATAATTTTTTTAATGCTGAGACAGAGGTAGTTATTCCTTACTCAGAATATTTAAAATTATTACCATCTTATCTTCAGCAAGCTGTAATGGAAAGCAATGGTAAAAACTATGATAGAAATGGTAATCCTGTTTCATATGAAACTGGTAATATTATTTGGGGATCAACTGGAACTAATTCCCAACATGCCTTTTTTCAATTACTCCACCAAGGCACAAAATTTATTCCATCTGATTTTATAGGTTTTATTGAGCCTCTTAATAATAAGAATGATCATCATGAAAAACTAATGTCAAACTTTTTTGCTCAAACTGAAGCTTTAATGAATGGTAAAACTGAAGACGAGGTATTAAAAGAATTAAATGAATTGAAATACTCTGAAGATAACATAAAAAGAGTCTTACCATTCAAAATATTCCAAGGCAATAAACCATCTAATTCAATATTAATAAATAAACTAACTCCTAAATCGCTTGGAAAACTAATTTGTTTATATGAACATAAAATTTTTGTTCAAGGAGTAATTTGGAATATATTTAGCTTTGATCAATGGGGAGTTGAACTAGGGAAAAAACTTGCAAATAATATTTTAAATGAAATACAGTCTGACATTATATTTACTCATGATGAATCAACAAAAAACTTAATTAAAAAGTTTAAAAAAAATAGCTAACTTATAATTTAGATTGTAATTTATACTTGATGTCTAATTTACTACTATATCTTTTATTTTTAACTGAATTTGACTTTCACCATTCCAAGAGTTTTCTTCAATTGAATACAAAATATCAAGTGAATCTGATTTTTTAATATCATCATACATATAACCTTTACCAAAGGCAATTGCTCTAAAACTATTGTTATTATTATCTCCAATTTCTAGTTTTAAGTGCTTGTCTTCTCTACCAACTCTCTCTGGATTTCCTTTAATTAAACATCTGCATGTCTTAAACATCGGTTTTGAATTACCAGATCCAAAAGGACTCATTTGATTTATTATTCTTAAAACTTTTAAAGTAATGTCTTTTAAATCCAATTCTAAATCATAAAAAAATACCCTTTGTTTTTGGTCAGACTTTAATTGAACTGAAACAATTTTTTCAAATTCATTTTTAAATTCATTAAATTTTGATTTTGATACTGTAACACCAGCTGCATATTTATGGCCTCCAAAATTGACAATATATTTTTTTGACATTTCAAGCGTTTTATATACATCAAAATCTCTTACTGATCTAACAGATCCAACATAATTATCTCCTGAACTTGTGAAAACTATTGTAGGTTTATAATAATTTTCAATTAATCTTGATGCAACTATTCCAATCACTCCCTTATGCCAATTTTCACTTGAAACCACAGTTGTATTTGATTTAATTTTTGAATTTTCAACTATTTTAATTGCTTCCTTAGTTGTCTCCTCGTCAATTAATCTCCTATTTTCATTAAACTTCTCAATTTTAATAAATTGTTTTTCAACATCTATAATTTCATTGTAAGTCAATAATTTAAATGCTTCAAGTGAATGATCAATCCTTCCTGCTGAATTTATTCTTGGTGCAATTTTAAATGATATATCAGATGTATTAATACTTGATTTTGAAAGACTCAAAAATTTTTTTAGTCCAGGTTTATTGGTCTCATTTAATTTTTTCATACCATGATAACACAAAATCCTATTCTCTCCAACAATAGGAACTAAATCAGAAACAGTTGCTATTGCAACTAAATCTAAATAATCAGTTACTATATCGAAATTTATGTCCCATTGCATAGACAGTGCTTGAACTAATTTGAAGCCAATTCCACACCCACATAAATCTTTAAATGGATAATTACAATTACTTTTTTTTGGGTTTAGTATAGCAACAGCATTAGGTAATTCAATACCAGGTTTGTGATGATCACAAATTATAAAATCAATTTTATTTTCATTTGCATATCTAACATTTTCAACTGCTTTTATTCCACAATCTAATGCTATTATCAAATTTATACCTTTTTCTTTTGCAAAATTTATTCCTTTAATTGAAATTCCATAACCTTCTTTATATCTATCAGGCATGTAAGGAATTATATTTTCAAAAAAATTCGATAAAAAAAGATACATTAAAGATACTGCCGTAGTTCCATCTACGTCATAATCCCCATAAATCATTATTGGCTCATTATTCAGCTTAGCTTTATTAATTCGAATTACAGCCTCTTTCATTTGATTCATCAAAAAAGGATCATGCAAATTATTTAATGAAGGCCTAAAAAATGCTTTAGCAGATTCAAAATCGTTGATTCCTCTTTGGCTTAGTAATTCAGAAATTAACTTAGGAACACCTAATTCTTTTTCCAAAGAATTATTTTTAGAAAGATCTCTTTTTTTCCAAATTACTTTACTCATTGTGCCCAGAAATACATATTATAAATTCACCCCTTATTTTTTTCTTATCAAAATATTTAATGGCTCCAGAAATTGACCCTCTGAATGTTTCCTCATGAATTTTTGTTAATTCTCTTGAAATTGATATTTTCCTATTGGGAGAAAGTTCATCATTAAACTCACTCAATGTTTTAATAAGTCTATGGGGGGATTCAAAAAAAATAGTGGTTCTAGTTTCATTTTTGAGTTCTATAATTCTTTTTTTTCTTCCTTTTTTGTGCGGAAGGAAGCCCTCAAATATAAATCTATGTGTAGGCAGCCCACTTACGACAACAGCAGGAACAAATGAAGTTGGTCCTGGAAGACATTCTACCTCAATTTTTTTTTTTAATGCAATGTTAATTAAAGAAAAGCCTGGGTCAGATATTAAAGGTGTTCCTGCGTCAGAGACTAAAGCTATTTCATCGTCTTCTTTTAAATTTTCAATTATCTTGGGAGCATTTTTGTTTTCGTTATAGATATGAAAACTTAAAATTTTTTTTTTTATGTTGTATTTTTTTAAAATTACTTTTGTTTTCCTAGTATCTTCAGCATAAACTAATTTTACTTTATTTAAAGTTTCAATAGCTCTAAGAGTTATGTCTTTTAAATTTCCTATTGGTGTAGGTATTACATAAATTTTGGGCATCAATAATTTTATTTAAATTTTAATTTTATTATTTATAATTTTGCTGCGTCTCAAAAAAAAATTATCATTTTTTAATTAAAAAATAATTACTTTAAATTTATTAAATGTTTAATTTCTTTAATATAGTAATCAATTCTAATTTAAATGAATATTTCTGGTTCTTATTTAACAATAAATTTGAAAAATTTAGAACATAACTTAAAAGTTATTAAATCTAAATTAAATGCTAAGTGTAAAATTATCCCAGTGGTAAAAGCAAACGGTTATGGTTCCGATTCAATAATAATCGCAAAAAAACTTTATGAATTGGGAGTTGAAAGAATCGCTGTTGCTACATTTAATGAAGCATTAATACTCAAAAAATCAGGGATAAAAATGTCAATTATGATTTTTTATCCAAATTTTAAGAATGTTAATTTAATTATTAAAGAAAACTTTGAAATGGTTATTTATTCAAAGCATTTATTCGAAATAGTTTCAAAAAAAATAGATAAATTAAAAATTAAATCCTACCCAGTTCACTTAAAATTTAATAGTGGTTTAAATAGATTAGGTCTAGAAAAAAATGAAATAAAATTTATTTTAAATTCAAATAAAATAAAATCTATAGATATTTTAAGTATTTATTCTCATCTTGGATGTTCAGAAAACGACAGACCTTGTAGATACACTGATAAGCAAATAGAATTGTTTGATGAACTAATCAAAGATCTTAGCAAATTAACCCGTCCAAAATTGGGTTTTCACTTATTAAACACTTCAGGGGTGTTTAATTATCCTAAGAAACAATATGATTCAGTTAGAATAGGGCTAGGTCTTTATGGTTATTCAAATAATTTTGTGTGGGATAAAGAACTCAAACCAGTTTTTGAATTGAAATCACCAATTATTCAAATAAAAAAAGTCCCAAAAGGAAGATATGTTGGGTATGACTTTGGTCAAAAAACAGAAAGGGAGTCTTTAATTGCGTCCATTCCAATTGGACATGCTGATGGCATAAGCAGAAATTTTGGGGGGAAAAATATTAATGTTTTGGTAAATAATAAAAAATGTTCAATAATAGGCAATATATGCATGGATATTTTGATGATTGATGTAACAAATGTAGTCTGCAAAACTGGAGATTTTGCTCTTATTTTTGGACCTCAAAATTCAGCCTCTAAAATTTCTAAAAAAGCAGGAACAATATCTTATGAGCTATTAAGCGGAATTTCAAATAGAATAATTAGAAAAATTATATATTAATGTCAATTTGTTTTATTTGTAACACATTTTGTAAAAACAAACTTTATTTCAAAATAAATTTAATTAATTAGTTAATTTTGAAAAAAAAAAAATGAAAGTAGCAGTTGTTGGTGCAACAGGAATGGTAGGTAGAGAGATGCTAAAACAATTAGAGGAAAGAAACTTTCCAATTTCTACTCTTTTACCTATTGCATCTGAGAAGTCTGCTGGTAAACTAATAAATTTTAAAAATAACTCTATTCCTGTAATCGGTATTGAAAATTCTTTGGATGTCAGAGCTGACATAGCACTTTTCTCTGCTGGAAGCGATATTTCATTGAAATGGGCTCCAAAATTTTCAAATAATGGAACTATTGTAATTGATAATTCATCAGCATGGAGAATGAATCCCAAAATAAAACTTATAATTCCAGAAATTAATTCTAATATTCTCACAAATAATGACAAAATAATAGCAAATCCCAATTGTTCAACTATACAAATGTTAATGGTTCTTGCTCCTCTTCACAATCAATTTGGAATTTCAAGATTAATAATTTCAACTTATCAGTCTATAACAGGAACTGGTATTAAAGCAGTTAATCAACTTGAGAATGAATATAAAAATACCAAAGGAGAAATGGCTTACCATTATCCAATACACAAAAATGCAATTCCGCATTGTGATGATTTTTTAGAAAATGGTTACACAAAAGAAGAAATGAAATTAGTAAACGAAACACACAAAATACTTTCTGATAATAATATAAATATTTCTGCAACAGCAGTTAGAATTCCTGTTGTTGGTGGACATAGCGAGTCAATAAATGTTGAGCTTAAAAAACCATCTGACTTAAAAGATATTTACAAAATTCTTAATGACTGTCCTGGAGTCGTAGTTGAAGACAATCCATCTAAAAATAAATATCCAATGCCTATTTATTCTGAGGGAAAAAATGATGTTTTTGTTGGTCGAATAAGAAATGATATATCAAAAAAAAATACTTACAACATGTGGATAGTAGCTGATAATTTAAGAAAAGGAGCTGCAACAAATGCAATTCAAATTGCTGAATATATAAAAGATAACTTTTAAGTTTATTCTAAATTAAATTCATTCATAAACTTTGTAGTATAATTGCCATCTAAATAATCTTTATTATCCATTAACTGACGATGAAAAGGAATAGTTGTGGTAATTCCTTCAATCACAAATTCATCCAATGCTCTTTTCATTTTATTAATTGCTTCTTCTCTAGTTTGAGCTGTAGTTATAAGTTTTGCAATCATAGAATCATAATAAGGAGGAATTGTATAACCAGAATATACATGAGTATCTAGTCTAACGCCATGACCCCCTGGAATATTTAAGTTTGTAATTTTTCCTGGTGATGGTCTAAATCCATTGTAAGGATCTTCTGCATTAATTCTACACTCAATTGAATGTAATTTTGGTATGTAATTTTTACCTGAAAGTGGTTCACCACAAGCTACTTTAATTTGTTCTCTTATTAAATCAAAATCCATTACTTGTTCCGTTACTGGGTGCTCAACTTGTATCCTAGTATTCATCTCCATAAAATAAAAATTTCTATTTTTATCAACTAAAAACTCAACTGTCCCAGCACCTTCATATTTAATAAATTCTGCTGCTTTGATTGCAGCTTTACCCATTTTTTCTCTTAATTTTTCAGTCATAAAAGGAGAAGGTGTTTCCTCTGTTAACTTTTGATGTCTTCTTTGAATAGAGCAATCACGCTCAGATAGATGACAAGCTTTACCATATCTATCACCTACCACTTGAATTTCAATATGTCGTGGTTCTTCAATCAATTTTTCCATATACATGGAATCATCATTAAAAGACGATAAAGCTTCTTGTCTTGCGCTATTCCAAGCTGGTTCTAATTCGTTTTCAGACCAAACAGATCTCATACCTTTACCTCCTCCTCCTGAAGAAGCTTTTAACATTACTGGATACCCAATTTTCTTAGCAATTTTTAATGCATTTTTATAACTATCAATTATCCCCTCAGAACCGGGAATAATTGGGACACCAGCAGATTTCATAGTTGCTTTTGCAGTAGATTTATTTCCCATTTTTTCAATCATTTTTGATGAAGCACCTATAAATTTTATTTGATGTTCTTCACACATTTTTGAAAATTTTGGATTTTCGGATAAAAAACCATATCCAGGATGAATTGCATCAGCATTGGTTATTTCAGCTGCAGCAAGAATATTAGAAGCTTTCAAATAAGAATTTTTACTTTCTGCTGGTCCAACACATACTGCTTCGTCTGCAAATTTAACATGTAAACTTTCCTCATCAGCTTTTGAATAGACTGCAACAGACAAAATACCCATCTCTTTACAAGTTCTTATTATTCTAAGTGCTATTTCACCTCTATTAGCAACTAAGATTTTTTTAAACATCATTTTAAAAATTATTATTTAGTATCAATAAGAAAAAGTGGTTGATCAAATTCTACAGGAGATGAATCGTCTACTAAAATTTTTACAATTTTACCATCTACATCTGATTCAATTTCATTAAATAATTTCATGGCTTCAATAACACATAGTGTGTCACCTTTTTTAATTTGAGAGCCAACATCCACAAATACATCTTTTTCAGGTGAAGGCTTTCTATAAAAAGTGCCAATTATTGGAGACTTAATTGTTGTATATTTTTCATTTGATTTTTTCTCATCCAAAACAACTGATTCCTCTTGATTTTGATCAATAGAATTTTCATCAGTAATGTTTAATAGTTCATCCTTTGACAATATTGAGGAATTAACTCTTGTTGAACTTTTTTTATTATCAGTTTTTATGGTAATCTTAAACTCTCTTAATTTAAGTTTAACCTCACTAATATTAGAAAGAGAAACGAACTTAATTAAATTTTTAATTTCCTTAATATTCATAAACTATATTTTAATTGAAGATAGTGGTTTTTTAAAATCTATAAAATCTTTTTAAATAAAAGAATTATTTCGTTTTAAATTTAAGAATCTGAACTTTCAAGTTCCTCATTTTCAATTAAAACTCTTCCTTTATAATACAATTTTCCCTCATGCCAGTGAGCTCTGTGATATAAATGTGCTTCACCAGTAGTTTTGTCTTTTGCAATTTGTTGAGTTTTAGCTTTTATGTGTGTTCTTCTTTTGTCTCTCCTTGTTTTGGAAATTTTTCTTTTAGGATGTGCCATATAATGTTTTTTTTAAAGTAATTTTTTTAATTCATTCCATCTAGGATCATTATTAACTTTACTTTTATTCGATTTAAAATTTTCTAAATTAATATTTTTGTTTTTTTTAATTTCGGGATTAACTCTTTTCAAAGGGATACTTAGAACTATCATTTCATATATATACTGAGAAACATTAATTCTACTTGATCCATGAGGTAAAAATATAATTTCATCATTGTCATCATTATATTCATTGCCAAATTTAACAATAAATTCTAAATTAGAACTTGTATTCAAATTAAATGGCTCATTTGTTATATCACAATTTAAAGTTACATATCCATGAGAAGAGAATTTAAAATCAATTAAGCTTGTTTTTTTATCTAAAATTAAATTAGATTTATAAGATAGATCAATAAATTCGTTATAATTAAAAAATTCAAAGAAAGTTTTATCAATAATATAATTGAACTTATGCTGTCCATTCTTTAAACCTGAAAAATTAATTTCAAAATCTGATAATTTTCTCATAATTAATTTTTTTCAATTAAAACTTATTTCTATTTTGATAAACCTTTTTCAATAATAATAACGCCTCAAAAAAAGAGCTGTTATTTGCTATATTTTTCCCTGCAATATCGTAACCAGTGCCATGATCAGGCGATGTTCTTACAACATCTAATCCAGCTGTAAAATTCACTCCACTTCCAAAGGAAAGAGTCTTGAATGGGATTAGCGCTTGGTCGTGATAAATACCCATAACTGCATTAAATTCTTTATACTTACCTGAGCCAAAAAAACTATCAGAAGAAAAAGGTCCCTTAATTTGGATATTTTCTTTATTTAGTTTGGATAATGCTGGAATTATAATTTCGTCGTCTTCGCTTCCTATTATACCTTTATCTCCTACGTGAGGATTAATTGATAAAATGGCAATATTTGGATTAGATATTTTAAAATCCTTAATAAGAGAATTATGTAAAATTTTTAATTTTTCAATAATTAAATTTTCAGACAGGTTAGAAACTATTTCATTTAAAGGTATGTGATCTGTCAATAGTCCAATAACCAAGTTTTTTGATACCATCATCATCAAACTTTTATTGTTAAATAAATTATTTAAATAATCTGTGTGGCCTTTAAATTTAAATTTTTCCGATTGAATGTTGGCTTTGTTAATTGGAGCAGTTAATATAACATCAACTTCTCCCTCTTTTAATGCATTTGAACAACTTGATAATGAAATGAAAGAAAGTTCACCTGCTGTTTTATCTTCTACACCAAAATTAATTTTATAATCATTATTCCAAGAGTCAATAACATTTAATTTATCATTTTCTAAGTAATCCAAACTTTTATTCTTAACAATTTTAGTTTTTAAATTGAAATACTTTTTTTGAAATTCAACTAATTTAAAATTAGCAAAAACAATAGGTAAAAATGATTCAAATATTTCACTATTTTGAAATGTTTTAAGAATTATTTCTAATCCTATACCGTTAGGATCTCCAATTGAAATTCCAACCTTAATTTTATTTAACATATTTATAATTGAAATATTTATTTTTTAAATTAGCGGACCAAAGTTAATCAATATCAATATATGTTTACAGGAATTATTGAATCTTTAGGAAAAGTTGTTAATATTAAAAAAAATAAAAAAAATTTTGATATTGAAATTAATAGTGAAATAAGCTCTAAGCTCAAGATTGATCAAAGCCTTAGTCACAACGGAATTTGCTTGACTGTTATAAATGTTGAAAATGAAACTCATACAGTAACAGCTATAAATGAAACAATATCAAAAACTAATCTTAACAAATTAAAAATAGGTGATGAAATTAATCTTGAAAGAGCTGTTAAAGTTGGAGATAGGCTTGATGGTCATATAGTTCAAGGTCATGTTGATGAAACAGCTTATTGCACTCATATAACTGAAGAGGATGGGAGTTGGATTTTTACATTTAAATATTCAGATCTTTCAAAAAACATAACTATTGAAAAAGGTTCAATTACCATAAATGGTGTTAGTTTAACTGTCATTGATTCTAAAGATTATAATTTTTCAGTTGCGATTATACCTTACACTTATGAGAATACAAATTTTAAAAATTTGAAAGAAGGATCGTTAGTTAATTTAGAATTTGATATGATTGGTAAATACATTAAAAAATTGCATGGCAAACTTATTTAAAAATAAAAACTATATTTAATTAAAAAATAATGGGGGTATTAGAATTATCAACTATTTTACTTTGTCTTGCATCAGTTTTTTCTCTAATTAACATTAGACTTTTAAAACTTCCCATGACAATAGGCTTGATGATTCTAGCTCTAATCTTATCCTTATTAGTTTTAATTATAGGAATTATTTTCCCTGCAGTTTTTGAAACAGTCACATCCATTACTAAAGAATTTGATTTTAGTGAACTTCTTTTTAATGTTATGCTTCCTTTCTTGCTTTTTGCTGGTGCAATAAGTGTAAATGTCCATGAATTACTGAAAGATAAGGTTACTATTCTTTTACTTGCTAGTTTTGGTGTCTTATTTTCAACCTTTACTGTTGGTACTGGTTTATTTTGGATGATTCAACAACCTTTTTTTGGTTTGAATACTATAGGACTTACTTATATTGATTGCCTTTTATTTGGTTCTTTAATTGCACCTACTGATCCAATTGCTGTTTTAGCTATGATAAAAAAAATGAATTTGTCATCTATAACCGAGACAAGAATTGCTGGAGAATCACTATTTAATGATGGGATTGGAGTTGTTGTATTTCTTACTCTCTTAGGAATTAGAGAGGATGGTGTTGAAAATGTGACGGCTTTTCAGGTTACATCGCTTTTTGCAACAGAAGTATTAGGAGGTATTGCATTAGGAGCGATTATAGGTTTTTTGGGACTAAAATTGTTAAAGTACATTGAAAACGAACACATGGAACTTGAAGTTCTAATAACCATTTCATTAGTACTTTTAATTCCAATTTTATGCCATAAATTTCATTTCTCTCCTGTACTAGGTGTTGTTGTTATGGGTCTATTTTTAAATCAGAACATAGATGCTGACAAAAGTAAAGAAGGTATTCAAAAAGCAATGTGTGACTATGTATATAAGTTTTGGCATTTGCTTGATGAAACTCTTAATGCAATTCTATTTATTTTAATTGGTCTTGAAATCATTATTATTTTTGAGTCATTTCAAATTCCTTTTTTATTTATTTCTCTATTAGTAATTTTATTAGTAATACTTTCAAGGTGGATTGGAGTAACTATTCCGATATTTATCCTTTCATTTTTTAAAAAATTTGAAAAGAAAACTGCATTAATTATAACCTGGGGTGGATTGAGAGGAGGACTAAGTGTAGCCCTTGCTTTAAATTTACCCGATGAAATTGGTGAGGGAAAAGCGTTAATCTTATTTTTAACTTATGTGATAGTTCTTTTTACAATTCTAGTTCAAGGTTTAACATTAAAAAAAATTGTAAAATAATTTAGTTTTCTTTTGGCTTTTTAGGCAAAAATATTTCTGCTATAACACCTAAAAGACCAAATAAAAATCCTAAAAAGAAACCCTCGTAATGACTTCTTCCTTTTTTTTCTGCTATATATGCTCCTATTGCACCAAAAATAAAACCAATTGCAAAAACTACTAAAACAGTTTGCATTTTTAACTTATTAATTAATATAAAATTGGATTAATTGGAGAATCAATTATCTCTCCAATCTTAGCATTTGGGCACCACGTTTTCCAATCATTAATTTGTCCATCATTCTCTGGTTTTTTTAATTTCATATTACGATCCATATAAATTACAGTCATAACCTTTCTAACATTATTAGTTTGGTTTGCTCCTGCCCTATGAAATACCCAGCCTGAATGAAAACTTATCTCACCAATATCGAATTTTTCTATAACATGCTTAAAATCTGTAACCCTTAATTTTTCATGAATAATTCTTTCGCTATCATCACTAATTGCAAGATCTCTTCCCTCTTTAATTATATGACTACCTGAACTAAACTCCAATGGTCCCATTTCTAATGGAGTATCTTGAAGAGGAATCCAAGCTGTAATAGTTTTATCAGAATCTAAAGGCCAATAATACTGATCTGCGTGCCAAGGTGTTATTCCACCTCCTCCTTCCTTAAAAAGGGCTTGGTCATGATACATTCTTACCCCATCAACTTCCATTAGATCAGAGGCAATCTTTGCTATTTTTTTTGAAAAAATAAATTTTTTAACTTCATCATCTATAGTCCATAAATTAAAAAGTTGTAGAAATGCCTTTCCATAAGTATCTCTATCTTCTAAAGGAACACTTTCTTTACTAAGCCTGTCAACAACTTTAGTAATTCTACTATTATAATATTGGATGAGTTCGGGTGAAAAAATATTTTTTATTTTAATGAACTTGTTTTCTTTATAGAATTCCAATTGGTTATTACTAATACTGTACTTTCCATTTAATTCATTTAAAAAATCCATATTCTTTTTTTTATAAAATTAAAATTAAATTTTAAGATTTGAAAATACAAAGTTCATGTCAGTGGCAATTTGATTTGAAATATTTAAATACATTTTTGTTGATTTACTTGAGTTATCATATTTTTTTGGATCATCATAACTTAGTGATATTATCTTTTCAGAGCCAGAAATAAAAGGGCAATTTTCTTTTGCTGACAAACAAGTCGTAACGGCAACAAAATTTTTCTTAGGATTTGATATTTCATTATATTTTTTTGAAAATATTAAAATTTTATTTTTACTCGACGAATAAGTTATTTCATAATTACTATTTTTCTTTTGATCTAATTTATTTATGACAAATCCGTATGAACTTAAAGTTTTTATAACATTTTGTGATACGTAAGTAGATTCTGTGCCTCCTGAAAAAGTCCTTACTTTTTGCAAACCATAATAATCTGAAAATACCTTTGCCCAAATCTGAGAAAAAATGCTTCTTCTGGAATTATGAGTACAAATAAAGTTTATATTAATTTCCTTATCCAAGTTGATTTTATTATTAATATAATCAATCAATTTTAAAAGTTCCTTTTTACTACTATGGGTTGAGGAACTTTTCTTAATTAATTCAATAGAATCTAAAATTCTAGAGTTAAGTGTGATTTTCATTTATTATAAAACTATATATAATTCTTACAAACAAAATAAATTCAAAAAAAATAAATTGTTAAATAATTAATATTAATTTTAATAAACATCATTTTTATAGTGAAAAAGACAATTGTTAAAGAAGACTATATCAAATTTATTTACAAAGTTTTAGAAAGAAAAGAAAAAGTTTCAGTTTCAATAATTGCAAATGAATTTGAAATTAGTTACTCATCTGTTTCCAACATGCTTAAAAAATTGAAAGAGCTTGGATGGATAAATTATGAACCTTACAAATCAATTTATTTAACTAAAAAAGGGGAAAAAATTTCTAGTAAAATTGTTTCCAAACATAGACTTACAGAAATGTTTTTGGTTGATGTAATGGGATTTAAACCAACTGAAGTTCATCAGATTGCAGAGGAAATCGAACATATTAATAATCCTGCCTTTTTCAACAGAATGAGGAAATTAATTCAAAACCCCATAAAAGACCCTCACGGTTCAGAAATTCCAAAATGTGACTATTAGTTTAAAGATGTTTTACTCTTTTCTCATACTTTGAAAATAACTCCTCATTTGAAATTCCATCAATATTTTGGCTATAAAATAGTGGTAATTTTTTTCCTGCTTTATGAACAATCTTTAGTGATTCCGTAACTATTAAATTAACAATAAAACAACCTAAAATTGAAGATACGGCTCCTGAAAAGTCTTTCCCAATAGGTATAATTGAATCTCCGCTTGGAACACAATTATCGATTACATAGTCAGCAATTTCATATAGCTTTTTTTGATTTTTTATTCTTGCAGGATACTTACTAGATTGATTTATTGATGTTATTGCAATAACTTTATTTGAATTATCTTTTGCTAGTTCAGCCATTTCAATTGGCATTGCGTTTCTACCAGAATTAGAAATGACGATGAAAATATCATTTTTTTTTATTTTGTGTTGATCCCAAATAACTTTGGCAAAACCACTAATCCTTTCAATTTCAGCACTTCTTCTAGCACCTTCAGATGTCATAACAGTAGAATCTAACATGGCATTAACATTTGCAATTCCTCCTGCTCTAGCAAATAATTCCAATCCAATCATATGAGAATGACCTGTTCCAAAAGCATGAATTATTTTATCATTTATAATAGTTTTACTTACTAAACCAATTACTTTATTTAAAATATCTTGATTTTTGTCCACTACTTTGTCAATTAGTTTTTTTACTTCACTATGATATTGATACATAATTTATAACTTAATGTAAATTTTCTTTTTAAATAAAAATGATGTGGGAATCCATATAATCAATACATAAATAATTGCATATGCTAGTGATAACAATTTTAAAGGTATTCCTAAATCTCCCAAATTGTCCATAAATAGTTTGTTTAATCCAACCCCCCACAATTTATCACTATAAAATATGAATGTCAGCGTTCCCGCTAAAACATAACTAAAGATTGAATTTACCCCAAATGACTGAGCAAACTTGAATTTGTTTCCCAAATTAATATAATCACACAGATAAGTACAAAAACACAAAGAAAGTGATGAAATACCTCCTACTAATAATGTGAAAGATGTACTCCAAACATGTTTGTTTAAAGGGAAAATATACTGTGTAATATCACCAAGAAATAAAAGAATAAAACCAAAAACACCTAAATACATAATTTTATTTTCAATATTGTTTTTTTGAATTAAAAAATTACCCGCAATAAGGCCAAGAATACCAGTACCGATTGAAGGTAAAGTACTTAAAATTCCTTCAGGATCCCAAGTGTCCTCCCACATTACCCCAGGAAGTAAAATGCTATCAATGTAATGTGCCCAATTTTTTTCAGGAACCGATAAATCTGGATAACCAACTCCGGGTATGGGGACAAAACACATTATAATAGTATATCCAACTAATATTGATATTAATAATATTATTTGTGATCTTAAATTAAAGTAAATGAATATTAATGAACAAAATAAATAAACAAATGAGATTCTTTGTAAGACTCCAGCCCACCTAATGTTATCAAAGTCAAAATTAGGCCATAGCCATAAGAAAAGTCCGACTAAATATATTTTTAACGAACGCCAAAAAATTTTTTTTAAAATTGATTTTTTAGAATTTTGATTTCCAACTTTACTAGATAAAGAGAGAACAATTGAAACTCCAACTATAAATAAAAAGGTAGGAAAAATATAATCTGTAGGTGTTACTCCATTCCATTCAGCATGAAGTAAAGGGGCATATACATGTGACCATGAACCTGGATCATTCACAATTATCATAAAAATGATAGTTAACCCTCTTAAAATNTCAACTGANAGTAANCTTTTATTAGTTGTTTCCATTTTGCTTAATTTTTATTGTTAANCCTCCTCTACCTGANTNATCAAANGATCTAGCTAATANATNATCNTATTTTTCAAGTATNACNGGNCCNGNATAAATTTTTGAATCNACACTGGGTATAGAACCATCANTTGTATATCTAATTATCAAACCTGGAAACTGACTTTTTAAGAATAATTTATTNTCAATTAGTTTTCCTCCTGGCTTTGGTAGATGAAATTTTATNTTATAATTATCAGTTATCAAAGAAAGAAAATCACCTCCAATAAATGAAGTAAATTGATTCCATTCTAAATTCATTTTATTCTTTTGATTCTCAAAGTTTTTTAATGAAAACCATTTAGATTTTTTTCCCCATGCTTTCTCCGCAAAAACTATGATATTTGGAACGAACAGTTCATCAAAAACATTATTATCAATTACTGTTTCAGTCCATAATTGGCTTTGTATACCTAAAAAATTCTTTACATTTTCAGGTTTTATTTTCTCTGTTTTGTTAATATAATTTTGATCAATTCCATGTTTGGCATTTAAAACTTTATTCGAAAAAATATCTAAAGGGTCAATTGCCCATGCATCAAAGTAATCTACATAACCAGACCAATCCAAACCGTAATTTTCAAAATCTTTGTTATCTGACATGTCAAAATAAAAAGCTGAAGAATTACTCATAACAGTTCTAAATCCGAGATTAGCAAATTTATATATCATATCCTCTCTTCCCTCCCTCCATGTATTATTCCATACAAATGGAACAGGATCGTAATTAAAATGTTCAGACCTTATATTTTTTTCATTCTGACTTTCTGATGATTGTATCAATAAAATATCTTCCCAGCCAGTCATAGTTGCTCCACCTTTTTTTATCATTGAAACTAACCGTTTTAAATTATTTAAATACAAATCATTTATCTCTAAATTTTTTCCATACTTATCTAAACAAACCTTTGATTCTTGCCATGCACCATATGGCACTTCATCAGCTCCAATACTAAATTTATCTAACTTAATATTGGATTCGTCGTACATTGATTTGACCTCGTCAAAAACCTTCTTATAAAATTTATAGGGGCTTTCAAGACATATACAGATAATATTATCATTGTAACCTTGAGCAGATCTATATTTACTTTTGTCATCAAAATCAGTTAATAAATACTCATTAGCTTTTTCTATGTCTCCTAGTTCCATATAATTAAAATACCTTGCCTCCATAGCTTTAATTGCAGATCTCGCATGACTTGGAAAACTAATTTGAGGAATGACTTTTATTCCAAGATTATTTGCATAAACTAAAATCTCCTTAAAATCTTTTTTGGAAAGATACCCATTCCCATTTTTTGTTCCATGTGCCCCAGATCCATAGGCAGGAATAAGTTTATCTCTTTCATTGACAGTATAACCTCTATTTGCTCCAACAGTTGTCAACTCAGGGAGACCTGGAATTTCAATTCTCCACCCTTCGTCATCTGTAAGCCTTAGCTCAAAATAATTTAGTTTTAGCAAACTTAATATATCTAAAACCTCGATAATTTTATCCTTTGGGTAAAAATGTCTTGATATATCTAACATAAATCCTCTGTAAGAAAATCTTGGACTGTCTTCAATTTTTACAAGTGGAAGGCGACTTGATTTGTTTTTATTAAAATATTTGATCTGTCTTAAACTTTGAATAGCATGCCTAACACCTGAAATGTCTGAAGAAGAGATTTCAATTGATTTGGTGTTAATTTCTAAAACATATGCTTCTTTGTCTAAACTTTTTTTTCTTATAACTTTTAAGTTAAAATCATCAGATTCGTCATTTCTAATTTTTTTGACAAAAAAATTAGTTAACATGTTTTTAATCAAATTTGATTTATCCTTAAAAAAAGGGTCAATTTTTACATTCCAACTATCAATTAATAGCTGATTCCCCTCTCTGTAAACTATTGAATTTGGTGTAGGCACAACAGTAATTTTTTTGGAATCATTATTAATTCTGTCGGGATAAGTGTCATAAAGATCCTCTGAACTTGGAATTTCAAGTAAATCTAATCCTTCTGCGTTTTTCCAAATAGTATTTAATTTGATATCAAAAGCGATTTTGTTATTAACAATAAAGACCCCAATTGGTCCCATAATTTCTCTATCAATAATTCCATGAAAATTAACATTAAAAGAAATTGTTTCTCCAATAGTAAGTTTCCAATTTTTTCCAAAAAACATCTTGTAGTAGCTTTGTCCATTTATGTACTTGTATGTTATCCCATCTGGCAAAGAATTTCTATTTATAGAACCCTTCATTTGATTCCAATGAAGCTCCCAATTATTAGCAATCAAATTTTGATCTGTTTTATTGGTTATCTCAAAAGTTGTTTCAGTTATATTTTTTTCAAAATTAAATTTGTCAATTTTGAAATTCAACACTACATCTTTCTTTGTTTGAGAATAAGAGAAAATATATAAAAAGATTGTAAAAAAAAGATTTACAAAAATTCTAAAATTTGTAACCCTNATACATTTAATAATATATANAATNTCAGTTATNTTCTTCANNAGCTATANTGTTTATTTCCNTNTTTGATAAATATACTAATTTAGAANTAGTAAACATTGTATTTATCATAGCTTGACCCAATTTTGTAGTTGTTGTAATATTTTTACTAATTTTTAAAATTGGATAAATTGGTTTTGTTATATAATATAAAAAATTATAAATTCTTGTTCTTGAATTAATTCCTTTTTCAGGAATCATAAAACCAAGCCTAAACATAAATGAATTTTTAAAACCCTTTTTAAGAATATAATTTTCAGTCATACCTTTAACTCTTGCCCACATTATATTCCCTTTTTCTGAGGTATCGGTATATTCTCCAGAAACAAAATTAAAGACAATGTTTTTATTTATTGAATATAACATATCAACCAAATTCTTAGTTATATCATATATTACTTTTTTATATGTTTTTTCACTTACACCAAAGGCAGATATTCCCATACAATGAAAGCAGGCATTATAATCTTTGAAATGGTTTTTAATGGAATTTAACTTAGAAAAATCTGATAATAAAATCTCTTTTATTTTAGGATGTTTTAAACCAACTTTTTGTCTATTAATAATCAAAATTTTCCCAACAAGATTGTTTTCTAAGCATTCTATCAAAACTGCTTTTCCTACCATTCCAGTTGAACCAGTTATTATTGGGTTTATTTTTTTCAATTTTTCATTTTGAGATCCAATGGCTTATCTAATATAATTTCTCTGTAAGAAATTTTCCAAATATCATCAATTTTTGAAAGTTTGAAAATATATGAAATTGGAGTTACAAATTCGGTTATTTGTTTATTATTAGTAGTTAATAAGGTCATATATTGAATTAAATGAACAAAACTTTTTGATTGATCAATAATTAAACTGTTTGACATCATGTGTCTTCTTTGCATATTATTATTGATAAAAAAATTCATTCTCTCCTCGTTTTTTTTTATTTCACTTTCCGATTTAATTTGGTATATTTTTTTATCACCATTTTCATCATAATGAACGCCAATTGCGTCATCTGTAAATAATGACAAATAACCCTCAAGATTATTTGTATCCCAATAAATACCGTAAGCGTCAATAACATCTTTTATTGCAATCCTATCGTTTATATTAAAATTTAAATCTCCTGGAACTCCTGACCAAATTTGATTTTTTTCAGGCTTATTTTTATTTAAAACATTATTAATGATATTTTTAACATCATCAATTTTAATGTTATTAAAATCAATATTTTGACTAGATAAAACAGATGTTATAAAAAAAAATGCTAAAATTATTTTTTTCATGACTTAATTTAAAATCAAATTAGCTGTTAATTAAAAATATTATTAATCTCAGGCTGGATTATAGGGAAAAGACGAATGATGTAAATCTATTCTAAGTTCACCTTCAACTAACTTATAACCAAATGTATACTCAACCTTGGCTTCAACACCATTTAAATCAGTAAAAAAATAATTGCCCATGGCAATGGCCCTATTATTCTCTATGATAAAATTTGTGTTTTCAAATCGAACTTTTGTCCAGGGCTGTATTGCAAATCCTTTATCCTCTTTACATGCCCTTTCATCTCCCGCAATAAAATATGACAAGGCTTCTTCTTTAGTTGCCCTAAACTGCTCGTCTGCACATTTAGTGGGTTTAAATAAGACAACACCTAAATCAAAAGCATAAAGCTTGTCAAGGAATTCTTTAGTAAAAGATTCACACTCAGATCTATTATTTTTTAAAGATCCTATTTTTACTACCCCATCACCCCATGTATTTTGAGCTGAAATAATTTTTTCTTTTGTAATCATAATTTAAAATTTAATAATTAGACTAATGAAGCATTTAAAATTATATCACAATTTAATGCTCCAGATATTGGACAATTTTGTTTAGCATCTTCAGCTAATTCAAGAAATTTGTCCTCGCTTATTGATGGTACTTTTGCTTTTAAATTCAATTCTATAGAAACAACCTTTCCGTCTTCAAAAGTTAAAACAGCGTCAGTATTTAATTCCTCTGGACTAAAATTTGACTCATTTAAAACAAAACTAAGTTTCATATTAAAACAACCAGCGTGGGCAGCAGCAATTAACTCCTCTGGATTAGTTCCAAGAATTCCATCGTCATTTTTAAATCTTGTTTTAAAACTATATGGCATTTTATTGAAGGCACCACTTTGAGCTGTTAAAAAACCTGAGCCGTCCTCTCCATTACCGTTCCAAATTGCATTTATTTTTCTTTTCATAATTATAAGTTTAATTATCCTGTTCTCAAATTTAAACTTTTTTTTACAAGAAGCTAAAATGTTAAGTTGATTATTACAAATCTATCCAATATGTTAATTTGTGACTAATTAACACTTAATTTGGTATAGGCCATTCATCAGTATTTTTAAAATTTCCTTGATTCCAATCTGAGAGTTCATGATCATTTAATAAGCAATTTTCTAGTTCTTTTGTTATTTTTTTTGGATCTAATTTCTGTCCTATAAATACTAATTCAATTTTTCTATCTCCAAATGGTGTTTCCCATTCAGACTCTATTTGCTTTTGGTTATCAACGAAAGAAGCATACGTTATTCGCTCTGAAAAGGGCATAGAGTCCCACCAAACTCCAGCTGGATCTGTTTTAATTGACCCACCTGCAGTGCTCCATATTATAGCTTGGTCAGATCTAGATCCAAGCCAAAACAAACCCTTACTTCTAATAACATTTGTTGGGAATTTATTTTGAACATAATCAAGAAATCTATCTGGATGAAATGGTTTTTTTGAGCGAAAAACAAAAGATCCAATACCATATTCCTCAGTTTCGGGCACATGTTCATTTTCCAACTCTCTTATCCATCCAGCAGAATTTTCTGCTTCTTCAAAATCAAACAACCCAGTATCAACAACCTCTTTAATATTAACCTTGGAATGATTTGTTGGAATAATTTTAGCTTCAGGATTTAATTTGTGAATAATGTCATATAAATTTCTCAATTCAGATTCACCAACTAGATCTATTTTATTTAATAATATAATGTTAGCAAACTCTATTTGGTCTGTTAAAAGATTGACAATAGTTCTTTCGTCATTTTCTATATCGGTTAGATTTCTGTCTTTTAAATATTGGGGACTAGAAAAATCCCTTATGAAATTGTATGCATCAACAACTGTAACCATTGTGTCGACATAACTAAACTTACTTAAATCAATTTCCCCATCCTCACTTTCAAAACTAAAAGTTTGAGCAACTGGAATAGGTTCAGATATTCCTGTACTTTCAATTAGTAAATAGTCAAATCTTCTCTCTTTAGCCAACTTTTCAACTTCAATCATTAAATCTTCCCTAAGTGTACAACAAATACATCCATTACTCATTTCTACTAATTTCTCCTCAGTTCTTGAAAGTACATTTTCACTTTTAACAAGATTAGCATCTACATTAACCTCACTCATATCATTTACAATTACAGCAACTTTTAAACCCTCTTTATTGTGTAAAATATGGTTTAACAAGGTGGTTTTTCCAGCTCCTAAAAATCCACTTAAAACAGTTACAGGTAATTTTTTCATTTTTTATCCTATTTTTATTTTGCAATATTAAAAAAATCAATGTATTCAAGCAATTTTAAATTAATTGAATTATGTTAAATTAATTTTTTTAATTTTAAGTCAAACAAAAAAATAATTACAATGGCTACTAACAGAAGAAATTTTATAAAAAAAACAGGATTTTTAGCTACAGCTTCTGCCTTTTCTCCTAACATTTTACTTTCTGCTACTAAAGCAAAAAAAGAAAAATTGGGGGTTGCTTTGGTTGGTCTTGGATATTACAGTACCGATCTATTAGCTCCAGCTCTTCAGTTGACAAAAAATTGTGAATTAAAGGGAATTGTAACAGGTAGCCCACACAAAATTCCAAAATGGAAAAAACTATACAATATTAAGGATAAAAATATTTACAACTATCAAAATTTTGAGCAAATAGCAAATAACAATGAAATAGATGTAATTTATATAGTACTACCTCCATCTATGCATTCGGAATACTCAATTAGAGCCGCAAATACCGGAAAACATGTTTGGTGTGAAAAGCCTATGGCTCCATCTGTTAGTGAATGTGAGGCGATGATCAAAGCATGTGAAGTTAATAAGGTCAAACTTGCCATAGGATACAGGTGTCAACATGACCCAAATATTCAAGCCTATATGAAAGCTGCAAAAGAGAAACCTTTTGGTAAAGTAAAAATGGTTTCATCTGCTGCGGGCTATTTTGACGGAAGAAGCACTCATTGGAAACAAAAAAAGAGTTTGGGTGGTGGCGCTATGGGAGATATGGGAGTTTATGCACTTCAAGGTGCAAGACTAGCAACAGGTGAAGAACCTATTTCAGTAATAGCTAAAACTCACACCACAAGACCAGAAATATATCACGAGGTTGAAGAAACAGTTATGTTTCAATTAGAATTCCCAAGTGGTGCACTTGCTGCATGTCATACAAGTTTTGGTATTAGGATGAGTCACCTTCAAATAGATTATGAAAAAGGATGGATAAAAATTGATCCCCATTGGAAATATGCTGGTAATAAAGGTAGTATGTCAAACGGAACCATAATAGATTTTCCTCTTGAAAGTCAACAAGCAAAACAAATGGATGATGATGCGTATTCTATTTTAAATGACATGCCTATGATGGTACCTGGAGAAGAAGGTTTAAGAGATATTAGAGTTGTTGAGGCCGTTTTTAAATCAGCTGCAAAAAACTGTGAAATTAAAATATAGCCTTAATATATTTGATTTCTAACTTGAATTCTCCTTCTTGTTTGTCAGAAATTTGTATCCCAATAGAGCTGATTTTTTCAGTTTCAATTGCTGGATAACTAC
>PACV01000071.1 GCA_002702875.1 Flavobacteriaceae bacterium
CTTAAAATTTTAAAAAAATGTATAAAAAATTCAAAAATATTCAATTTGTAAAACCCGGTGGTCTTGAGCTAAAAGATAGGTTAGTAAGTGTTCAAAGGGTTACTAAAGTCACTAAAGGTGGTAGGAATTTTGGTTTTTCTGCAATAGTTGTTGTTGGTGACGAAAATGGAATTGTAGGTCACGGTCTTGGAAAGTCAAAAGAAGTATCTGAGGCTATAGCTAAAGCTGTCGAAGATGCTAAAAAAAATCTAATAAAAATTACCATCAAAAACGGAACATTACCTCACGAGCAAAAGGGTAAATTTGGTGGAGCTAGAGTTTTTTTAAAACCTGCTTCTGAAGGTACTGGTGTTATTGCAGGTGGAGCGGTCAGAGCTGTATTGGATACTGTTGGAGTAAATGATGTTTTGTCAAAGTCTCAAGGTTCGTCAAATCCTCATAATGTTGTTAAAGCAACTTTCGATGCTCTTTTACAATTAAGAAGTCCAGAAATTATTGCTAAACAAAGAGGAATATCAATCAATAAAGTTTTTAATTAAAATGAGTTATGTCTAAAATTAGAATTAAACAAATTAAGAGTTCAATAAAAAGAATTAAAAATCAGAAATTGATTTTAAAAGCTTTGGGTTTACGGGGAATTGGAAAGGAAGTTACTCATGATGATTCAAAGACAATTTTAGGTATGATTGAAAAGGTAAAACATTTAGTAACTGTTAAAAAAATATAAAAATTTTAAAATGAATTTAAACAACTTATTACCATCAAAAGGATCTATTCGAAAAAACTCTAAAAGATTGGGAAGAGGACAAGGTTCAGGTAAGGGTGGAACGTCTACAAGGGGCCATAAAGGAGCTAAGTCTAGATCTGGTTATTCAAAAAAACTTGGTTTTGAAGGTGGTCAAATGCCTTTGCAAAGGAGAATTCCAAAGTTTGGTTTTAAAAATATAAATAGAACTTATTACAATGTTTTAAATTTAGATTCTATACAAATTTTAATTGATAATAAAAAAATTAAAAAAGATCTTACAAAAGAAAATTTGATACAGCTTGGACTTATATCAAAAAAGGATCTTGTAAAGGTTTTAGGTAGAGGTGAATTAAAATCTGGAATTAAGATTGAGGCTCACAAGTTTTCTAAATCTGCTATTTTAAAAATTAAAAAAGCTGGAGGTGAAACAGTTGAAATTAGTTAATGAAAAAAATATTTGATACCATATTGAACATATATAAAATCGAAGAGTTAAGAGCAAGAATAATTACAACACTTGGTTTTTTGCTAGTATACAGACTTGGAGCTCAAGTAGTTTTACCTGGTATTGATTCAATTCAGTTAGCCGAATTATCAGACAAAGCTGGTGGTGGTGGACTACTGGGGATTTTAAATGCTTTTACGGGAGGAGCCTTTGCAAATGCTTCAATCTTTGCATTAGGAATCATGCCCTATATTTCTGCTTCAATTGTAGTTCAATTAATGGGTATAGCTATACCATATCTTCAGAAATTACAAAAAGAGGGAGAAAGTGGAAGAAAAAAAATCAATCAAATCACCAGATGGTTGACAATTGGTATTTGTGTTGTTCAAGCTCCAGCTTATCTTTATGGGCTTTCTGCCCTTGGTGTTCCTGATTCTGCATTTATTATTGGAAGAGGTCCTATTTTTATGATATCGTCAATAACAATTTTAGTAACAGGTACAATTTTTGCTATGTGGATGGGTGAAAAAATAACTGATAAAGGAATTGGTAATGGTATATCATTACTTATTATGGTAGGTATTATTGCATCTCTTCCATTATCTTTCACTCAAGAGTTTGTTTCAAGAGTTACCGAAAATAACGGCGGACTAATAATGATACTTATCGAATTAATTTTATGGGTAATTATTATACTTTTATCTGTACTTTTGGTAATGGCTGTTAGGCAGGTTCCTGTTCAATATGCAAGAAGAACTTCTGTTGGATCAAATGAAAAAAATATTTTTGGATCTAGACAATATATTCCTTTAAGACTCAATGCATCTGGTGTAATGCCAATTATTTTTGCTCAAGCACTAATGTTTATCCCAGCATACGTAGGAAGTTTATTCGGTAGTTCAAATTTTGGTCAGTGGATGCAATCAAGTTTCTCTGACATTTTCGGTTTATGGTACAATATATTATTTGCAGTTTTGATAATAATTTTTACTTTCTTCTACACAGCTATAACTGTTCCAACAAATAAAATGTCTGACGACCTAAAAAGAAGTGGAGGATTTGTACCGGGTATCAGACCTGGAAAGGAAACTAGTGATTTTTTAGACACAGTAATGTCACATATAACTTTTCCTGGTTCTTTGTATTTGGCTGCTCTATCTGTTTTTCCAGCTGTAGTTGTAAAATTAATTGGAATGCAACAGGGATGGGCACTTTTTTATGGAGGTACTTCATTACTAATTATGGTTGGAGTTGCAATTGACACTATTCAGCAAGTAAATTCTTATTTGTTAAATAGACATTACGATGGTTTAATGAAAAGCGGTATTAAGAGAAGATCAAATATTTAAACATGGCAAAACAAGCGTCTATAGAGCAAGAAGGAACAATAATTGAAGCATTGTCAAACGCAATGTTCAGAGTTGAATTAGAAAATGAGCACATTGTAACTGCCCATATTTCAGGTAAGATGAGGTTGCATTATATAAAATTATTACCTGGTGATAAAGTTAAGTTAGAAATGAGTCCGTATGACTTATCAAAAGGAAGAATAACATATAGATTCTAAATCAAATAAACATGAAAGTAAGAGCATCAGTAAAAAAAAGAAGTGCAGAATGCAAATTAGTAAGACGTAAGGGAAGACTTTATGTGATTAATAAAAAAAACCCTAGATTTAAACAAAGACAAGGATAATTATGGCAAGAATTTCTGGAATTGACATACCAAAAAATAAGAGAGGTGTAGTAGCTCTGACTTATATTTTTGGTATTGGTAATAGTAGAGCAAAAAAAATATTAGCATCAGTCAAAGTTGATGAAAATATAAAAGTCTCTGAATGGGACGATAAACAAACTGGTAAAATCAGAGAAGAGGTATCTAAGCTAAAAATTGAGGGAGAGCTTAAAGCTGAAATTCAGACTAATATTAAGAGATTAATGGATATAGGTTGTTATAGAGGAATCAGACATAGGTCAGGTCTTCCATTAAGAGGTCAGCATACCAAAAATAATTCAAGAACTAGAAAAGGTAAAAGAAAAACAGTCGCTAACAAGAAAAAAGCAACTAAATAATTAATCATGGCAAAAGTTAATAGTAAAAAAAGAAAAGTTATAGTCGAATCAGTTGGTCATGCTCACATTGACGCATCTTTTAATAACATTATTATTTCTTTAACAAATTTGAATGGTGATGTAATTTCTTGGTCATCAGCAGGAAAAATGGGTTTCAGAGGATCAAAGAAAAATACACCTTATGCTGCTCAAACAGCAGCTGAAGACGTTTGTAAAACAGCTTTGGAGTTAGGTCTTAGAAAAGTGAAGGTTTTTGTTAAAGGACCTGGTAATGGAAGAGAATCAGCTATTAGAACTATTCATAACAATGGAATTGAGGTGACAGAAATAGTTGATATAACCCCGCTTCCTCATAATGGATGTAGACCACCTAAAAGAAGAAGAGTTTAAAATTAAAAATATGGCAAGATATACAGGACCAAAAACAAAAATAGCAAGAAAGTTTGGAGAACCAATATTTGGTGAAGACAAAACTTTAGAAAAGAGAAATTATCCTCCAGGACAACACGGTAACAACAGAAGAAGAGGTAAAAAATCTGAATATGCTGTTCAATTGATGGAAAAGCAAAAGGCAAAATATACTTATGGAATTTTAGAGAAGCAGTTTAGGAATTTATTTGAAAAATCTTCAAGAAGTAAGGGTATTACTGGAGAGGTATTACTTCAATTGTGTGAGTCTAGACTTGATAATTTAGTCTACAGATTAGGAATTGCTAAATCTAGAAGTGCTGCAAGACAGTTGGTTTCTCACTGTCATATCACAGTTGACGGAAAAATATTAAATATTCCATCGTATGTCACAAAACAAGGACAAATAATTGGTGTTAGAGAAAAATCAAAGTCACTTAAGTCAATTATTGAGTCAGTGAAAAATAACTCATCATCTTATGAGTGGTTAAATTGGAACGAAGATAAACTTGAGGGGAAATTTTTAAAAATCCCTAATAGAGATGAAATTCCAGAAAATATTAAAGAACAATTGATAGTAGAATTATATTCAAAATAAAAATAAAATGGCAATACTAAATTTTCAAAAACCAGACAAAGTAATAATGATTGATTCCTCAGATTTTGAGGGAAAATTTGAGTTCAGACCTCTAGAACCAGGTTATGGACTAACAGTTGGTAACGCTCTTAGAAGAGTTTTACTTAGTTCTCTAGAGGGTTTTGCAATAACCTCTTTAAAAATAGATAATATTGATCATGAATTTTCTACTATTCCTGGAATTGTGGAGGATGTGACTGAAATAATTCTTAATTTAAAACAAATTAGATTTAAACAACAAATTGATGATATTGAAAACGAAAAAGTCACAATCACAATAGGTGGTCAAGAAATTTTAAAAGCATCAGATTTTCAGAAGTTTATTTCCGGTTTTCAAATATTAAATCCTGATCAAATTATTTGTAATCTAGAAAAAAGTGTTCAATTAAAAATGGATTTAACTATTGAAAAAGGTAGAGGTTATGTTCCAGCTGAGGAAAACAAAAAACTTTCCACAGAATTAGGTGTTATTTCAATGGATTCAATATTTACCCCTGTAAAAAATGTTAAATATACAATTGAAGATTACAGAGTTGAGCAAAAAACTGATTATGAAAAATTAATTTTTGAAATTGTAACTGATGGTTCTATTCATCCTAAAGACGCTTTAACAGAAGCAGCTAAAACTTTGATTCATCATTTTCTTTTATTTTCAGATGAAAGAATTACTCTTGAATCAGATGAAATTGCTCAAACTGAAACTTATGATGAGGAGTCTCTTCACATGAGACAATTATTAAAAACTAAATTAATAGACATGGATTTGTCTGTTAGAGCACTTAACTGTTTAAAAGCTGCTGAGGTTGATACTCTTGGTGATTTGGTTTCCTTTAATAAAAATGATCTAATGAAGTTTAGAAATTTTGGAAAAAAATCTTTAACTGAACTAGAGGAGTTAGTTGTGTTAAAAGGACTATCTTTCGGGATGGACTTAAGTAAATATAAACTTGAAAAAGATTAATTGTTTTGAAACACGGTAAGAAAAAAATTCATTTAGGTAGAAAATCTGCTCATAGAAAATCATTATTGGCTAACTTAGCTTGTTCATTAATTGAACATAAAAGAATTAATACTACACTAACAAAGGCTAAAGCATTAAAACGTTTTGTTGAACCAATAATAACAAAATCGAAAGAGGATACTACTCATAAGAGGAGATTAACATATAAATTACTAAGAAACAAATATGCTGTTTCAGACTTATTTAGATATATTTCTCCAAAAATTGCTGACAGACCTGGAGGTTATACTCGTATTATAAAACTTGGGAATAGGTTGGGTGACAATGCTGAGATGGCGATGATTGAGTTAGTTGATTTCAATGATACTTATTCTAAAGACAATGTAACAAAAAAATCTACTAGACGTGGGAGATCTAGAAAAAGTAAAGAATCGAAAAAAAATCAACCTGATTCTGATAATAATTCTGCAAGTGACAATTCCCAAGAAAACAAATCTGCGAAAGATCAAACAAAATCAGAAAATGTTGATGCAAAGCCTGAGGTAAAAATTAAACCTACCAAAAAGCAAACAAAATCAGAAAATGTTGGTGTTAAGCCAAAGATAAAAGATGATTCAAAACAAAAAAAGTAATTAATTTTTCGCTATTTAATTTATGTTTAAATTAATTCATATAATTATTTTTGTGTTTATTTGTAAAAAATGATTTAGTGATTTATCAAAAAAGAAAAAAAGGTTATGTTTTGCTTTCCGATGGAACAATTTTTTTTGGAAAATCAGTCGGTATAGAGGGAACCAGTTTCGGGGAGATTTGTTTTAATACTGGTATGACTGGTTATCAAGAAATATTTACTGATCCGTCATATTTTGGGCAAATTATGGTCACTACAAACTCCCACATAGGAAATTACGGAACTGTTGGTTTTGACGATCAATCCTCTAGTCCAAAGATTTCAGGACTTGTATGTAAAAATTTCAGTTTTAATTATTCTAGACCTATCGCTTCTGAATCTTTAGAAAATTATTTTTCTAAAATAAATATGGTTGTTATATCTGATGTTGATACTAGAGCATTAGTAAATTATATTAGGGAGAATGGAGCTATGAACGCTGCAATTTCAACACAAGACAAAAATATTGAATTGATTAAAAATGAGTTAAGTAAATTTCCTTCTATGGACGGTTTACAATTAGCATCTAAAGTCTCAACAAAAAAAAGTTATTACTACGGGAAGTTAAATTCAAAATATAAGGTAGCTGTTTTAGATTTGGGAGTTAAGAAAAGTATACTTGAAAATATATCTAAAAGAGGGGCTTATCTTAAAATTTTCCCTTATAACACGTCTTTTGAAGAAATGGATAAATGGTCTCCTGATGCTTATTTTATTTCAAATGGACCCGGAGATCCAAAACCTCTAATAGATGCTCAAATTACTGCAAAAAAAATTATTAGTAAGAATATTCCTTTATTTGGAATCTGTTTAGGTCATCAAATTATTGCTTTAGCTAATAGTATAAAAACATATAAAATGTTTAATGGACACAGGGGTATCAATCATCCAGTATTAAATTTATTGACAAAAAAAGGTGAGATAACGTCACAAAACCATGGTTTTGCAGTAAATGTTGAGGAAGCTAAAAAAAATTCAAATATTGAAATAACTCATACTCATCTTAATGATGGAACTGTAGCTGGATTAAGAATTAAAAATAAAAAATGTTTTTCAGTTCAATATCATCCTGAAGCATCTCCGGGACCAAATGACTCAAATTATTTATTTGATAATTTCTTTGAACTAATTAATGAACATAAAAACAAAAAAAAATGAGTATAATTTTAAAAATTAATGCAAGGCAAATTTTTGATTCAAGAGGAAATCCAACGGTTGAAGTTGATGTTATAACAGAAAATGGAATTTTGGGTAGAGCTGCTGTACCCTCTGGTGCTTCAACAGGTGAACATGAAGCGGTTGAGTTAAGAGATAAAGGTGACTCATATATGGGTAAAGGTGTTTTAAATTCTGTTAAAATTATTAATGAGATTATTTCTGATGAAATTGTTGGAATTTCAGTTTTTGAACAGAACAAAATTGATAATTTAATGATTGAGTTAGATGGAACAAAAAACAAATCTAAGTATGGCGCAAACTCTATTTTAGGAATCTCACTAGCAGTTGCCAAAGCCGCTGCAAATGAACTTGGTATTCCTTTGTATAAGTACATCGGAGGAGTTAGTGCGAACACATTACCTGTCCCAATGATGAATATTATAAATGGTGGATCTCATTCTGATGCACCCATTGCTTTTCAAGAATTCATGATTATTCCTATAAATGCAAAAGACTTTTCAAATGCAATGAGAATTGGAACAGAAATTTTCCATAATTTAAAATCAATTCTAAAAAAAAGAGGTATGACAACTTCAGTTGGAGATGAAGGTGGATTTGCCCCTAAGTTAGATGATACTGAAGAGGCTTTAGATTTAATTATTGAGTCAATAAAAAAAAGTGGATACTCTCCTGGTACTGATGTAATGCTTGCATTAGATTGTGCTGCTGCAGAATTTTACAAAGATGGTATTTATGATTATTCAATTTTTGAGGGTGAAAAAGGAAAAAAAAGAGATTCTAAAGAACAAGCTGAATATTTAAAAGTTTTAACTGATAAATATCCAATTATCTCTATTGAAGATGGAATGGATGAAAATGATTGGGAGGGTTGGAAAATTTTAACTGATAAAATAGGTAAAAATGTTCAATTAGTTGGAGATGACTTATTTGTTACAAATGTTGAAAGGTTATCTAAAGGTATTTCTGATAATATTGCAAACTCAATATTAATAAAGGTAAATCAAATTGGTACTTTAAGTGAAACAATTGATGCGGTTAAAATGGCTCAAACATCTGGCTACACTTGTGTTATGTCTCACAGGTCCGGTGAAACGGAAGATACAACCATTGCTGATTTAGCTGTTGCTCTAAATACTGGTCAGATAAAAACTGGTTCAGCATCAAGAAGTGATAGGATGTCAAAATATAATCAATTAATAAGAATTGAGGAAGAACTTGAAGACACGGCTTTTTTTCCAGGAATTAAAACCTTTAACATAAAGCTCTAAGTATATTGATTATTTTCAGAATAATTTCTAATTCATTATCTTAGTGTATATTATTTTTTTGTGGAAAAATTTGTTAAGCTCATATATGATGACAAGAGTTTTGAATTCCCTTTAATTAAGGGATCTCAAAATGAAAAGGCCATTGATATTAAAAATTTACGAAAAGAAACTGGACTTATAACTCTTGACCCAGGATATAAAAATTCTGGATCTTGTAAAAGTGAAATCACCTTTCTTGATGGAGAGAAAGGTGTATTAAAATACAGAGGTTATTCAATTGAAGACTTAGCAAAAAAATCGAGTTTTCTTGAAGTTTCATATCTTCTAATTTTTGGAAATTTGCCAACTAAAGATCAGCTTTCAAAATTTAAGACCGATATTGACAATGAATCAATAATTGATGAAGACTTAAAAGTCATTTTAAAAAGCTTCCCAAAATCATCTCACCCTATGGGCATTTTAGCATCTTTGACATCAGCTTTGACTGCATTTAATCCAACAGCACTTGATATTAAGTCCGAGGATGAAATGTATAAAGCAATAGTTATGATAATGGCTAAATTTCCTATATTATGTGCGTGGACTCAGAGGAAGGTTAAAGGGTTACCACTTAATTATAGCGATATCTCTATTTCTTACATTGAAAATATTACTAAAATGTTTTTTAAAAAACCTAATCAAGAATATAGAAACAATAAAATAATTAATAGTGCAATTGACAAATTATTAATCCTTCACGCTGATCATGAACAAAATTGTTCAACTTCAACTGTAAGAATTGTTGGATCATCTTATGCAGGTCTGTTTGCATCCATATCTGCTGGAATTTCTGCTTTATGGGGAAGACTCCATGGTGGAGCAAACCAAGCAGTTATTGAAATGCTGGAAAATATAAAAGCTGATGGGGGGGATATAAGCAGGTATTTAAAAAAAGCTAAAGATAAAAACGATCCTTTTAGACTAATGGGTTTTGGTCACAGAGTATATAAAAATTTTGATCCAAGGGCAAGAATTATAAAAAAAACAGCTGATGAGGTTTTAAGTAAATTAGGAATTGATGACCCTGTTTTAGATATTGCAAAAAATTTAGAAAAAATTGCTTTAAAAGATTCATATTTTGTTGACAGAAAATTATATCCCAATGTTGATTTTTATTCAGGAATAATTTATCGAGCTCTTGGAATTCCAACTGAAATGTTTACAGTAATGTTTGCACTAGGAAGGTTGCCTGGTTGGATAGCTCAGTGGAAAGAAATGAGAGAAAATTTTGAACCGATTGGAAGACCTAGACAAATTTTCATTGGATCTGTAGACAGAGACTATTCCTCAATTGAAACTCGATAAGTCAGTCTTTTTTATTTTAAAATTTTTTATTTTTTTCATAAAATCATGTACTGCTTTTGTATTAGCTAAAATTTTAACATAATAATTATCCTTGTAAATACTGTATTCATTTGATTTACCCTTATAAATATTAAGTTTAAAAAAAGGAATTGTTAAAGCATAAGTTTCNAAAATACTNNTAAACATAACAATTATTCCTNTGTTTCTAATTTCAATGATACAGGTATTTATATTATTGTCTTTATTTAAATATTTTTTTATTTCAGATGAACATTCAGTAATATATAATTTAGGAGAACCAGATCCGCCAATTAAAAACTTTTGACTTAATGACAAAGGCTTATCAATATCATTTTCAATTTTGGATTTAATATTTCTGTCATTATATGAAATATTATATATCATTTTAATTTAATTTATTTTATTGTAATATTAACTAATATTTATATTTGATTGAAATTTATAAATGGAAAATTTAATAAAAATTCTAACCAATGATTTAAACATATTTTTTAATGAAAAATATTCATTAAAAAATATATCTTATGATTTTCAAATTACTAAAAAGGAGTTTGAAGGTGATATTACACTTGTTGTATTTCCATTAATTAAATATGTTAAAAAGAACCCATTAAAATTTTCAAATGAGATAGGAGAGTATTTGAAAAAAAAATCAAAAGTTGTAGCAAAATTCAATATAATCAAAGGATTTTTAAATATTAATTTGACTGATAAATTTTTTGTAAATACTTTAATTGAAATTTACAAAACACAAAATTATGGATTTTCAAAACCAAAAAACAAAAAAATAATCGTTGAATTTTCCTCTCCCAACACAAATAAACCTCTTCATTTAGGACATGTAAGAAATAATCTTTTGGGTTTCTCAATTTCAAAAATACTTGAGGCTAATGGTTACGATGTAGTAAAAACACAAATTATTAACGATAGGGGAATTCATATTTGTAAATCAATGATTGCATGGAAACTATATGGTAATGGAAGTACTCCAAAATCCACAGGAATTAAGGGGGACAAATTTGTTGGAAAGTACTATGTTTTATATGAAGAAAAATTCAAATCTCAAGTAAATGAATTAATAAAAAGTGGGGTAACAGAAAACGAAGCTAGAAACACAGCTGAGATTTTTGTAAAGGCTAAAGAAATGTTAATAAACTGGGAATTAGGTGATAAAGAAACTTTTAATCTATGGGAAAAAATGAATAGCTGGGTTTATGATGGTTTTAATATTACTTATAAAAATTTGGAAATAAATTTTGATTCATATTATTATGAAAGTAAAACATATTTGTTGGGTAAAGAAATAATAGATTTAGGGCTTGAAAAAAAAATATTTTATAAAAAGAACGATAATTCAATTTGGATAGATTTAAAAGATGATGGCTTAGATGAAAAACTTTTGTTAAGATCAGATGGAACCTCTGTATACATAACACAAGATCTTGGGACCGCAGTTCAAAGAAAAAAAGATTATGATCCAATTCATGGTATGGTTTATACCGTTGGTAATGAGCAAGATTATCATTTTAATGTCTTATTTACAATTTTAAGAAAATTAGGTTACAAATGGGCTTCAAATTTACACCATCTAAGTTATGGTATGGTTGATTTACCATCTGGTAAAATGAAGAGTAGAGAGGGAATTGTAGTTGATGCTGATGATATAATTGAAGAGATGAGACTAACAGCAAGAGAAATATCAAATAATCTTGGCAAGATAAATACATTTAGTGAAGAGGAAAAAAATAGACTTTTCAATGATATAGGCCTTGGAGCTCTCAAGTACCATATTTTAAAGGTAGATCCCAGAAAAAAAATTATGTTTGATCCAAAAAAGTCTATTGATTTTCAGGGAAATACAGGTTCTTTTATTCAGTATGCTTATGCAAGAATTCAATCTATTATTAGAAAATCAGAAATTAATTATAACAATATTTCAGATAATACTAAAATTGGGCATAAAGAAAAAGACTTAATTAAGCATTTAATGCTATTTCCTAGTATTATAAAACAATCTGGCGAACAATACAATCCATCTATGATAGTAAATTATTTATTTGAACTAGTTAAATCTTTCAATTCTTTTTATCAGAATGTAAATATTTTAGGGGAAAAGGATTTAGAACAAAAAAAAATAAGATTAATACTTACAGAGATTGTTGGTTTAAATATTAAATCTTCTTGTTATTTGTTAGGAATTAATGTTCCTAAAAGAATGTAAAAAAAAACCACTCATATAGAGTGGTTTTTTTAAAATTTATTAAAAAATTTATTTAGATTCAGCTGCAAGTTGATAAACAACTAAACCAAAACCAATTTTGTTAATTGCATCACCAATATTATATATAACATCCATGTCAGCAGCACCGTCAAGGAATGAATACCATTGACCTTCACCTGTACCAACCATATATCCAATTGGATAAATTGCCCATCCAACAAGTACAAACCAACATAAAGTTTTGTGAGCCTTTTCAACAGATCCACCAGCAGCGGCAGCTAGCTTTGCAGCGCCACCAATCCAAATATCATATACAACAACAAAATATGCTATACCAGATATCAGACCCCAAATTTGAGCTTGAGCTGGATATACAGCTTCACCAAAGTAACCAGTAACTAACATTATAGTAGATAAGAAAATTAATCTCCACATCATACTTTTAGTAGCACCAGCAGCTTTTAGAATTAAGTAAAACTCAACACACATTAATGGAACTGTTAGTATCCAGTCAACGTATCTAAAAAATGTAGGCGAACTGTTTGTTTCTAAATAATAATCTCTCATATACCAATAATGAACAGCAGCAATAAAAGTAATCAAACCTGAAACTAGGATTGACGTTCTCCACTTTGAATCAAAAGAATTCATTGATAGGAAGAAAAAAGCTGAAGCTGCCATCATAGCCATACAGCCAATAAAAAAGGTAAATGAAACATAATCTGTTACAGCAACTTCTTTAACAGCTGCAACATTAATTAAGCTTAAAAAATTTTCCATAATATAATCGATTAATTGTTTTTGTTTAGATAAATTTATGAAAAAAATATTAACAGCCTAATTTATTTTTAAAAAAAATGCTTTCAAATGCCAGTAAAATCCTATTTGACTACAAGTATAGAGTATTAATAACACTTTTTTTTATTATTTTCTCTCCATTTATAAGTGAAAATATTCAAAATAATATAGCACTAATTTTAATTTTTACAATTGGTATTATTCATGGATCTAATGACTTAAAATTAATTCAAAAAAAAACTGAAAATTTTAGTAAAAATTTTTTTTTTAGGGTTTTATTTTTTTATGTATTAATTGTAATAATTGGAGTTCTAATTTTTTTTATTTATCCCTTACATGGACTTATTGCATTTATAATATTTAGTGCTTTTCATTTTGGTGAGCAACATTTAAAAACTTTTGAAGTAAAAAGTAGAAACAAATTTTTAATCTTTTTATTTTATATTTCATATGGTTTGTTAATATTGAATTTACTTTTTTATTTAAAATTTGATAATGTCAGTGAGATAATAAAATTGATCTCAAATTTTGATTTAAAAAAGTACCAAATTTCATACGTATTGATTTCATCTTTTTTCTCTTTTTCTTTATTTATTTTACTTTTAAATAGAACATTTAAAACTTTATATGAATTTTTTTTAATTGTATTATTAAGTTTTTTATTTAATACATCATCTTTGATTTTAGGTTTTTCAATTTATTTTGTTTTTTGGCACAGTTTCCCATCAGTTAAAGATCAGATAACATATATATACGGGAATTTTGAATATTACAACCTAATTAAATACATTAAATCATCTGTTTTATATTGGTTTATATCTTTATTTGCAATATTTATTGCATACAATTTTTTAGATTTTAGACAGGATTATTTCTTACCTCTATTTTTTTCTTTCTTAGCTGCCATAACCTTTCCCCATACAATAGTAATAGGAAGTTTAAAATAAATTTTTGATTATCCCAATATTGTTTTATTTTTAAATATGTTCCAAAATTTAACAGAAAAATTAGAGAGAGCCTTTAAAATTTTGAAGGGTCAAGGAAAGATTACTGAGGTTAATATAGCAGATACATTAAAAGAGGTTAGAAGAGCCCTTTTAGATGCTGATGTTGATTATAAAATTGCTAAAAATTTTGCTGATAATGTTAAAATGAAAGCAATTGGTTCGAAGGTATTAACAAATATTAATCCTGGTCAACTTTTGATTAAAATTGTTAAAGACGAGTTGACTCTTTTAATGGGTGAAAATTCATCTGAGTTAGCATTGAAATCTAATCCTTCAATAATTCTTATGTCTGGACTTCAAGGTTCTGGTAAAACTACTTTTTCTGGTAAAATTGGAAGATATTTGAAGAACAAAAAGTCTAAGAAACCACTTTTAGTAGCTTGTGATACATATAGGCCAGCAGCAATTGATCAATTGGAAACTATTGCTAACGAAAATAAAATTGACATTTATCTTGACAGAGAAGAAAAACAACCAAATAAAATCGCAAAAAAATCAATTGAGTTTGCAAAAAAAAATGGAAATAATGTTGTGATAATTGATACTGCTGGAAGACTTGCTGTAGACAAAAAAATGATGCAAGAAATATCTGATATAAAAAAGGTAGTTAATCCTGACGAAACTCTATTTGTAATTGATTCAATGGTTGGTCAAGATGCAGTAAAAACTGCTAAATCATTTAATGACATTTTAGATTTTGACGGNGTTGTTTTAACNAAACTTGATGGTGATACTAGAGGNGGTGTAGCCTTNTCAGTAAAATCANCTTTAAANAAACCTATAAAGTTTGTAGGTACAGGAGAAAAAATGGATGCAATTGATTTATTTTATCCAGATAGAATGGCTGAAAGAATTTTGGGAATGGGTGATGTAGTAACATTAGTCGAAAGAGCTCAGGAACAATATGATCAGGAAGAAGCTCGAAAAATTAGTAAGAAAATTGCAAAAAATAAGTTTGACTATGACGATTTTTTAAGTCAAATTAAAAAAATAAAAAAGATGGGGGACATGAAAGATTTAATAGGGATGATTCCTGGCGCAGGCAAACATATAAAAAACATAGATATTGATGAAAATATTTTTAAAAATATTGAGGTTATAATCAGTTCTATGACAATTAAAGAAAGACAAAATCCTGAATTAATTAATATTAGTAGAAAAAATAGAATTTCTAAAGGATCTGGTAGGTCGATTGATGAAGTAAATCAATTGATAAAACAATTTAATCAAATGAGTAAAATGATGAAAATGATGAAATCAAATAAGTCTGCCAATATGATGAATATGTTTAATAATTTTAGGTAAATAGATGAATATATTAGATGGTAAAAAAATATCGTTAGATATTAAAAGTGAAATAAAAAATTGTGTTTTAAAAAATACAAAAAAAGGTTTAAGACCTCCCCATTTAGCTGCAATATTAGTTGGAAATGATGGAGCTAGTTTAACTTATATAAATAGTAAAATAAAATCTTGCGATGAGGTTGGTTATAAATCTTCATTATACCACTATAATATTAAAATTTCCGAACAAGAATTATTAGAAAAAATAGATGAATTAAATTCAAACGAAAAAATAGATGGTTACATTGTTCAGTTGCCTTTACCAAAACATATAAACCAAAATAAGGTTATTAACAGGATTAGTCCTTTAAAGGATGTAGACGGATTTCATCCCCAAAATTTTGGTTCAATGAGTCAAGGTTTTGATTCTTTTATACCAGCAACACCACATGGAATTATTGAACTAATTGAAAGATATGAAATTAAAACATCAGGCAAAAGTTGTTTAGTCATAGGAAGAAGTAACATAGTAGGCAGACCGATAAGTATATTGATGAGTCAGAAATCCAAATTTGGAAATGCTACAGTAACTTTAGCTCATAGTAATACTAAAAATTTAATAGAAATTTCTAAATCAGCTGATATTATAATTTCTGCACTAGGTATACCAGAGTTTCTGAAATCTAATATGGTTAAAAAAGGAGTTGTTGTGATCGATGTAGGAATAACTAGAGTTAAAGATTTAACCAAAAAAAAGGGTTATAAAATAGTTGGTGATGTCGATTTTGAGGGAGTTTCAAAAAAAGCTTCCTACATAACTCCAGTTCCAGGTGGCGTTGGCCCAATGACGATTGCTATGTTATTAAAAAATACACTCAGAGCTAGAAACTTTTAGTTTTTTCAATTGAATTGTAAATCTTAAGTATTAATAAAGCAAATATAGAACTAATTAAAATTATAAATATATCAAGAAAACCCTCTGCACTAAAGGATAATCTAATTAAAATCGTCGATATAACAAATCCAGTGTTTCTAATTAGCTTACTGTAACCCTCTGTAATTTTGAAAGATAATAGTAGAATTATAACATCGGTTAATATCAGTAGAGTAAAAAAATCATTAAAAAAAACCTTGTCAATTTCGTTATAAATCATAGTATTTGAGTATGAATCATTAAATAAATTAAATACCCAATTAATTAAACTGTAAGATGAGAAAATCGTCAAAATAGCTAAAAGAGTTAAGCTGACAATTTTTTTTGAATTTATAAATTTTAAAAGAACAGGTTCCTCTTTGTTTATAGACATCCTATTTTTATTTTTATTAAATAAATATATTATGTAAAAGAGAATGATAATACCTACTAAGTCTGACAAAACCTCTAAATTTTGATTTGATATATTCCATGAATCGCTTAAATCTAAATTTGAAATGTCTTTAAATATTTTTCTAATGATAATTAAAGAGATGATTTCAAATTGTTTAGATATACTAGTTGTAAAAGATCTAGGTAAAAAAAGTAATAAAAGATATATTTCATAAATTATAATAAATGAAAAAGGTGTGTAAATTGCTGAAATTGGGTTTGAAAGTAAGCTGTTTTCAGTTACTGTAATATTTATTAATGAAAAATTATTTAAAAAAATTAATAATAAATGAATTATAAAACCTAATGTTGCTAAGAATAGAACAGTATTTTCAACACTTTTTTGGGATTTTAATGAAAAAATGTAGTCAAATAAATTCCCTAAAGTTTTCATAATACAAATAAATTACAAGTTAAGTTTTAAGTTCCTTTGTTTATCTTTGAGCAAAGATGAAAAATAATTTTGACATAAATGTTTTGTCAGGAAATTTATTGCCTGTGATGGAAACTTTTCAAACTATTCAAGGCGAAGGTTATTTTAAAGGTTCTTCAGCTTATTTTATAAGAATAGGTGGATGTGATGTAGGATGTCATTGGTGTGATATTAAGGAAAGCTGGGATTATAACAATTATAATTTTCAAAATGTTAATGACATTGTCAATAAAATTAATTCGAAATCAAAAATAGTGGTAATTACTGGAGGAGAACCTTTAATGTGGAACATGTCTGCTTTAACAACAATTTTAAATAATAAAGATTTTAAAACCCATTTGGAAACATCTGGAGCTTATCCATTAACTGGTAATTGGGATTGGGTTTGTCTGTCCCCGAAAAAAAACAAAAAACCTTGCACTGATTCATTTAAAATTGCAAGTGAATTAAAAGTTATTATTTATAATAAAAGTGATTTTGAATTTGCTAAGCAAATGTCTGAAGAGGTTAGTTCAGATTGTAAACTATTTTTACAACCTGAGTGGAGTAATAGAGAAAAAATGATGCCATTTATCGTTGATTTTATCTTAAAAAATGATAAGTGGAGAGTATCTTTACAAACACACAAGTATATGAATATACCATAATTAATATACTAAATATTTTTTTCTTACTAATTTAAAAGACTCAATACCTTTTTTCCATGATTTTCTGATTTGATTTTCACTATAGCCATTTTTAAGTTGTTTTTCTAAATTATCTACTCCATAAATTTTATTAAAGTATTTTCCAAAAAATTTTTTTTCCCCCTTATAAAGTTTATATGAATTAATTAACCATTTTAATTCAATTTTATTTATTTCCTCATGGTCAGACAAATCAACACCAAAACATATTTGGTTTAAAAGCTTAGGCTTAGACGACCCAATATTTGGTTGTGGATTAAAATTAAATTTATAATTAGTGAAACTTGGATGCCCATATATTTGAAACTGTTTGTCAGTTCCTCTTCCAATGCTAATAGGTGTTTGTTCAAGTAGACACAAACTTGGGTATAAATTAACTGATTTACTATTCGGTAAATTTGGAGAGGGTTTTATAGGTAAATCATATCTATTATTCCTGTCATAATTTAATATTTTAATAACATCAATATCACATCTCAAACCCTCTTTTAACCAATTTTCTCCGTTAATCATCATGCCATATTCTCCAATAGTCATTCCATATACAATTGGTACAGGATGCATCCCTAAAAAACTAAAATTATTTTCTGTTAAAACTGGACCGTCAATGTAGAAGTTATTTGGGTTGGGTCTATCGAGAATAATTAACTTTTTATTATTTTCAGCGCATGCCTCCATAACCAAGTGTAAGGTTGAAAGATAAGTGTAAAATCTAACTCCAACATCTTGAATATCAAAAATTACAATATCAATGTCATCTAAGTCTTGATTTGAAGGTTTTTTCTTGCTACCGTGAAGAGAAATTATTTCTATTGGCGATTCATTATAATAACTGTTTTCAATTTTTTCACCATTGTCTCCAATTCCATAAAATCCGTGTTCAGGAGAAAAAATTTTTTTAATATTAATATTTAATTTTAAAAGAGTATCAATCAGATGAACAAATTTATTTTGGGCTTTAATAATACTCGTTTGATTACAAACAACTGCTATTTTTTTGTTTTCTATTTTTTTATAGTATTCTTGAATTTGATTTGCACCAAAACTTATTTCACTTTGGCAAAACACATTTAAACAAAACATTGAACAAAAAAATAAATATGTAATTTTATAATTATTTTTTTGATTAAGATTGTTCATGAAATTAGATTTGTTTATTGCGCGAAAGATACGAAATAAAGAGAATTCAGACAGAACTGTATCAAGTCGAATAATTAAAATTGCAATATTGGCTGTTTCTTTAGGAATTGTATTAATCTTGATTTCAATCTCAGTTGGTTTTGGTTTTCAAGAAAAAATTAAAGAAAAGACAAAAGCGTTTAGCGGAGACTCAATTATTATCCCTTTTGAAAACAATAGTTCGGTAATTTCATCAAATCCAGTTTCAGTAAATGAACTTTTAAATTCAGATATTTTATTAAATGATTTTTTGGAAAGTTATCATCTGATAATAAATAAAGCAGGAGTTATTAAGTTTAAAAACGAATTTGATGGTATAATTTTTAAAGGAATAGATAAAAATTTTGATAAAAAAAAATCTTTATTTTCAAATTTTTCAGGTTCAAATTTATCTTTCAATAATGAAATCTCAAATCAAATTCTTTTATCAAAATATATTGCTAATAAACTTAGCATTAAAGTAGGGGATAAGCTCGAATTGTATTTTGATTTAGATGAATTTTCATTTCCAGTAAAAAGAAATTTCACTGTAAGTGGAATATATGAGACTGGATTTAATGAATATGATGAAAATTATGGATTTGTTGATGTTAGACATTTACAAAAAATAAATAAATGGAATTCAAATCAATATGGTGGTATTGAGATTTTTTATAAAAAATACACTGATAATAGTAGTTTTTCAAAACTTTTATACAATAATTTGCCATCTGATTTAGACCTAATTAAATTAGAGGATAGATACAAGACTATATTCGATTGGATTAAGCTTTTTGATTTTAATATTTTAATAATAATTTTAGTTGTTTTTATTGTGGCTACACTAAATATGTCAACTGCTTTATTAACTTTAATTTTAGAAAAAACAAAAACTATAGGTATATTAAAATCTATTGGAGCAAATAATTATTTATTGCAAAAAATTTTTTTGTGGAATGGATTATTTATTTTGTTAAAAGGGATTTTTTATGGAAATTTGATTGGACTTGTACTTATTATTATTCAAAAAGCTTTTGGATTAGTTAAATTAGATCCATCTATATATATACTAGATAAAGTTCCGGTAATAATTGATTTTGAAATTATCTTATTTGTAAATTTTGGTATTATTTTGGTTTGTATGCTGTCGCTTGTTATCCCCTCACTTATTATTTCAAGAATCTCACCATCAAAAGTTATTAGAATTCAATAATATTTATTTGTTAGCAAAAGATTATCTTTGAAAAAAAAATGAAATACGTAGATAACATACTGCAAACTATTGGCAACACCCCATTAGTTAAACTCAACAACATTACTAATGATGTTAAAGCCCTTGTTCTTGCAAAGGTTGAAAGTTTTAACCCTGGCAACTCAATTAAAGATAGGATGGCACTAAAAATGGTTGAGGATGCTGAATCAGATGGTAGACTTATGCCTGGAGGAACTATAGTAGAGGGTACTTCAGGAAATACAGGAATGGGTTTAGCATTAGCTGCTATCGTTAAGGGGTATAAACTTATATGTGTATCTACTGATAAACAATCAAAAGAAAAGTTTGATGTACTCAAAGCGGTAGGAGCTAAGGTTATTGTTTGCCCCACTGATGTTGAGGCAGATGACCCAAGATCATATTATTCTACTTCAAAAAGAATTGCTGAAGAAACCCCAAATTCGTGGTATGTTAATCAGTATGACAATTTATCAAATACAAAAGCCCATTACGAACAAACTGGTCCTGAAATATGGAGTCAAACTGGGGGTAAAATTACTCATTTAGTTGTTGGTGTTGGCACTGGTGGAACTATATCGGGTGTAGGTAAATTTTTAAAAGAAAAAAATCCAAATATTAAAATTTGGGGTATTGATACTTATGGTTCTGTTTTTAAAAAATATCATGAAACTGGTGTTTTTGACAAAAATGAAATATATCCATATTCAACTGAAGGAATAGGTGAGGATATAATACCTGAAAATGTAGATTTTAATATCATAGATCATTTTGAAAAAGTAACTGATAAAGATGCTGCAGTATATACTAGAAAACTTGCCCGTGAGGAAGGAATCTTTGCCGGTAATTCTTGCGGAGCAGCTGTTAAAGGATTGATTCAATTAAAACAAAGTCTAAAACATGATGATGTTGTAGTAATTATTCTTCATGATTCTGGATCAAGATATATAGGTAAAATATATAACGATGATTGGATGAAAGAAAAAAAATTTTTATAAAATTTAAATTTTATTTGTTTTTTTTTAAAATTAAAATTAATCATTAAAACTTGGATTGGTTAAAAAAAATAGTCACTTCACAATTTTTCCGTATCTTGCACGTTATTAGTTTCGATATACTAGTGGTTTGAAAAAATTAGAATTCTTCAAGAGGAATTTATTATTTTGTCTATTAACCTATATGTTTTTTGTAAACTTTGGTTATGCGCAAGATGATTATAATTTAAAGATAGCTCAATCTGATATTGTTACTCCAACAGATGCATCTAGTTTATGTAGTAATAACGCTACACCAACTTTAACATTTAGGGTTTTCAATCTTGAAAGTTCGCCTTCCGGAACAAATACTGTTGTAAATGTTGCTGCAAATAATTTGGTTGCCACTTTAACTTTAAGTGGTGCAAATTCTAGTGTGTCATCTGCAACTTTTAATACTCTTGGTGCAGGATCGGAAAATCTTCCAGGAACGACTATTGGATTAGGTAATTATGCTTTTTTCACTTGGCCAAGTGAAATTCAAATTGAAAATGTTGGAAGTACAGTCTTCGAAATTGAAGTTGCTGTACCATCTCTTGGAACTGACACTAATACTTTAAATAATACAGCTTCTATAACTATAAATACCCTAGCGAAACCATCTTTTTCCCTTGAATCAGATAGACCTTTAAATTCATTTTGTCCTACAGATACAGGTTTTATGACTTTTACTGCTTCTCCAACGGCAGATTATTATGTTTTTTATGTAAATAATGTACAAGTTGCCTCAGATACTTCGAATGTTAACACACAAACTTTTGCAAGTTTAACTAACGGAACATCTGTAAAAGTAAGAGGATATGCAGCTTCAGGTTGTTATGGTGAGGAAACTCTTAGAGTTTATATTTTTGACAGTGAACCAGGAAGTATTGGTGGAGAACAAACGATTTGTGTGGGAGATACACCTAGTATTTTAACAAATGTTGTCTCAGCAACGGTTAGTGGAACCTTTGCAACTGATGGTCAGTATAAATGGCAATCTTCACTTGATGGAGTATCCGGATGGAGTGATGTTTCTGGAGCTAATTCTAGTACATTTCAGCCTCCTTCAGCACCACCACCTTCAATTTTTTATAGAAGGCTTGTAGTTAATAACGGATGTTATGAGGCAAGTAATAGTATTCAAATATCTATAAATTCATTACCTACTGCTTCAATTACAGCTGTTGATTTGGCTTCAGCAAACTCTTCAAATGCATCTGCCAGTATCTGCGATGGAACAATGGTAGATTTCAATGCAGCTGGTGGAGTTGAGTATGAATTTTTTATTGATAATATTAGTGTTCAAGGAAGAAGTGCCTCGAGCAATTATTCAACCAACACTTTGGACGACACTGATGAAGTTAAAGTTAGGGCATATGATAGTTCCTTGGCTACTGCATGTTTTGATGAATCGGCATTTATTAAGTTTGATGTAACACCAAATCCAGTTGTAACTATTTCTTCAAATATCAATAGCAATACATTCTGCGCTGGAAGTAATGTTATTTTCTCAGCGGGAGCTGGAGGAAGTGCATTATTTACTTTTTTTAAAAATGGAATTGAAGTTAGAGGGCCTAGCTTATTGTCTACATTTACAACTAATGCTTTAAGCAACAACGATATAATTAGTGTAGAGGGAACGATTAATGGATGTTCTGGAGTTGCTAGTTTGACATTATCTGAAAATGCAATAACCACAGTTGGAACAATTACTGCCTCTGGTTCAACAACTATTTGTTCTGGTGACACTCCTGCAGTTATTAACGGTTCTGCTGGTTCTGTAAGTGGAGTTAGAACATATCAATGGCAGTCTTCATTAAATGGAACGGATTGGAGTAATATTGATACTGCTACTGGTGTGTTAGAAGACTACACTCCTGATAGCCCACTTACTCAAACCACTTCATTTAGAAGAAAGACTATATCGAGTGTAGGTACTATTACCTGCGAGGGGATAAGTAATGTTGTTCAAATTTCTATATCAACACCACCAACAGCTGTTTTAAAGGGTTATCCAAGCACGCCTCCAGCTGGAG
>PACV01000072.1 GCA_002702875.1 Flavobacteriaceae bacterium
TAGTAATTGGGTGTAATATTAATTTTAAAAAATACAATCCTTATGAAGTTATTGTGATTGTTGAATTAAGAATAAATAAAGATAAATCAGAGGAAGAAATTAAAACTTTTACCAAAAAATATAGTGAATTTGTTGACGAAACTGAACCCAATACATTAGGTTGGACTTATAATATTTCTGGAGATAAATTGGTTTTAATAGAAAGATATAAAAATGAAGAAGCTAATATAATAACTGCAAAAAATATTTCTCCTGGAGGAAAAAGAAATCAACTTTTAAATGAGTCTTTCAATTATTTTACACTAGAGAAAGTTTCAGTTTATGGTGGCTTTACAAATAAATTAACAGAGTTTAATAATAAGACAATTGAAAAAGTTGGTATAAAAGCACCATTTGAATATTTTCCCAAAATTAGTGGATATATTAGAGACTAATATTAATTATTGAAATATCGCAAAATTTTAAATTGTAATTTGTATATTAAAATTAAATTTATAAAAATGAAAAATTTTATTTCGATATTTATTATGGCTGTTACAATAATTTCTTGTAACAATAAACCAATTAAATCACAAAAAGAAATTTTAACTGAGCAGACCAGGGAAACGGTTCTAAAATCTTATAATGCCCAAATTAGCGGGGATATTGAAACTATGAAATCATTGCTATCTGATGATTGGACGTTTACTTTAACTGGTGAATTAGATATTTCCAAAACTTATAATTGGGAGGAGTTTTTAGAGTTTGCTGGATATTTTGGAACTCTAATTAAAGGAAATGTTGGAGGTGAATATAAGGGTATAATTGTTGAAGGTAAAACAGCAATGTTATTTGCTGAAGGAAGAATGGAGGGAGTTGGAGGTAAATATGAAAATGATTATGCTTTCAAATATACTCTTAATGATGAGGGTAAAATTGTTTCTCAAAAAGAATATTTAAGTGATCTTTTGTTACTCACCCAACTTTATGGTCAGGAAATTTGTGGTGAAAAGAAAAAGCTTTAAAAAAAAATAAAAAGTCTATAATTCAATATACTCCACTATTATTTGTCCTAAGTTCCAAGTAGGGATATAATATTTGTATTGCGAACCTTCCAATATTTCATCAAAAATTATTTTTTGAAGGTAACTTGAGTTTCCTGTTATTATAGTTAATGTAAAAGAACCTTGTAATTGGTTTTTGTATAATGTTTGACTAACAAGATCAAGTGCTTTTTGGTGCCTTATTCCATGAAGATCAATTTCATTAATTTGTTTTTTTTTCACTTATCAAAAAAAATGTCAATCTAAAATAAAAACTCCTGACTTACTTACCAACAATTAAATTAAGTCAGGAGTTTAAGTTACACCAAAAATATCAACTATTATTAATGAAATTTAATATTCAAATATAATAGTTGTATAAAATTTAACCTGTTAAAATCTTTATAAACTTTTGTGAAAATTTTGTTAATTGTAAGCCTGAATCTTAATATAAAAAATATATAAGTTAATTAACATGTAAAAAATTGCAGGAGATGTTCTTATGAAACCATCATTAATTTTCAATCGAACACAAACTCCAAGAAACATCAAAGTAAATAGTCCAAAACTTGAAATCAACATTAGTTCTATAACAAAAAAACCTAACAGTAAACCAATTCCTCCTGCAAATTGGAAAAAGCCAGTAATTTTTCTAAAATTATTTAAACCATATCTTTTAAATTCATATTTAAAATAATTTGACAGAAAACATAAAAATCCAAATATTAAAAAGGAAAGACCTGAAAATATAATTAAAATGAAATCAAATTTCATTAAAAAAATTCTAACTCATAAAGACCAATTGTTAGTGACAAACACAAAAGGAAAAATGAGGGTAAAAATTTAGTAAAAGAGTTTTTGACACTAAAGTGTGCATATTGGGCACATAACATTAAAAAAGCAATAAAAAAAGAAGGTATTAACGCTAAGTCTGGAAACCAAATACTTATGATTAAAACTGTAGACATTGATATTTTAGCTGCACCAACAAGACTCCTAATTATATTTGACAAGCCAAAATGCTTAAATTCATCAACAATATTATCAAACCTAACTACCCAAACAATAAAAATTGAAATGGCTATTATTATCTTAAAAAGTGTCATTATATTTTCCATACTACAATTTAGTTATTTTTTTCAAAACCCTGAACTCCTTGGATCGTTGTATATTTCATAACGTATTTTTTTTCAGGATTAATTAATTTATAAGCAGCTTTGACTGCTACAGTTGCCTCATGAAATCCGCACAATATCAACTTTAATTTTCCTTGGTATGTATTAATATCTCCAACAGCAAAGATACCTTTAATATTGGTACTGTAATCTAAAGAATTATTTACAACTATTGCATTTTTTTCTATGTTAAGACCCCAATTTAAAATAGGACCTAGTCTGGGTATGAGCCCAAATAGTGGAAACCAGTGATCAGATTTAACCTCCGTGTTATTGCCTGAGTCGTCTGATATAATAATTTGGTTTAAATTATTTTCACCTATAAGTTTTGTTACCTGTGAATTAAGATATATTTTAATTTTATTTTGTTTTTCTAGTAAAAAAATTTTTTCAACTGACTCTTTGTGAGCCCTAAAATTTGATGATCTGTGTATTAATCCAACTCTATTATCTGAATTCTCAGCAAAATAGATAGCCCAATCAAGTGCAGAGTCCCCACCACCAGATATGAAAATATTTTTTTTGTTTAAATTTTCAGGATTTTTTACCATATAATTAACTCCTTTATCTTCATAAAAAGATAAATTATCAATTTTTGGTTTTCTGGGTTCAAAACTTCCAAGACCACCAGATATTATAACTATTGGAGCTTTATGCTTGGTGTTTTTATCAGTAATAACAGTAAAGGAATTGTCATTATTTTTGATAATTTTTTCTGCTCTTTCACCCAGAGTGAAACCTGGATTAAATGGTGAGGCTTGTTCCATTAAATTTTCAACTAATTTTCCAGCAAGAATTGAAGGAAATCCAGGAATGTCATAAATAGGTTTTTTTGGATATAATTCACTTAGTTGTCCACCTATTTGTGGAATAGTATCAATAAGATGACATCTAAGTTTCATTAAACCAGCTTCAAAAACAGTAAATAATCCAACTGGTCCAGCGCCTATAATTATTATATCTGTTTTAATCATTTTTTATCATAAATTTTTAATATAACTACCTAAAGAGTCTTTAAATTCAAATCCGTCAATAGATCTATATTTATTTAACTTTTTATGAGCTTCAAGACCCCATAGTAAAAATTCAACCATGAAATAGATATCATCATCTTTTGTATTTTTAACATACTTTTTAACTAGTTCAATTGCCTCAGGAATTGACTTGATTTTTTTTCTGTAACTATTTTCTTTTTCATTGTCCTCTAAAAAAAGTTTATTGTCTTTAAAAAACCATGCTAAAAGATTATCGTAAGGAGTCGATTCGTCTGGTTTTTGCAATTTTTCAATTTTAGGAAAAAAATTAACAAATAAAGTCTTTACTGCCTCATTAATTAAATGAAATGAAATTTTTCTTGCACCCTCTTGCTCTCCTTCATAAACAAGTTCAATTTTACCATTAATTGACGGCATAATACCAAAAAAATCAGACATTCTGATTGAGGTTTGGCTTTCTTGATTAATTAACATTCTTCTTTCAGCTGTAGAAAGTAAATTTTCATAACAGGAGATACTCATTCTTGCACTTACTCCGCTTTTAGTATCAACATACTCACTCTTTCTTGCCTCAAAACTAATTTGTTCAATGAGTGATTTAGCAATTTCAGGAATGTAAATTTTAGATAATTTATTGTGATGGATTTTTGATTCTTGAGATGTTATTTTTTTTGAAATTTCAATTGATTCAGGATAATGAGTAAGAATTTGTGATCCTATCCTGTCTTTAAGAGGGGTAACAATACTACCTCTGTTTGTATAATCTTCAGGATTAGCAGTAAAAATCATCTGAGTATCAATNGGAAGCCTAAGTTTGAATCCTCTAATTTGGATTTCTTTTTCNTGCAGAATTGAAAACAAAGAAACTTGAATTCTAGCCTGTAAGTCNGGTAGCTCNTTTAAAACAAATATACATCTGTGAGCTCTTGGNATCATTCCAAAATGAATTACTTTTTCGTCGGCATAAGATAATTTNAGATTTGATGCTTTAATTGGATCTAAATCTCCAATAAGATCAGCAACTGTAACGTCAGGTGTNGCAAGTTTTTCAAAAAATCTATCTTCCCTATGAAGCCAAGAAACAACTGTATCATCGCCAAATTTTTCGATGTAATTTTTTCCTTCAACAGAAATAGGATTAAGAGGATCATCATTTAGTTCATTACCCTTAATAACAGGTATCCACTCATCTAAAAGATTTACCAATATTCGAGCTATTTTAGTTTTAGCCTGTCCTCTTAGCCCTAAAAAATTTATGTCATGACCAGATAAAATTGCTCTTTCAATATCAGGGATTACTGTTTTATCGTAGCCTTCAATTCCAGGGAATGAATTAATACCATTTTTAAGATTATTTATCAAATTACAAGCCAATTCTTCTTTAATTTTTTTTGACTTATAGTTTAGTTTTTTTAATTGTTTTAAATTTATTTCTTTTTTTTTCATAGTAAAGTTTTAACTATATTTCTTTTTTCTATTTTTCTCATAATCTTCAAAAATAATTTCACCAAGACCTTTTAAACCTGTAAAAAAGGCTTTACCTGAATTTGCATTTGTAAATTCCCTAACAAATTGCTGCAAATAGGGGTCTTGAGCAATCATAAAAGTAGTAATTGGTATTCCAAGTTTTTTTGCTTTTCTTGCTTTCTCATAACATTTTTCAACAATTTTATTATCTAAGCCAACACTATTTTTGTAATAATTACCATTTGATAATTTAATACAGCTTGGTTTTCCGTCAGTGATCATAAAAATCTGTTTATTTGAATTTTTCTTTTTTCTTAAAAGATCCAATGCTAGATCTAAACCTGCGACAGTATTAGTATGATATGGGCCAACATTTAAATATGGAAGATCTTTTAACTCAATTATTTCAGCATCATTTCCAAATGTTAATATATCAAGGGTATCTTTAGGGTATCTTGTTGTAATTAATTCTGATAAGGCCATTGCTACTTTTTTTGCTGGTGTAATTCTGTCTTCACCGTAGAGTATCATACTATGGCTAATATCAATCATCAAAATAGTACTCATTTGATTTTTTTGTAAAGAATCATAAACAACTAAATCTGACTCAGAAATTTTGAGTTCATCAAATGAGTTTAACTGAGCATTTTTTATACTCTCAGTTATAGAGATTTTATCAATTGAATCTCCAAATTGATAGCGACGAAAATCTCCATTAGTATCATCGCTTAACCCAGAAAATTTTGATTTATGATTACCTGATTTAGTTTTTTTTAAATTACCAAAAACTTGTTTAAGTGCATGTTCACGTAAAAGTTTTTCTGTCTTAGATGTAATAACTATTTTATTTAAATTGTTATAACTGTTAGGATCAATCTCCTTTTTTATGTAAGATTTTTTTAAAAGATCTTCAATAAAATCATCAATTGTATAATTTTTATCAGTTAACTTATACTCTTTGTCTAATTCTCTTAACCAATTGATAGCTTCGTCAAAATCTCCAGATGTATGTGTTATTAACTCTTTGAAAATCTCAAATAATTTCTCAAAAGGTGTTTTTTCTTTCTCAGAAAATCTCTCAAAAATTAAACCTGAATTTAATTTTTTCATTGCAATTAATTTTTTTCCAAATATAGGATTTTAAATAAGTTATTACAAAGTATTGAATTCTTTCAATTTAAAATAAAACTTTTGTATATTTGCCTCAAATCTTAATTAAAATATGGGGTGGCTTAATGTCCCCTTTTTTTTTAAATGAAATTTAAAGATAAAGTTTTTGAAATTTTGCACTCTGCTATTGTTGATAGGCCAGATATTTTTATAATTGATTTTATTATTACTAAATCAAATTTTATAAAAGTAATATTAGATTCTGATAATATTTTATCAATAGGTGATTGCCAAAAAATTAGTAAAGAAATAATTAGAGGTTTAAATAATTGTGATCAAAATTTTTCCCTTGAAGTAAGTTCTGCAGGAATAGGATCACCACTAGTTAATAAAAGACAGTACAAAAAAAATATTGGTAGATTTTTAGAGGTCAAAATCAATTCTGGTGAGTTTTACAAAGGGAAATTAAAAAGTTTTAATAACGATTTTATTGAAATTAATTCAAAAGTTAGAGAACCAAAAAAAAAGGGCAGAGGAAGTTCTACAGTTGAAAAATTGAAATTAATTAAACTAGATGAAATTTCTAATGCTAAAGTTGTAATATAAATAATTTGAATATGGAAAATCTTGCCTTAATTGAATCCTTTTCGGAATTTAAAGACGAAAAATTAATTGATAGAGTAACTCTAATGGTCATTCTTGAAGATGTATTTAGAAATACATTAAAAAGGAAATTTGGTTCTGATGAAAATTTTGATATAATTATAAATCCTGATAAAGGTGATTTAGAAATTTGGAGAAATAGAGTTGTAGTTGATAATGGGTCAGTTGAAGATCCAAATCAACAAATTGAATTAAAAGATGCTCAAAAAATTGAGCCAGATTTTGAGGTTGGTGAGGATGTTTCCGAGGAGGTTAAATTAGTTGATTTAGGAAGAAGAGCTATTTTAAGTTTAAGACAAAATTTGGTTTCTAAAATATTTGAGCACGATAGTAATAATATTTTTAAACAATTTAAAGATTTAGAGGGTGATTTATACTCAGCTGAAGTTCACCATGTAAGAAACAGGGAGGTCATTCTTATAGATGATGATGGCAATGAATTAATTCTTCCTAAAGACAAACAAATTCCTTCTGACTTTTACAGAAAAGGAGACAGTGTTAGGGGTGTAATTGAGTCTGTTGAGTTAAGGGGAAATAAACCAAGAATTATTTTTTCAAGAACCTCTCCCGTTTTTCTAGAAAAATTATTTGAACAAGAAATCCCTGAAGTTTTTGATGGGTTAATTACTATCAAAAAAGCTGTTAGAATTCCAGGAGAAAAGGCAAAAGTCTCTGTTGATTCATATGATGATAGGATTGATCCTGTTGGAGCATGTGTAGGAATGAAAGGTTCAAGAATACACGGAATTGTCAGAGAATTGGGTAATGAAAATATTGACATAATAAATTACACGAACAATCTTCAATTATATATTACAAGATCATTATCTCCAGCAAAAATAAATTCTTTAAAAATTAATGAGAAAGAAAAAAGAGTTCAAGTTTTTCTTGACCCTGAAGAGGTTTCTAAGGCTATTGGTAAAGGAGGACATAACATTAGATTAGCTGGTAAGTTAACAGGATTTGAAATAGATGTTTACAGAGAGGGCGCTGAAGAAGATGTAGAATTAGCTGAGTTCAGCGATGAAATTGAACCATGGGTTATTGAAGAATTTAAAAAGGTAGGACTAGATACGGCAAAAAGTATTCTTGAATTAGATGCTGAAGATTTAACCAAAAGAACTGATTTAGAAGATGTAACAATAAATGAAGTCTTAAGAATTTTGAAAGAAGAGTTTGAAGATTAAATAAATATAAATGGAATTTGAAAAATTTGTCAGGTTAAGTAAGGTTTTAAGAGAACTTAATATTTCTCTTGATAGGGCTGTTGATTTTTTAAGTATTAAGGGAATTAAAATTGAGGCAAGACCAACAACCAAAATTTCCAACGAAACATACAAACTCTTACTTGATAATTTTGACGATGATAAATCAAGTAAAGTTGAGTCTAACGAAGTCCTTGAGGAAAAAAGAAAAGAAAAGGAGATTCAAAGAATTAAGCTTGAGGAAGAACTCAAAATAAGGTCTGAAATTAGTGATAATCAAAATATAAATAATTCAAGTTCAAATTTTAACAATCAGTCAGAAATTCAAGAAAAAAAAGTTTTAAATAAAAATTTGAATTTTCAGGGAAAAGATAAAATCGAGTCATCTGAAGTGACTGAAAAAAATATTGCAAAAGATGATAGTTTAAGAACAAAATATAAAAAACTTTCAGGTCCAATTAAAACTGGAGAGACAATTAATCTTGAAAAAATAAATGAGAAACAACAAGAAGTTGATGATAATAGAAAAAGAAAAAGAAAAAGAATAAGTAAAGAAATTAATAAAACTAATTCTAACTTAACTCCTGAGAAAAAAAAGGTTAATGAAAAGACCAAAAAAAATAAAAATAATATTACTCAAAAAATTGAGCCTAGTGAGGAAGAGGTTCAGAAACAAATTAGAGAGACATTAGAAAAACTTCAAGGAAAAGGAGCGAAATCTAAGGGTGCCAAATACAGAAAAGATAAAAGAGTTTTACACAAACAAAAGTCTGATGATGAGCAAGCACAAATAGAGGCGGAAAGTAAAATTATAAAGGTCACTGAATTTATAACTGTAGGCGAAGTTGCTACATTAATGGGAGTTGGGTCAACTGAAATTATTTCTACTTGTATGTCTTTAGGTATAATGGTTACAATGAATCAAAGACTTGATGCTGAAACATTAACTATTGTCGCTGATGAATTTGGTTTTGAGGTTGAATTTGTAAAAAGTGATTTAGAAGAAATTAAAATTCCTGAAGAAGAAGTCAGTGAGAATTTTTCACCTAGAGCCCCTATAGTTACAGTTATGGGACATGTAGATCATGGGAAAACTTCATTACTTGATTACATAAGAAATGAAAATGTAATAGCTGGTGAATCTGGAGGAATAACTCAACATATTGGAGCATATTCTGTTACATTAGAGACTAAAGATAAAATAACATTTTTAGATACTCCTGGACATGAGGCTTTTACTGCTATGAGAGCAAGAGGTGCGCAAATTACTGATATTGTAATTATTGTTGTAGCTGCTGATGATAAAATAATGCCTCAAACAAAAGAAGCTATTAGTCACGCTCAAGCTGCCAATGTTCCCATTATATTTGCCATTAATAAAGTTGATAAGCCAACAGCAAATCCAGAAAAAATTAAAGAATCTTTAGCATCAATGAATTTAGTAGTTGAAGATTGGGGTGGTAAAATACAGTCTCAGGATATTTCTGCTTTAAAAGGAACAGGAGTAAAGGAACTTTTAGAGAAAGTGCTTCTCGAAGCAGAACTTTTGGAACTTAAAGCAAATCCAGAAATAAATGCTAAAGGTACTGTTGTTGAGGCATACTTAGATAAGGGTAGGGGTTACGTCACTACTGTATTAGTTCAAAATGGTACTTTAAAACTTGGAGATTATATTTTAGCAGGAAAACAAAGCGGAAAAGTAAAGGCAATGTTTGATGAGAGAGGTAATAATACTAAATCTACACTACCCTCTACACCAATCTCAATTTTAGGCTTGGATGGAGCACCTCAAGCTGGTGATACATTTAATGTTTTAGAGGATGAAAGGGAAGCAAAATTAATTGCTACAAAAAGGACTCAACTTGTTAGAGAGCAGAACGTTAGAACTCAAAGACATATTACTCTTGATGAAATTGGAAGAAGAATTGCTCTNGGTGAGTTTAAAGAATTAAACATAATTNTAAAGGGTGATGTTGANGGATCTGTAGAGGCANTNACTGANTCATTACANAANCTTTCTACTGAAGAAATTCAAATTAATATTATACANAAGGGNGTTGGTGCAATAACTGAATCTGATGTTTTGTTAGCNTCTGCATCTAATGCTATTGTAATTGGTTTTAATGTAAGACCTACTGTTAATTCAAGATTACTAGCTGAAAAGGAGGAAATCGATATTAGATCTTATTCAATAATATATGATGCAATCAATGATTTAAAAGATGCCATGGAAGGCATGCTATCTCCTGAGATGAAAGAACAAATAACAGGTGATGTTGAGGTTAGGGAAACATACAAGATCTCGAAAGTAGGAACTATAGCAGGATGTATGGTCACAAATGGTAAAATTTTAAGAACTCACAAACTAAGATTAACTAGAGATGGAGTAGTTCTTCATACAGGTGAGTTGATTTCATTAAAAAGATTCAAAGATGATGTTAAGGAGGTTTCTAAAGGTTATGATTGTGGAATCCAAATAAAAGACTTTAATGATCTTAAGGTAGGAGATTCTATTGAGTTTTACGATGAAATAGCTGTCAAGAAAAAATTATAAATTTTCTGGCTGTAAAACAAAAGCTGATTTGTATTTTTTTTTTATTTCTTCAAGCTTTATATCTGCATTAATTTTTTTTTCAAAATTGCCTACTCTAACTTTATAATTTGGAGTTTCAAAAGTTAGTGTTTTTTTTAAGTTTGGAAAATAAGATGAAAACTCTAAATAAATTTTTTCAGCGTTATTAAAGTCACCAGAAAAGAGTTGAATTGAGTAATAGTTTTTTTCATATATTTCTTTATTTACCTCCAGCTTAATTTTTATTAGTTTATTTAATAAACTATCTTGAGTAATAACATAAATAGAATCTTGGCTATAAACCAATGAATACATTGTATTTATTATCAAAAAAAATAATATTATTTTCAAATTTTTAAAAGGCATTTGACAAATAAAATAATTATTAATTTTAATTGAAAATTTTTGAAAAATAAGTTATTTATTTAGAAAGATTATAAATAACAAAAAACATATCATTAAACCCTTTTTAAAAAGGGTTTAATGTATTATTTTTGCATAAAATTTATTACTATTAAAAATAAGAATGACGGATTTAAAGAAGAGTGATTTTTTTAGTTTTAAAGTTTTATTAGTTTTCTTGTTGATTCTGCCCTTAAGTTTCTCATCTTATGGACAGGAAGGAGATCATGTTGAAGGAAAAAAACTTTACAATACATACTGTGCATCTTGTCACAAGTTAAATAAAAGGGCAGTTGGTCCAAAATTAAGAGGGGTTACAGAAAAGTATGACAGAGAGTGGTTATACAGTTGGATAAAGAATAGCTCAGCAATGATAAAAGCTGGAGATGCTCAAGCAGTTGCTGTTTGGGAAGAATATAACAAATCTGTTATGACTGCATTTCCTCAGTTATCAAATCTTGATATTGATAATATATTGGCATATACTGATTACATCCCTCCTGTTGTCGCACAAGCAACTGTTAATACAGTACAATCTGCTGCTGTTTCTCAGGGTCCATCCGATTTTATAATGAATCTTATTTTAGTTCTTTTAGTTTTAATATTTGCTATTTTAACCTTTATGCTAGTTGCTGTCAATAGGACACTACTAGTTATTGCTAAATCAAATGGATTTACTCCACCTGAAAAGAAACCTAAGAAAATTCCAAGGAAACCAATTTGGAAAGCTTTTGCTGAAAACCAATTTTTAGTATTGATTACTGTAGCTTTTCTTTTGTTATCCAGTGCTTACTACAGCTATGCTTATCTGATGCAAATTGGAATTGACCAGGGATATATGCCTATTCAGCCAATTCATTATTCACATAAAATTCATTCAGCTAATAAAATTGAGTGTAAATATTGCCACTCATCAGCCAGAGTATCAAAACATTCCGGTATTCCATCATTAAATGTCTGCATGAATTGTCACATGTATATTGCTGAGTATAATGGTGAGGAAGACTTAGAGAACGGATATACCAAAGATTTTTATACTAAAGAAATTAAAAAGCTATACAAAGCAGTTGGTTGGGATGAAGAAAACCAAAAATATACAGGTAAAAGTGAGCCTGTCAAATGGGTAAGAATTCATAATTTACCTGATCATGCATATTTCAATCATGCTCAACATGTTGAAGTTGCAAAAATAGATTGCCAAAAGTGTCACGGCCCTGTTGAAGAAATGGAGATTGTGTATCAACATTCTCCTCTAACAATGGGATGGTGTATTGATTGCCACAGGGAGTCAAATTTGAATGTTGAATCAAACGAGTATTACGCTAAAATTCATGAGGAGCTTTCAAAAAAATACGGTGTTGAAAAATTAACAGTAGCTCAAATGGGTGGACTTGAGTGCGGTAAATGTCATTATTAATCATTATTAGATGCAAAAAAAGAAGACATATTGGAAAAACAGTGAGCAATTAAACTATGAAAGTTCAATTATAAAAAAGCTTGAACAAAATGAGTTTGTTGAAAAACTACCAATTGGACCGAATTCATCTGAATTAATTGAAAACTCATCATCCTCACGTAGAGACTTTTTAAAGTTTGTTGGGTTTTCCACTGCCGCCGCTGCTGCTGCAGCTTGTGAGGGACCAGTTGTAAAATCTATACCCTATGTTCTTCAACCCGAACAATTGGTACCAGGGGTCTCTAGCTATTATGCTACTTCTATTGCAGACGGATTTGATTTTGCAAATATTTTAGTTAAAACAAGAGAAGGCAGACCAATTAAAATTGAAAATAATAATGAATCAAAGTTTTTCAGTGCCGCAAACGCAAGAGTTCATGCATCTGTTTTATCTATGTATGATAGCAAAAGAGTTAAAGCCCCAATTTCTAATTTAGATTCAAAGCCCAAATCTCTAGAGTGGGATGATTTATATTTAAATATTAAAAATAAGCTAGATCTACTTTCAAAAGAAAATAAAAAAGTAATTCTTTTAACAAATACAATTCCAAGCCCAACTACTAAGGATATAATTAAGGGTTTCATAGCCAAATATCCTAATGTTGAACACGTTATTTATGACACAGTTTCTTCACATTCTGCCAGTGAGGCCTACAGAGCTTATTATGGAAAATTGGGATTAGTTGATTATGATTTTAGTAATACTAAGCTTATAGTTTCAATCAGTGCAGATTTTCTTGGAGATTGGCAAGGAGGTGGATTCGATTCTGGTTACACAAAAAACAGGGTTCCAGTTAAAGACGGTGTTTCGGGGTCTATGTCAAAACATATACAGTTTGAGTCCAACATGACTTTAACTGGATCTAATGCAGATGAAAGAATTCCTTGTAATTTAAATGATCAAAAGCTATTTCTTACATACATTTACAATTCTTTATTGAAAAAAAATAACCAAATCAATATTGCAGGTTCTAAGAAAGAAAAGCTAGACCAAATACTCAGTCAAATTAAAAGTCACGGTTCAAGATCTGTAGTAATTACTGGTATTGAAGATCTTGACGCTCAAAAAATGGTTTTAGAAATAAATAATTTTATTCAAAGTAATGCATTTGACACATCTAGGCCTAGATTAATTAAAGAATCAGACATCAAGATTTTAAATACTACATTAGAATCAATATATAGAGGAGAGGTGAAAGGTATTTTAACCTTTGGCGTTAATCCTGTATATTCTCTTCCGGGTGGGCAAAAGTTTAAAAGCGCTGTAAAAAAAATGGATCTATCTGTAGCATTTTCAATGTTAAAAGATGAAACGGCTTCAATCTGTCAGTTTATTGCTGCAACGCCTCATTTTCTTGAATCATGGGGTGACTATGAGTTTAAAAAAGATTTTTATTCTTTAGCACAACCCACTATAAGGCCACTTTTTAATACTAATCAGTTTCAAGACATTATTCTAAAATTAACTGAAAATAACAAAACTTATTATAATTTAATTAAAGAAAAATGGAAAAAAGATATTTTAGAAAAAAACAAATGGAACAAAGTTTTACATGATGGTTTTTATGAAAAGTCATTATATAATTCTAAACCAAATTTTAAAAATATAATATCTTCAGTTAACACAGATAAGTTTATATCTTCAAAAATTAATAATTTCCATTTAACCCTTTACACAAAGACAGGTCTTGGGGATGGACAGCAGGCTAATAATCCGTGGTTACAAGAGTTTCCTGACCCTATTACAAGGACAACTTGGGATAATTATTTAACTGTTTCATTTAGCGATGCTAAGGAGTTGGGGCTTAAAAATGTTAATGTATCTAATGGTGCACTTAATGGAAGTTATGCTAATATTTCTAATGGAAGTAAGTCTTTAAAAGTTCCTGTTATAATTCAGCCAGGCCAAGCAAAGGGTACTGTAGGGTTAGCTCTTGGATACGGAAGAGTTGACGGATTGAAAAAAGAAATGCAAGTAGGAATTAATGCTTATGAGTTTTACGAAAATTTTAATTCTCATCAAAGTGTAACTGTTTCATTAACTGAAGGGTTTCATGAATTTGCTTGTGTTCAGCTCCAAAATACTTTAATGGGAAGAGGAGATATAATAAGAGAAACAACATTGGAAATTTTTAACACAAAAGACAAAAAACATTGGAATCCCATACCTGTAGTATCAAAAAATCACATTGAGGAATATGTAACTTCAAAAGGTGTTGACATGTACGAAGAATTTGATAGATCAATTGGACATCATTTCAATCTATCAATCGATTTAAATTCATGTACAGGTTGTGGCGCTTGTGTTATTGCTTGCCATGCTGAGAATAATGTCCCTGTCGTTGGTAAAACGGAGATTAGAAAATCTAGGGACATGCATTGGTTAAGAATAGATAGATATTATTCCTCTGAAGATTCTTTTGAAAATGATAATTTAGTTAAAGAAAATGCAACGGGTTTAACTAAAACAATGTCTACTCTTACGAGAATGGAAAATGCTTCTGAAAATCCTCAGGTAGCTTTTCAACCGATAATGTGTCAACATTGCAATCACGCACCATGTGAGACAGTTTGTCCAGTTGGAGCCACTGCTCATGGAAGGCAAGGTCAAAACCACATGGCCTACAACAGATGTGTAGGTACAAGATATTGTGCTAATAATTGCCCTTATAAAGTAAGAAGGTTTAATTGGTTTTTATACAATAATAATGATGAATTTGACTTTTACATGAATGACGATTTGGGTAAGATGGTTATTAATCCAGATGTTGTAGTTAGGTCAAGAGGAGTTATGGAAAAATGTTCTTTTTGTATTCAAATGACTCAAAAAACAATTTTGGATGCTAAATTAGAAGGTAGAGAAATTAATGATGGAGAATGGAAAACTGCTTGTTCTAGTGCATGTAACACTGGAGCGATTGTTTTTGGTGACGTGAATGATAAAAATAGTGAGGTCTCTAAAATGACAAAAAATGATAGAATGTACAGGCTTCTTGAAAGTGTAGGAACAAAACCAAATGTTATGTATCAAACTAAAGTTAGAAATATATGAACCAGAAATTAAAAAACATTTAATATGGCATCTCACTACGAAGCTCCAATAAGAAAGCCATTAGTTTTAGGTAACAAATCTTACCATGATATTACCAAAGATATTGCAGCCCCGATTGAAGGGAAAGCAAATATTAGCTGGTGGATTGTTTTTGGAATTTCGTTAACTATGTTACTTTGGGGTGTAGGGTGTATGATATATACCATATCAACTGGAATAGGATCTTGGGGTCTTAATAAAACTGTAGGTTGGGCATGGGATATTACCAATTTTGTTTGGTGGGTTGGTATTGGTCATGCAGGAACTTTAATCTCTGCAGTTTTATTACTTTTCAGACAAAAATGGAGAATGGCTATTAATAGATCTGCTGAGGCAATGACTATTTTCTCTGTTATACAAGCTGGCTTATTTCCCATAATTCATATGGGTAGACCATGGCTTGCATATTGGATGCTTCCAATACCAAATACATTTGGATCATTGTGGGTTAATTTTAATTCTCCCTTGCTTTGGGACGTATTTGCAATATCAACTTATCTTTCTGTTTCACTTGTTTTTTGGTGGACAGGTTTGTTACCGGACTTTGCTATGATCAGAGATAGGGCTGTTAAACCTTTCCAAAAGAAAATATATAGTTTACTTAGTTTTGGATGGAGTGGAAGAGCAAAAGACTGGCAAAGATTTGAAGAGGTTTCATTGGTTTTAGCTGGACTTGCAACACCTCTTGTGTTGTCTGTTCACACAATTGTTTCTTTTGATTTTGCAACTTCTGTAATACCAGGTTGGCATACTACAATTTTTCCGCCATATTTTGTTGCAGGTGCAATTTTTTCTGGTTTTGCAATGGTTCAAACTCTATTAATAATAATGAGAAAAGTTGTGAATTTAGAAGATTACATTACTATTCAGCATATTGAGTTAATGAATATTGTAATTATGATTACAGGTTCAATAGTTGGTGTCGCTTATATTACAGAACTATTTATTGCTTGGTATTCTGGAGTTGAATATGAACAGTACGCTTTTTTAAATAGAGCTACTGGTCCATATTGGTGGGCATATTGGTCCATGATGACCTGTAATGTTTTTTCTCCTCAGTTTATGTGGTTTAAAAAATTGAGAACAAGTATAATGTTTTCCTTTTTTATTTCAATAGTTGTAAATATTGGAATGTGGTTTGAGAGATTTGTAATCATTGTCACATCACTTCACAGGGATTATCTCCCATCTTCTTGGACAATGTTTTCACCAACTTTTATTGATATTGGTATTTTTTTAGGAACAATAGGTTTTTTCTTTGTTTTATTCTTGCTTTATGCAAGAACATTTCCTGTAATAGCTCAAGCTGAGGTCAAGACTATTTTAAAGTCTTCTGGAGAAAATTTTAAAAAAATTAGAGATAAAAAAAATGGATAATAAAATAGTTAGAGCCTTATACGACGACGATGATACGCTTTTAAAAGCAGTTATAGAGATGAAAAAGAATAACTGCATAATTGAAGAAGTATATACCCCATTCCCGGTCCACGGTTTAGATAAGGCTATAGGTTTAAAAGAAACTAGAATCGCCATAATGTCATTTATATATGGGTGTATAGGATTAACAATTGCTATTTTGATGATGAATTATATAATGATTGAGGACTGGCCTCAAAATATTGGAGGTAAACCAAGTTTTAGTTTTATTCAAAATGTCCCATCTTTTGTTCCAATTATGTTCGAGTTAACTGTTTTCCATGCTGCTCATTTGATGGTAATAACTTTCTACTTGAGAAGTAAACTTTGGCCTTTTAAAGAATCTGAAAATCCAATTCCATCAACAACAGATGATAAGTTTTTAGTTGAAATTTTAATGACTGACACCAAGGATAAGTTAAATAAATTTTTGAAAAAAACGGGTGCAATTGATATAAGTTATATAGATAAGTAGTTATGATTAATAAAATAATTTTAAAATATCTTTTATGTTTTGCATTGATTTATTCGTGCCAGGACAATTCTAAACCTAATTATCAGTATATGCCTAACATGTATGAGGCTATTGGATATGATACTTACTCTGAGTCTGATGCATTTTCAAATGGAATTGAAGCCCAACTACCAGTCGAGGGTTCAATAGCTAGAGGATGGCAACCTTATGATTTCCCTAATACAAATGAGGGGTACGAACTTGCTAAAGCTGAGTTAGTTTCTCCTCTAGATTCTATATCTGATTTAACTCAACATACAAAAAATGGAAAGGAACTTTACGGCATATATTGTGCTGTTTGTCATGGATCGAAAGGAGATGGAAATGGAGCACTATCACAAAGAGAAAAGTTTTTAGGCATTCCAAGCTATGCTGATAGAGATATTAATGATGGAACAATTTATCATGTTTTAATGTATGGTAAAAACGCAATGGGTTCTCATGCAGGACAGGTAAATGAGCTTGAAAGATGGCAGATTGCTGAACATGTAATGGAATTAAGATCTGATCTAATTAAATAATGATGTATACAATTTCAAAAAATCTAAAATTAACTTCCATAATACTCATGGTGACAGGTTTTATCGGCTTAACATATGGTTTTTTAGCAGCACCCTCTAATTATGAAGAGGCTAAGAAAATGTATCCTGAATATGGAAATAGTACTAATGAAGTAGTTAAAGTAAGTGAAAGTTCAAATGATAAACTTTATATTGCCCAACATGACGAAAACCACAAAGAGCACTTACTACATAAACTTCAAAATAGACCCTGGGCGGCTCTTTATGTAGCGGCACTTTTCTTTTTCTTTATTTCACTTGGTACAATTGCTTTTTATGCTATTCAAAGAGCATCTCAGTCAGGTTGGTCTCCTGTATTGTATCGGGTTATGGAAGGTATCACAGCTTATTTATTACCAGGTGGTATCGTAGTATTTGTTATTTTACTTTTATCATGTTTACATTTCAATCATTTGTTTATTTGGATGGATGCTGATGTTGTTGCTGAAGATAAAATAATTCGGGATAAGATAGGATATTTAAATATCCCATTTTTTCTAGCCAGAGCTTTATTTTTCATTTTTGGTTGGGCTTTGTATAGGTATTTCTCAAGGAAATTTTCTCTTGCTCAAGATAAAGCAAATGATATAGTGAATCACAAAAGAAATTTTAAAATTTCAGCTGCATTTTTAGTTTTTTATATAGTCACTGAGTCAATTATGTCATGGGACTGGATTATGTCTATTGATCCTCATTGGTTCAGTACACTTTTTGGTTGGTACGTTTTTGCAAGTATGTTTGTTACTGCGATCTCAGTAATTGCTCTTATTACGATATACCTAAAATCAGAAGGATATTTAGATTTTGTTAATGACAGCCACATTCATGATTTAGCAAAATTCATGTTTGGTATAAGTATTTTTTGGACTTATTTATGGTTTTCTCAGTTCATGTTGATTTGGTATTCAAATATACCTGAAGAAGTTACTTATTTTATGACAAGAATTGAAGATTATTCTTTACCATTTTGGGGAATGATTGTATTAAACTTTTTATTTCCTTTATTGGTAATTATGAATAGTGACTACAAAAGAATGAATTTAATTGTTTCCACAGTTGGTATAGTTATTGTTATTGGTCATTATATTGATATTTTTAATATGATAATGCCTTCCGCAGTTGGAGATAAGTGGTTTATAGGAATACCTGAAATTGGTGGATTTATGTTCTTTCTAGGACTATTTATGTATGTTGTTTTTCATGAGTTACAAAAAGCTCCTCTTTTGGCAAAAGGAGATCCTTTTGTTGACGAGAGTAAAAGTTTTCATTATTAATGATATTTAAAAGTATATGACAGTATTATTGATTTTAGTGATTTTAGTTTTAGTTACCATATCCATATGGCAATTAACTAAGATTTTTGAATTATCACAACCATCCATTAAGGATGAAAGCCAAATAGCAAATGACAAAGACAATGATTTTCAAGGAAAATTAATGTTTGCATTTTTAGGTTTTATTTACATACTTACAATATTCTCATTTTGGAAGTGGGGAGATGTAATTTTACCTGTAGCTGCCTCAGAGCATGGAAGTAATTTTGATAGCTTAATGTGGGGTACATTCGCATTAATATTTTTTGTTCAGACAGTAACACAAGCGTTAGTTCATTATTTCTCATATAAATACAGGGGAGAAAAAACTAAAAAAGCTTTCTTCTATGCCGATAATGATAGGTTAGAGGCAATATGGACCTTTATCCCAATGGTAACTCTTGCCGTTTTAATTTTTTTCGGCCTATATACCTGGACTGAAATTATGACTATTGAAGAAAATGATGAAGCATTAGTCGTTGAACTTTATGCACAACAATTTAACTGGAAAGCAAGGTATGCAGGAGAAGACGGAGTTTTGGGTAATGCAAATGTTAGATTTTTACAAGATTTTGATGGTAAAAATCTTGTTGGTATCGATGTCACAGATCCTAATGGTTTTGATGATGTAGTTACAACTGAATTACATTTGCCAGTTGGAAGAGAAGTTATATTTAAAATGAGATCACAAGATGTAATTCATTCTGCCTTTATGCCACATTTTAGAGCTCAAATGAATTGCGTACCAGGAATGATAACTGAATTTGCTTTTACTCCTGTAATTACAACAGATGAGATGAGGCAAAAACCTGAAATAATTGAGAAAGTAAAAAAAATAAATAAGATAAGAGAAGAAAATAGTAAAGAATTAATCGCAAATGGTGAAGAACCACTTGACCCGTATGTGTTTGATTACTTACTTTTGTGTAATAAAATATGTGGAGCTTCACACTATAATATGCAGATGAAGATTGTAGTAGAAACTCCTGAAGAATATCAAAATTGGATTAACCAACAACAAAATTTTTCACAAGTAATAACTAATTAAAATAAAAGATATGTCAGCAATAGGAAAATCACATGAAGAAGAACATGGACATCATCACCATAAAGAAACTTTTATAACAAAGTATATTTTTAGTCAAGATCACAAAATGATATCAAAACAATACCTAGTAACTGGTCTTTTTATGGCTATAATAGGTATAGCGATGTCTCTCTTATTTAGACTTCAATTGGCCTGGCCCGAAAAATCTTTTGGTATTTTTGACGCTGTACTTGGTAAATGGGCACCGGATGGTGTAATGGATCCAAATGTATATCTAGCTTTAGTTACAATACATGGTACGATAATGGTATTTTTTGTTCTAACAGCTGGTTTAAGTGGGACATTCAGTAATTTGTTAATTCCTTTGCAGATAGGTGCAAGAGACATGGCTTCAGGATTTTTGAATATGATTGCTTATTGGTTATTTTTCCTTTCAAGTATCATTATGATTGCTTCCCTATTTGTTGAATCAGGACCTGCTGCTGCTGGATGGACCGTCTACCCCCCTCTAAGTGCTTTACCTCAGGCTCAGCCTGGATCAGGTTTAGGTATGACCCTTTGGCTTGTTTCAATGGCAGTATTTATTGCATCCTCACTATTAGGTTCTCTTAATTATATAGTTACAGTAATAAATCTCAGAACTGAAGGAATGTCAATGTCAAGGTTACCTTTGACTGTTTGGGCTTTTTTTATCACTGCTGTAATCGGTGTTGTATCATTTCCTGTTTTATTGTCAGCATCTTTGTTGTTAATAATGGACAGAAGTTTTGGCACATCCTTTTTCCTTTCAGATATTTTTATTCAGGGAGAAGTACTTCATTATCAAGGTGGTTCTCCAGTTTTATATGAACATCTTTTTTGGTTTTTAGGTCACCCTGAAGTTTATATAATTTTGCTACCTGCTTTAGGTATTACATCAGAAATTATATCTACCAACGCTAGAAAACCTATTTTTGGATACAGAGCAATGGTTGCATCAATTCTTGCTATTGCATTTTTATCCACCATAGTATGGGGTCATCACATGTTTATAACAGGTATGAATCCATTCCTTGGTTCGGTATTTACTTTCACTACCTTATTAATTGCTATTCCTTCAGCTGTTAAGGCTTTTAATTATATTACAACCTTGTGGAAAGGTAATTTACAATTGAATCCAGCTATGCTTTTTTCTATTGGGCTTGTTTCTACATTTATTTCTGGGGGATTAACTGGTATTATTCTCGGTGATAGTACACTAGACATCAACGTGCATGATACATATTTTGTAGTTGCACATTTTCATTTGGTTATGGGAATTTCGGCACTTTATGGACTATTTGCTGGAGTTTATCATTGGTTCCCTAAGATGTACGGTAGAATGATGAATAAAAATCTAGGGTATTTACATTTTTGGGTCACTGCCATTGGTGCATACGCTATTTTCTTCCCTATGCATTTTATTGGAATGGCTGGGTTACCAAGAAGGTATTATTCAAATACTGCTTTTCCTTACTTCGATGATATTGCTGATATCAACGTTTTTATCACAATTTCAGCTTTGATTACTGGTTTGGCTCAATTGGTTTTCCTTTATAATTTCATTCATAGCATGTTCTATGGAAAAGAAACAGAGCAAAACCCTTGGAAATCAAATACTTTGGAATGGACCTCTCAAATCAAACACATACATGGCAATTGGCCAGGAAAAATCCCTCATGTTTACAGATGGGCATATGATTACTCAAAACCAGGACAAGATAAAGATTTTGTTCCTCAAAATATTCCATTAAAAAAAGGTGAAGAGGAATTGCAGCACTAAATTATGAGAGATTAAATAGAGTTAATTTATTCCTCTATATTTGTTTTAATGAATGAAAATCTAGATCCAACATTAGACAACTCAAGTCAAGAGGAAAGAGACTTTGACAGAGCTCTCAGGCCTAAAGGATTTGATGAGTTTTTTGGTCAGGATTCGATTTTAAAAAATCTAAAAGTTTTTGTTGCTGCTGCTAATTTAAGAGATGAAGCTCTTGATCATACTTTATTTCATGGCCCACCTGGTCTTGGAAAAACTACGTTAGCACATGTACTAGCAAGTGAATTAAATTCTGGAATTAAAATAACTTCTGGCCCAGTATTGGATAAACCAGGAGACTTAGCAGGACTGCTTACAAATTTACAGCCTAGAGACATATTGTTTATTGATGAAATTCATAGATTAAATCCTATAATTGAGGAGTACTTATATTCTGCAATGGAGGACTACAAAATTGATATAATGATTGATTCTGGACCTAATTCAAGATCAGTTCAAATAAAACTAAATCCATTTACTTTAGTTGGAGCGACTACTAGATCAGGTCTTTTAACTGCTCCAATGAGAGCCAGATTTGGTATAAACAATAGATTGGAATATTATAATCATGAATTATTAACTTCTATAATCATGAGAAGTGCCAAAATTTTGGAAATAGAAATTGACCATCAGGCAGCTGAGGAGATAGCAAAAAGAAGTAGAGGTACTCCAAGAATATCAAATGGACTTCTTAGAAGAGTTAGAGACTTTGCGCAAATTGAGGGAACTGGGAATATAGACTTAAAAATAACAAAATACTCATTAAAGTCTTTAAGAGTTGATGTATACGGTCTTGATGAGATGGATAATAAAATTTTAAAGACTTTAATTGAAAAATTTAAAGGCGGACCAGTTGGAATTTCAACCTTGTCAACTGCAATTGGAGAAAACCCTGAAACAATAGAGGAAGTATATGAACCATTCCTAATTCAAAAAGGTTTTTTAATTAGAACTCCAAGGGGTAGAGAGGTTTCAGAAATTGCTTATAAACACCTTGGAATTTATAAAAATGAACAAAGAGATTTATTTTAATTGAATGACATTAAAGAGTAAGAGAACTAAAATTATTAAAACTGAAGCCGAAAAGTTTGGCTTTATCTCTTGCGGAATATCTAAAGCGGAGTTTTTAGAGGACCATGCCTCAAATCTCGAAAAATGGTTAAAAAAAAATTATAATGGGAAAATGTCATATATGGAGAGAAATTTTGACAAAAGATTAGATCCTAGAAAATTAGTTCAAGATTCAAAAAGTGTGATCTCACTTTCATTTAATTATTACACTAAAAAAAAGCAGTTAGATCCAAATTCATTTAAGGTTTCAAAATATGCATTTGGAAATGATTATCATTTTGTTATAAAAAATAAACTAAATAAATTATTGTCTTCTTTAAAAAACAAAATTGGAGACTTTAATGCTAGAGTTTTTGTTGATTCAGCTCCAGTGATGGAGAGAGCTTGGGCTGAAAGGTCTGGATTAGGTTGGGTTGGTAAAAATACTCTTATGATATCAAAGAAAAAGGGATCATATTTTTTTTTAGCTGAAATCATCTGTGATTTAGAACTTGATTATGATATACCAGTTATGGATCACTGTGGAACTTGTACTGCCTGTATAGATGCATGCCCAACAGATGCAATTATAAAGCCTTATGTTTTAGATTCAAATAAATGTATATCTTACCTTACTATTGAACTTAAAGATTCAATTCCAAAGCAATTCGAAAACAAAATGCAAGATTGGATTTTTGGATGTGACATATGTCAAGATGTTTGCCCATGGAATAAATTTTCAAAGGAAAATGAACACGCTTTGTTTCAACCCAGTGATAAATTTCTTAATATGAAAAAAAATGACTGGATTGAATTAACTGAGGAGACATTTAAAAAAGTATTCAAAAATTCACCAATTAAAAGGGCTAATTTTAAAGGATTAAAAAAAAATATTTCATTTATAAAAAACTCAAATTAGTATTTTTTTCCAAAATGAATTATTTTTGCATTCGAAAAAAAGAAAAATGAAAAGGAAATTTATTATTATATTATTTATTGTTTTAAGTTCATGCTCTAATTTAGAATACGACAAAAGCAATGTTGAAAATTCTAAATGGATTCATTTAGCAATTAAAAATTTAACAGACGTAATTGTTTATGACATATTTTCTCCACCTGTTGCTTCCAGGGTTTATACTTATCCGTCAATAGCTGCTTATGAGATTATTAGATTAAAGGATACTGTTAACTACTTATCTCTTTCTAGTCAACTTAAGGGATTAAATTCAATACCTAAACCTCAGGAGAATATTGACTTTAATATTGCAGCAATTGAAGCTATAAGGATTATTGGAAAAAAATTAATTTTTTCAGAGGATAGATACGAAAAGTTTTTTGAAATTAATTATGATGAGATACATAAAAATATTCCAAATAAAATTATTAGAAATTCAAAAAAGTATGCACGAGAAGTAAGTGATCACATAATTGAATGGTCATCAAAAGATAATTATGCTCAAACCCGAACTTTTCCTAAATATACTATCATTAACGAACCTGACTTTTGGAAACCTACACCACCAGATTACATGGATGGAATTGAGCCCCACTGGAATAAAATTCGAACTATGGTGATTGACTCATGTAGTCAGTTTTCTGCCAAAGATCCATATCCATTTAGCTTAGATAAAAAAAGTGAATTTTATAAACAATTAATTGAAGTCTATGATATCACTAACAATCTAAGTGATGAGCAAGTTGAAATAGCTAAATTTTGGGATTGCAATCCATATGTTTCACATCATAAAGGTCATGCAATGTTTGCTACAAAAAAAATTACTCCTGGAGGTCATTGGATTAATATTTGTAGAATTGCGGCTGAAAAGGCTAATTCTAATGATATTGAATCGCTTAGAACATATTCATTAGTTTCAATTTCACTTTTTGATGCATTTATTAGCTGTTGGGATGACAAATGGAAAACGATTGTAGTTAGACCAGAGACTGTCATAAATGAGTATATTGATGAGGACTGGCTTCCTCTTTTACAAACTCCTCCATTTCCAGAATACACAAGTGGTCATTCTGTAATTTCAAGATCCGCTGCAATTATGTTAACGGAAATTTATGGTGATAATTTTCAATTTGATGATACCTCAGAATTGGAGTTTGGTTTGCCTGTCAGGTCCTATAATTCCTTTATTCAAGCATCTGAAGAAGCAGCAATCTCTAGACTATATGGTGGCATTCATTATGAGATGGCAATTACTAATGGAGTTTCGCAAGGCGAAAAAATTGGAGAATTTATTACTAATAAGCTTACTACATTAAAAAAATAATTTTAATTTACAACAAAAATTATTTTAATGGAGGACAATAAAAGAAGGGAGGCTCTTTTATATCATGCAAAACCTAAGCCTGGAAAAATTAAGATTGTTCCAACAAAAAATTATGGGACTCAAAGGGATTTGTCACTTGCGTACTCACCAGGTGTTGCTGAACCTTGTTTAGAAATAAAAAAAGACCATCTTAACTCGTATAAGTATACAAATAAATCAAATTTAGTTGCAGTAATAACTAACGGAACTGCGGTTCTTGGTCTCGGCGATATTGGTCCAGAAGCCTCAAAACCTGTCATGGAGGGTAAAGCTTTATTATTCAAAATTTTTGCAGGAATTGATGTTTTTGATATTGAAATTAGTGAGAAAGATCCTGAAAAATTTATTGAGGCTGTCAAAGCAATTTCTCCTTCCTTTGGTGGAATAAATTTAGAAGACATTAAATCTCCTGAGGCGTTTATTATTGAAGAAACATTAAAGCATGATCTTAAAATACCAGTAATGCATGATGATCAGCATGGAACTGCAATTATTTCTTGTGCTGCCTTAATTAACGCAGTTGAATTAGTAAATAAAAAAAGAGATTTAGTTAAAATTGTTATTTCTGGGGCTGGTGCAGCCGCAATATCATGTGCACGGCTTTACAAATCATTTGGATTTAAATCTAAAAATATTGTTATGCTTGATAGTAATGGTGTTATTAGCTCCATGAGAAAAGGTTTATCTAAACAAAAAATGGAGTTTTCAACATCTAGAAAAATTAAGTCATTAAATGAGGCGATTGAAAAATCAGATGTTTTCATTGGTTTGTCCAAAGGAGGAATACTTAAAAAGGAAATGCTTCTTAAAATGAACGAAAATCCTATTGTTTTTGCAATGGCAAATCCTGACCCTGAAATTAGTTATGAATTAGCTTGCTCAACTAGAAGTGATATAATAATGGCTACAGGAAGATCTGATCATCCTAATCAGGTAAATAATGTTTTAGGGTTTCCCTTTATTTTTAGAGGGGCTTTGGATGTAAGAGCAAAAAAAATTAATGAAGAAATGAAAATGGCGGCTGTAGAGGCAATTGCTAATTTGGCAAAAAAAACTGTTCCAGAACAAGTAAATATAGCTTATAATAAAAGAAAACTTTCTTTTGGCAAAGACTATATTATTCCAAAGCCATTTGATCCTAGATTAATTGAAGAGATTCCTTTGGCTGTTGCTAAGGCAGCTATAAAATCCGGTGTTGCAACAAAAAAAATTAAAGATTGGGAAAAGTACAGAATAGAACTCTCTGAAAGAATAGGAAGCAATCAAAAAACTATTAGGTTGATTCATGACAGATCAAAAGAGGACCCTAAGAAAATTATTTTTGCAGAGGCAGACCAGTTGAATGTTTTAAAGGCAGCACAAATTGTTTTGGAGGAAGGGATAGGAATTCCTATATTACTGGGAAATGAAGACAACATAGTCAATTTAATGAATTCAATTAATTTTCACAATAAAATTGAAATTATTGATCCTAAATGTTATACACAAAATCAAAAAAGAAAATTTTATGCCTCGATTTTTTGGGAAGAACAAAAAAGGAATGGAATTACTGAGTATGAGGCAAATTCTAGGTTAAGGGACAGAAACTATTTTGGTGCAATGATGGTTAAAAATGGAGACGCTGATGCAATGCTTTCTGGATACTCTAGAAGTTATCCCTCAGTTGTTAAACCAATAATTCAAATAATAGGAAAGTCCAAAGGTGTTTCTAGAATTGCTGCAGCAAATATTATGTTAACTGATAGGGGACCAATTTTTTTGTCAGACACAGCGCTTAATATTAATCCTGATTCAAAGGAACTTACTGCAATTGCAATCATGTGCTCAGATTTGGTAAAAATGTTTGGTTTTGAACCCATAATTGCTATGCTTTCTTATTCAAACTTTGGGTCTTCTAAATTTGAAGATGCTGAAAAAGTTAAAAAAGCAGTAAAATACCTTCATAAAGTTAAGTCAGATCTTGTTGTTGATGGTCCAATTCAGTCTGACTTTGCACTTAATCCTGAGATGTTAAACGAGAGATTTCCTTTTTCAAGTCTTGCAAAAAAAAAGGTAAATACCTTAATCTTTCCAAATTTAGATTCTGCAAATATCTCATATAAACTGATGAAAGAACTAAATAAAAATTCATCTATTGGTCCAGTTTTATTAGGTCTTTCTTATCCTGTTCATGTCATTCAGTTGGAGGCTAGTGTAGAAGAAATAGTAAATATGGCTGCAATTGCAGTAATTGACGCTCAAAAAAAAAATAAATAAATTTATGATAACTCATATAAAAGGTAAACTAGTCGAAAAAAATCCAACTTATGTAGTTGTTGAATGTTCAGGTATTGGATATCATATAAATATTTCTTTAACAACATATGAGCAAATCAAGAATGAGGAAAATATTTTTTTATATACTCATTTACAAATTAAAGAGGACTCTCACTCCCTGTTTGGATTTTTTGAAATTAGCGAACGATCAATATTCAAATTGTTAATATCTGTTTCAGGAATTGGCCCTTCAGTTGCTAGAACGATGCTATCATCTTTGAGTTCAAATGAGATAAAAAATGCAATTTCATCAAATGATATTGAAAAGATTAAATCTATTAAAGGAATTGGCTTAAAAACTGCTCAGAGATTAATCATAGAATTAAAAGATAAGATTTTAAATATTCAAATATCTGACGAATTTAAGCCAATAAAAAACAATACAATTAAAGAAGAAACGTTATCAGCATTAGATGTCCTTGGTTATTCAAGGAAACAATCTGAAAAATTAGTTGATAATATAATTCAAAGTCAACCTAGTATATCAACAGAGGAAATTATTAGGTTAGCATTGAATAAACTTTAATAGTATTGTTTAGATTTTTTATAAAATATTTTATTTTATTAGAGTTATTCCTTACGATTTTTTGGAACTATAAATTGCATTCTCAAACAAAAGACGATTTTCAAAATTTGGGAAAAATTAAATTTCCTCAATCATCAAGTATTAAATCTAATTATGTTTATGATTCAAAAAATAATGTTTATATATACTCAAAAACTATAGACAATTATCCAATTAATACACCATTGGTTCTCAAACCGGATGAGTTTGAGTATTTGATTATTAAAGAAAATATTAAAAAAAATTTTAAAGAAAAAATTAAACTTCTATATCAAAATAATGGAGATATTAAGGAAATCCAAAAAAACTTATTACCGGAATTATATGTCAATTCAGATTTTTTTCAATCAATTTTTGGAAGTAACGTAATTGATATTAAACCTCAGGGTTCAATTGGAATAGATATTGGTGCTAAATTTCAGAAAACTGATAATCCTAGTTTTTCTCCAAGAAACAGAAAAAATTTCGCCTTTGATTTTGATCAGAGAATAAATTTGGGTTTAATAGGCGATATAGGTGAAAGATTTAAAATAACAGCGAATTATGATACAGAGTCAACATTTGATTTTCAAAATTTGATACGTTTAGAATTTAACCCTCCTAGATTAAAAAAAATTGATAATTATATTCCCGGAGAAATAAGTACAAAAATTAAAAATTCTAGAGAAATTTATGATAATATTAATAGAAATAAAAACGATTTCATAAACTATAAAGATCAATTAACTGATTATCTGGAATTACCAATATCAGAGGATGCAATCATTCAAAATATTGACATTGGAAATATCAACATGCCAATTAATAGTTCACTTATTTCAGGAGCTCAAAGTCTTATGGGTGTAAAAACTCAGTTAAAGTTTGGTAAAACTAATATTACAGCTGTTTTTGCAGAGCAAAGATCACAATCACAATCTTTGGTAGCTCAAGGCGATGGAACATTACAAAATTTTTCAGTTTATGCTTTGGATTATGAAGATAATAGACATTTTTTTTTAGCTCACTATTTTAGAGATAATTATGATAATTTCTTAAAAAATTATCCATATATAAGTTCTCCAATTAATATAACTAGAGTTGAAGTCTGGGTCACAAATAGACAATTAGAAACAAGCAATGTTAGAAATCTTGTAGCTATTCAAGATTTAGGAGAAAGAGATATCAATAACACTAGATTAGGTTCAGTTGATCAAAGTTTTTTTAAAAATGAATTCAATAATAATATTCCTTCAAATGATGCTAATTTTTTAAACCCTGAATCTATTGATAATGGATCTATTTTAAATGAAAGCATTAGAGACGTATCAAAAATATCTGAGGGGTTTGGTAGGTTAGAGGAAAATGTTATTGAAGGTATTGATTATGCAACTCTTGAAAGTGCTAGAAAATTAGAACCAAATGAATACTATTTAAACAAGCAATTGGGTTATATATCTTTAAATCAAAAGTTAAGTAATGATGAAATATTAGGGATTTCTTTTCAATACACATACAAGGGTAAGGTATATCAAGTTGGAGAATTTGCAAATGGAGGAGTAATGAGTACGGAAATAACATTTGACAATGAAATTAAAAATCAGGAATCAAAAAGTTTAGTTATTAAATTGTTAAAAAGCAGTTTAACTGATGTAAATCAACCTGTATGGGATTTAATGATGAAAAATATATACAACATTGGTGCATTTGATCTCTCCAATGAAAATTTTAAGTTAAACATATTATACACAAACCCTACTCCTCTTAATTATTTAAAACCAATAAATGAATCAATTTGGCCTAGTAATTTAAAAAACAAAACTTTGTTAAATAAATTTAATTTAGACAGATTAGATAGTGTTGAAGATTTTCAAGTAAATGGTGATGGTTTTTTCGATTATGTACCTGGTGTAACAGTTAATGAGAGATATGGTAGGATAATTTTTCCAAGTGTTGAACCTTTTGGCGAATATTTGTTTAAACTTTTAACTAACTCAAAAAATAATTCTGAAAATTATGAAATACCAGAATCATATAATGAAAATCAAAAAAACTATGTTTTTAGAGAAATGTATACTTCTACCAAGGCTGCAGCTTTGGAATTTAATGAAAAAAATAAGTTCGAGTTAAAGGGAAGTTATAAATCAAAAGGAGGAAATGGAATTTCTTTAGGAGCATTTAACATACCAAAAGGTTCAGTTAAAGTAATGGCTGGAGGTAGGCTTCTTTCGGAGGGAATAGATTACACTGTAAATTATCAAATAGGCAGATTAAGGATTCTTGATCCAAGTATTAATGCCTCAAATATACCCTTAAAAATTACAGTTGAAAATAATTCAGTTTTTGGACAACAAAATAAAAGGTTTTCGGGTTTTGATTTAATTCACAGATTTAATGAAAATTTTATGATTGGTGGTAATGTAATTAATTTGAGTGAAAATCCTCTAACTCAAAAAGCTAACTATGGATCAGAACCAGTAAATAATACAATGATTGGATTTAATGCAAATGTTTCAAGAGAAGTTCCAATATTAACAAGATTAATAAACAAGTTACCAATGATTGAATCTGAGGTCCCTTCGTTATTTTCATTTAGTGGAGAGGTAGCAACTTTAATTTCAAAAAATCCAAAAAATACTGAATTAAACGGCTTGTCTACTATTTATATTGACGATTTTGAAGGAGCACAAACTAGTATTGATATTAAGAGCCCATTTTCTTGGTACCTTTCAAGTGTCCCCACATCTGGATTTTTAGGGGCAGAGGCAAAAAAAAACGACATTACTGGTGGATTTAATCGAGCCTTAATTTCATGGTACACAATAGATCCAATTTTTTATTCAAATCAACTTAGACCAACTGGCATAAATAATCAAGATATCTCTTTAAATACTACAAGAAGGATATTTATAAATGAAATCTTTCCTGAACAGGATTTGATTCAAGGTCAGTCAACTGTTCAATCAACCCTTGATTTAGCTTATTTCCCAGATGAAAAGGGGCCTTATAACAATAATTTAATCAATGATTTTAAGCAGAATCCAAAAAATAATTGGGCTGGTGTTACTAGACCTATAAATTCAACTAATTTTGAACAAACAAATGTAGAGTTTATTGAATTTTGGTTATTGGACACATTTTCTGACGAGAATTCCACTAAAAATCACCTTGGGTTTCTTTACTTTCATTTAGGAAATATTTCAGAGGATATTTTAAAAGACGGAAGAAAACAATATGAAAATGGACTACCAGTTTCTGAATCAATTGAAAATATTAAATTTTCTAACTGGGGAAAGACACCCTCGACTCAATCTTTATTATATGCATTTAATACTATTGAAAGTGATAGATTAAAACAAGATGTTGGTCTTGATGGTTTAAATGATAATGAAGAAAGAGAAATATATTTTAATGGACCTGAAAATGATCCAGCAGGAGATAATTATCAATATTTTGCAAAAGTTAATGGTGGAATAGTTGATCGCTACAAAAGATATAATGGAACTGACGGAAACTCTCCTGTAGCATTTTCAAATTTGGATCGTGGAAGAACATCAGAACCTGACACAGAGGACATTAATAAAGATCAAACGATGAACACAATTGACAGTTATTTTAGTTACAAGGTTCCTATTAGAAAAAATATGACAGTAGGAAATCATCCATTTGTTAGTGATGTTAGAGAAAATGTAAAAGTAGATCTTCCAAATGGAGAAAAAATTAATACTAGGTGGATTCAATTTAAAGTACCTATTGATAAGTCTTTTTATGATGGCACTAATTTTGAAAGCTATTATGACAACATAAATAATATTCAGGATTTAAGATCTATAAGATTTATCAGAATGTTACTTAATGATTTTGAAAAACCCATTGTTTTAAGATTTGGAACGTTAGAATTGGTAAGAGGTGATTGGAGAAGATACAATAAGCAACTTAATAATAATATTTTACAAAATAATTCAACAACAATAGATGTTAGTACTGTAAACATTTTAGAAAATGAAAATAGAATCCCAATAAATTACGTACTTCCACCTGATATTGTTAGAGAAAAAATAAATACTAATAACACAGTAATTCGACAAAATGAACAATCATTATCTATGAAATTTTGCGATTTAAAACCAATGGACTCTAGAGGTATTTATAAAAATATAGAAATTGATTTAAGGCAATATAAAAAATTAAAAATGTATATTCATGCCGAATCTATCAAAGGGAACAAGAAGCTTCCAGGTGATGGAATTAATGACGATTTTGATAAAAGAGTTGTTGCGTTTATTCGTCTTGGATCAGATCTAAATCAAAATTATTATCAAATCGAGGTTCCTCTTAAACCAACATCATATGGAACAGACAGCTCAAATAAATTTTCTTCTGAAGAGGTATGGATTCCTGAATCTAACTCTATAGATATTGATATTTCAAAATTAAGAGAGATGAAATCAAAAATAATTGGATTAAGCATTGACCAAGCTTCTTATTTTGATGAGGATATCAATTCTATAGATGAATTTTTTCCAATAAGTAAATTGCCTGGTGATAAAAAATATAAATTCTCAATCAAAGGTAATCCCTCATTAGGATCAGTTAAGAATTTGATGATTGGTATCAAAAACCCATCAAAAAATAATGGTGACGACCTTTGTGGGGAAGTTTGGTTTAATGAGCTAAGAATTGCAGGCATAGACTCTAAGGGTGGGTGGGCAGCAATAGGTTCTTTAAATGGAAATTTGGCTGATTTAGCTAATTTTTCATTAACAGGAAAATTTTCAACTATTGGTTTTGGTTCAATAGATCAAACACCAAACCAAAGAAATCGTGAGGATAATAAACAGTATGATTTTGTAACTAATGTAGATCTTGGTAAATTTTTACCCGAAAAGTGGAGTGTTACAATACCATTCAATTATAATATTGGAAAAACAATAATAAAACCAGAGTATGATCCTTTGTATGATGATGTATTATTATCTGATAGATTAGATTCAGCCGTAAATAAAAGTCAAAGAGATTCAATAAATAATCAATCAAACAATTATACTCAAAGAAAAAGTATAAATTTAATAGGAGTTAGAAAAACAAAAAATAGATCGAAAAGTAAATTTTATGATATTGAAAATTTCAACTTTTCGTACTCATATAATGAATTAAATCACTCAGATTTTGAGATGGAAAAACAAATACGAAAAAATGTATTTTTAAATTCTAATTATTCGCACTCTTTTTCACCTTTTGAATTTTCTCCTTTTTTTAACAATGAACTTCTAAAGAAATCAAATAAATTAAAATTTATTAAAGAATTAAATTTTAATTTTTTGCCATCCAATATAACTTTTAGTCATAAAATTGACAGGTTATTAAACAAACAAAAATTTAGAGAAGCTTATTTTGAAGGAATAAATACAAAAGATTTTATTGAACTGCCAGAACTACAACAAAGAAATTATTACAGTGATTTTAACTATTCAATAACACANAATATTACTAGATCAATGNGATTAAATTTTACATCAACTACAAAAAGTATTGTNAAAAATTATTTTAGATTAAANGAAGAAAACTTGAANTCAATTAATTTNAGTCAGGATATTTGGGGAGGATTTTTTGATTCTGGTGATCCAAACTCNCANTTCCAGTCTATTNATATTAATTATAATTTACCACTTCAATATTTCCCAATTTTAAGTTTTATTGATTCAAATTATTCATATTCCGGAAATTTTTCATGGGATAGTGGATCAAACATTTTAGATAATGTTACATCCTCTGATGGAAGGGTCTTGGGATCCATTAATACAATTCAAAATTCAAACTCTAAAGTACTTAATGGTTCATTATCATTTGAAAGATTATTCAAAAATTTGGGTTTTAAATTTGAATCAAAAAATAAATCAATCATTAATTCAATCATAAAATCAATTAGTAACATAAAAAGAGTTCAATTTTCTTATTCAGAAAATAATGGAAGTGTTTTGCCGGGTTATACACAAAACATTGGACATTTAGGTACTATTAAACCTACTTTAGCTTATACTTTTGGTGATCAAGCAGATATAAGATATGAAATTGCAAAAAAAGGGTGGTTAACTGACTTCCCTGACTTTAATCAAGTTTACAGTCAAATTAGAAATAATCAATTTAAAATTAATAGCCAAATAAATTTTAAATTTGGATTGATTATTGATATTAATTTGAATAAAGATTATTCTTACAATTATTCAGAAAACTTTTTAATTCAAGATAGAAACTATAACAAATTAAATTTTGTAAAATACGGGAATTTTGGTGTTTCTACTATTTTAATAAAAACTGCATTCAAAAAAAATAGTATTTTTTCTAATTCTATTTTTGAAAAATTTAAACAAAATAGAGTGATATTGTCAAAAAAATTAGCTTATATAAATGGTGTTGATATCAACAATCTCGATTTAGACGGTTATTATAATGGATATGGTAGAGGACACCAGTCAGTAACAATCCCAGCCTTTTTAGCTGCTTACTCTGGTCAATCACCTCTTAAAACTGCACTAAATCCAACACAAAAGTCCCCCTTACCTAACTGGAATTTGAAGTATACAGGTTTAATGAAAAATAAGACATTTAAAAAAATTTTTAATAGATTTTCAATTTCTCACGGATATAGATCTAGTTTTACCATAAATAATTTTCAAAATAATTTAGATTATGATTCTACAAATCCCTATTTAAGGGATGATGCTGGAAATTTTCTTGTACAAACTTTGTATGGAAATTTGAACTTAGTTGAACAGTTCAATCCTTTATTTAAATTAGATTTTGAATTAAAAAATTCATTTAAATTTTTAGCAGAGTTTGTAAAAGACAGAGCTTTATCTCTAAGTTTGGATAACAATATTTTAACAGAATCTTTTGGAGAGGAATTTATTTTTGGTTTAGGGTATAGAATTAAAGATTTATCTTTCAGAACCAATGTGGGGGGAAGAAGGACTTCTTTAAAGGGTGATTTAAATTTTAAAGCAGACGTATCATATAGAAATAATTTAACTGTGCTTAGAAATTTAGATATTGAAAATAATCAAGTTACAGCTGGTCAATCTATCTGGTCTATAAAGGTTTCTGCAGATTATGATTTATCTAGAAATTTAACTGCTTTATTTTTTTATGATCATAATTTTTCAAAATTTGCTGTTTCTTCAGCATTTCCCCAAACTAGTATTAGATCAGGAATTACTATTAGATACAATTTCGGAAATTAAATAAATTATCTATATTAGAATTAATTTAAAAAAAATGAACATACCGGAAAATTTGAAATACACAAAGGATCATGAGTGGATATCAATAGAAGAAGATATTGCTACTGTAGGAATAACTGATTATGCACAAAGAGAGTTAGGTGACATAGTTTATATTGAAGTAGAATCATTAAACCAAAAATTAAATAAAGAGGAAATATTTGGAAGTGTTGAAGCAGTTAAAACTGTTTCTGATCTTTTTATGCCTGTCTCTGGTGAAGTAATTGAATTCAATAATGACCTGAATAATAATCCTGAAGCTGTAAATAATGATCCTTACAATGAGGGATGGATAATAAAAGTTAAAATTTCATCAGATAATGAAATAAATGAATTGTTAAATTCTGATGATTACAAAAAAATTATTTGACATAAGATTTTTTTATACAATTGTAGCATTCTCTGATTTACTTTTTATAACATACTTATCCCTAGAGAAATTTAACTTAACAATTAAGCCTTTAAAAAATTCATTAAACTTATTAGATATTGAAATATTAGGTCACATTTTTTTTTATTTTTCTTTAAGTTATTTTTTGAACAAATCACTAGCTAGTGATTTTAATTTGATTAAATCAAAAACATTATCAATTATGTTTTCTTTAATCTATGGAATTATTATTGAAATAATTCAATACCTTTTTTTGGATTACAGATCATTTGAGATAGTTGATATTTTATCTAATATTTTTGGTATATTTATCTTTATGGTTATTAAAAAATAATTTTTTAATTATAATAATGTTTTTTTAAATTAGCCAAAAATTAATCTATGCAGCCTAAAAAAAATCCAAAAGTAGATTTAAATAAGAACAGCAGTTTGTACTTTGCTATAGGTTTGGCTCTTGTACTTTTTATAATTTGGAGAGGTATAGAATGGAAATCTTATGATAAAAGTGCTTACCTGTATGAATCTCTCAACGTAGTTGACGACGATGACGAGGAAATACCAATTACTGAACAAATTAAAACTCCACCACCACCTCCCCCACCTCCTGCTCCAGAGGTAATTGAAGTTGTAGAAGATGAGGAAGAAATTGAAGAAACTGTAATTGAATCAACAGAAACCGACCAAGAAGAAATTGTTGAAGTTGAGGTTTTAGAAGAAGAATTTGAAGATGTAGATGTTCCATTTGCAATAATTGAGGACGTTCCAATTTATCCGGGCTGTGAAAATGTTCCAAAATCAAAGAGAAGAGATTGTTTTCAAGAGCAAATTAACAAACACATTAGGAGAAATTTTAGATATCCAGAAATTGCTCAAGAGATGGGTATACAGGGAAGAGTATTTGTTAGCTTCATAATTTCAAAAGATGGAACCATTTCTAATATTAGAAAAAGAGGTCCTGATAAAAACTTAGAGAGAGAAGCAGAGAGAATAATTTCAAAATTACCTAAAATGACTCCTGGTAAGCAACGAGGCAGAGCAGTAAGAGTTCCTTTTAGTATTCCTATAACATTCAGGTTACAATAAATTTTTTGTTAAAATTAACTATATCAAAATTATAATTTAATTCTTCGCTGAGTTATCTTTGTATATCTTTTTGTTTGAATTATGAACAGCAATTTAATACAATCTCAATTTAGTATTACGGTATTCTTAAATGATATGATGCAACTGACTAAATTCAGATTAACATTAAGTGTTGTATTCTCATCACTAGCTGGATATCTTCTTGCTGCTAATGCTATTAATTTTTCAATAATTCTATTATTATTTTTCGGAGGATTTTCCATAGTTGGAGCCTCTAATATTATCAATCAAATTCTTGAAAAAGATTTAGATAAATTAATGAGCAGAACAAAAAACAGGCCACTTCCTAATAAGAGGGTATCGATTAGGTTTGCTTTTTATTTTGCTTTAATTATGATTTTTTTGGGCATTTATTTATTAAATGAAATTAATTTTAGGACAGCATTTTTTTCCTTTGTTTCTCTTTTAATTTATACACTTATTTATACACCTTTAAAGACCAAAACTCCATTCAGTGTTTTTTTTGGAGCTATACCTGGTGCTTTACCATTTATGTTAGGTTGGGTAGCTCATTCAAATAAGTTTGGGATTGAGCCAGGAATTTTATTTATGATTCAGTTTTTTTGGCAATTCCCTCACTTTTGGTCAATTGGATGGATTTTAAATGATGATTACAAAAAGGCAGGATTTAAAATGTTACCTTCAGGAAATAAAGATAAAAAAACAGGATTGTTAATTATAACTTACACTTTGTGGATGATTTTGATATCAATAACTCCAATTTCAGATTATTCCGGCACATTAAATTTAGGTTATTTTTCATCTGTAATTATCATTTTTTTAGGACTAATAATGTTATATTTTGCGATCGATTTAATAATTAAAAGATCAATTAAAGCAGCAAAGAAACTTATGTTTTCGAGTATTATTTATATAACCTTAGTTCAAGTTGTTTATGTTTTAGACAAAATTTTAAATGGATACATATTATGAAAATAGATCAAAAAAATTATAGAGCTAAAAAAATGATGTTGTGGTTTGCTATGATTAGTATGTCAATGACTTTTGCTGGACTAACAAGTTCTTATGTTGTTAGTAGTAGAAGAGATGATTGGATAAATAATTTTGATTTACCAATTGAATTTCTTGTTAGTGCAATTCTTATATTATGTAGTAGTCTTACTATTCATGCAGCTAAAAGATTTATGTTAAAAGGTGACAATTTCAAACAACTTGTTTTTTTATGGTCAACAATATTTATAGCTATTCTTTTTTTAATTTTTCAATTTATTGGTTTTTCTAAAATTATTGATATGGGATATTACTTTACAGGCCCTGAAAGTTCAATTACAACATCTTTTATTTATGTTTTAGTTTTAATTCATATGCTTCACTTTATTGCTGGAATAATAACATTAATTGTAGTTACGTATAATAGTCATTCTAAAGTATATAATAATCAAAATAAAATTGGATTTGAATTGGCGACAATTTTTTGGCATTTCCTTGATTTTCTATGGATATATTTATATGTTTTTGTTGTAGCAATCAACTAAAAAAATTAAATTTGTAAAAAAAAAAAAATAAAAATTGTCAACAGAAACAGTAGCTTTAAAAAACATCAAACATTCTGATTTTTCAGAACATGGTAACGATGCTATGAAGGCTAGTTATGGTAAGTTAATGATGTGGTTTTTTATAATATCTGATGCTCTAACTTTTTCTGGTTTTCTAGTTTCATATGGTTTTGCAAGATTCAAGTATATTGATTCTTGGCCTATTGCAGACGAGGTTTTCACCCATTTTCCTTTTCTTCACGGAGTTGAAGCCCCAATGTATTATGTAGCATTTATGACTTTTATTTTGATAGTTTCTTCTGTAACTATGGTTCTTGCTGTTGACGCCGGACATAATATGCAAAAAAATAAAGTTATTTTATATATGTTTTTAACTATTATTTTTGGAGCAATATTTGTTGGCTCGCAAGCTTGGGAATGGAATACATTTATTAAGGGTGACTATGGAGCACTTGAGACAAGAGGTGGACAAATTCTCCAATTTATTAATTCTGATACAGGAAAAAGAGCTCCAATAAAAGATTTTTCAGTCAAACTTGATTCAGATAGATTGAATCATAATCCAAGTGTTGGCGTTTGGTACCAAACTGAAAGTTCTTTACCCTCATTTAGTTTAGATGAAGTTAAAGAGGGGTTCAAATTAAATAATAATTTATTGGTTAGAGTTCAAAAACTCGATTCAATGGGAAAAAAAGTTGTTTTAAATAGGTCAGAGTCATTATCTAAAATTCAAGATGCTGTAGGAGTAGTTGAAGGAGCAAACCTCATTCATAACGAATATGGCCATAGATTATTTGCTGATTTTTTCTTTTTTATAACAGGATTTCACGGGTTTCATGTTTTTTCAGGCGTAGTCATTAATATAATAATTTTTTTCAATGTTATTATTGGAACTTACGAGAAAAGAGGACATTATGAAATGGTTGAAAAAGTTGGACTTTATTGGCATTTTGTTGACTTAGTATGGGTATTTGTTTTCACATTTTTTTATTTAGTTTAGCATGGGACACAGTGATCAAAAATTAGCAATTTTTAGAGGTCTTTTAAAATTTAAATCTAATGTTCAAAAGATTTGGGGAGTCCTGATTTTCTTGTCAATTGTTACTACTATTGAGGTAGTTTTAGGTATAATAAAGCCAGAGTTTTTATTAAAACCATTTCTGAGAATGAAATTATTAAATTGGATTTTTTTGATTTTAACAATTGTTAAAGCCTATTACATAGCTTGGGACTTTATGCACATTAGAGATGAAAAAAGTTCCTTAAAAAACTCAATTGTATTACCATTAGTTTTTTTAATTCCATATTTAGCTTTCATCATTTTACTTGAGGCAGACTATATTTTTGATATAATGAAAGATGGAATTGTAAGTTGGGATTTCTAGTGATTTTAAATGAAAAAAAATTTTAATAAGTATTTTGTTTTAAGTATTTTATTTTTCTTCCCAATAGTTGTTTACCTTTTTTTTGCATCTGGAGTAAATAATTTTGCAAAGCTCCCAATTTTAACAATCGGTATAAGTGATGTCGTAGATTTACCCTCCTTGACAGGGAGTAAAATTGAGTTAAAAAACAAAATTACAGTTTTAGGGTTTTGGGGATCTGATGTCACAAATAAAAAAGTTGATGGATTTAATTTAAATCAAAAAATTTATAAAAGATTTTATGAATTTAAAGATTTTCAGTTTGTTTTCGTTATTGACAGTTCGGAAACAAAAAATATTAATGATTTCAAAAAAGAGCTAGCTGTTGGTTTAGGTTCAGATTTATCTAATTGGAGGTTTTTGATAGCTAATAAAAAGCAAACCAGTAACTTATTTAGAACACTTAAAACTGATTTAAGCTTATCTGATTCAATGGCTATATCGACAGTTTTTATTATTGATAAGTTGAAAAATTTAAGAGGAAGAGATGATGATGAAGATATTGGCACGTTATTTGGATATAACTCATCGTCTGTTGCTGAAATAAATAATAAGATGGTAGATGATGTGAAAGTTATTTTAGCTGAATATAGACTAGCTTTGAAAAAAAATAATGTTTTTAAAGATTAATATTTATTAATGATTAATAAGAAATCTTATATAGGCTTAATTGTTGTTGTTGTTGTTTTTTCATTAATTTTTATACCAAGAATTTTTGAAAGATTAAATAAAGATAAAGTTGTAACAAATATCAGAACTGTTAATTTGAGCGAAAAACCTTTGTCTTATATCGAAATAAACAAACAAAAAAGAAAAGTACCTGAATTTATTTTTTTAAATCAAGATAGCCTATATGTTTCAAACATTGATTTTATTGGAAAAGTCTTTTTAGTTGAATTTTTTTTTACAAAATGCCCAACAATTTGTCCAATAATGAATAATAATCTAAAATATCTAAATGACTATTTTTCTAATGAAGATGATTTCAAAATTGTTTCAATAACTGTTGATCCTCAAAATGATACCCCACATGTATTGAAAAAGTACTCTGAAAATTTTGTAGAAAATTCAAATAAATGGAATTTTTTAACTGGTGAACAACATAAAATTTATAATTTGGCAAATAATGGATTTAATTTATTAGCTCAAGTAAATCCAAACTTTGCTGGCGGTTTTGAACACCAAGGTTATTTTGCCTTGATTGATAAAAAAGGCTATATAAGATCTAGAGATGATAAGTTTGGTAATCCAATAATATATTACAGCGGAGTTAATAATATAAACGCTCCAATTCAAGGAACTGATATGTTACAAGAAGATATTAAATTATTATTAAAAGAAAATTAAATGCAAAAAATTGAAAAAAAAACAGAAAAATTAAAGTATAAAAAACTTATTGTTGTTATTTCAATTCTTATACCTGTTGTTGTTGCAATTCTTTTTAGAATAAGATTAGAAAATGTTGATGAGTTACTTTTTTTGCCCCCTATTTATGCAACTATAAATGGATTCACTGCAATTGTTCTCTTATTTGCCTTGTGGGCAATTAAAAATAAAAAAATGAACCTTCATCAAAATTTAATGAAAATCGCTATATTACTGTCCGTTGTTTTTTTAGTGATGTATGTTGCTTATCATTTAACATCGGATCCAACTCCATTTGGAGGTGAAGGCCCAATTAAATATATCTATTATTTTATCTTAATTTCTCATATTTTATTATCAATTGGAATCATTCCTCTGGTATTAATTTCATATGCTAGAGCAATATCAAAGCAATTTCAGAATCACAAGAGAATAGCCAGAATTACTTTTCCAATTTGGCTATACATAACCGTAACTGGCGTAATAATATATGTTATGATTTCACCTTATTATTGAATTATGAAAAAATTTTTAATTATATTTTTTTTAATATTAAATTTTACAGAAGTTTATTCCCAATGCTCTATGTGCAGAGCAGTTTTGGAATCAGAAGATGCCTTAGAGACTGCTAAAGGAATTAATGACGGAATAGTTTATTTAATGACAATACCATATATATTAGTTGGTCTAGTTGGTTTTTTTGTTTATAAACAACTTAGGAAATAATTATTTGAATTTATCAGGTTAATATTTTGATTTGAATATGAGTAAATATTTATTCAAGAAATAAATGAAAATCCCTGGGATTAATAATAAAATTTGCTTTCTCGTTGTCATTATTTAATTTAATTTTACAACTTAGTATTTTTTAAATTAAAAAAATTAATAAAGTTTAATGTTAGAGCTTAAAAGTCTTCATAAGTCATATAAAATGGGTTCAAATTACCTTCACGTTTTAAAAGGAATTAACTTTAAAGTAAATGAGGGTGAACTTGTTGCTATAATGGGTTCATCTGGATCTGGAAAATCTACACTACTAAATATACTTGGAATGCTTGATTCGGCTGACAAAGGATCTTATTTTTTAGATAAAATAGAAATAAAGAATTTAGATGAGACTAAAGCAGCTAAATATAGAAATGAGTTTTTAGGATTTGTTTTTCAATCATTTAATTTAATAAACTATAAGAATGCAGTTGAAAATGTTGCATTGCCATTGTATTATCGAGGTATATCAAGAAAAAAAAGACAGACAGAGGCACTAAACTTTCTTCAAAAGGTTGGATTGTCAAACTGGTCTACACATTTACCAAGTGAATTATCTGGTGGTCAAAAACAGAGAGTTGCTATAGCAAGGGCTTTGGTATCAAATCCCAAAGTTTTACTTGCTGACGAACCAACCGGAGCCCTTGACTCAAAAACTTCAAATGAAGTTATGTCAATAATTCAAAAAATTAATAATGAGGGGAAAACTATATTAGTTGTCACCCATGAAGAGGAGATTGCTAAAATGTGTAAAAGAGTTGTAAAATTAAAAGATGGACTTATAATAGAAGATAAGTATATTAAACAAAAATTGTTATAGTATGTTTTCAAGAGACACTTGGGTTGAAATTTTTCAAACTATTTCAAAAAATAAATTAAGAACCTTTTTGTCAGGATTTACAGTGGCACTTGGTATTTTTATATTCGTTGTTTTATTTGGATTCGGTAATGGATTAAAAAACCAGTTCAAAGAATTTTTTTTGGATGATGCAACAAATGTGCTTACAATTTTTCCTGGTACAACGTCCAAGCCTTTTATGGGATTTAAATCAAAAAGACAAATCAGGTTTGAGAACAGTGATCTTTCAGGTATAAAGGAAAATTTTACTTTTTTTCTCGAAAATATTTCTCCTAGGATTACAAGATATGCTCAAGTAACATATAAACTTGAATCAAATAATTATCGAACAAAAGGAGTATCTCCTTCTGAACAATTTTTTGAAAAAAATATTGTTACAAATGGAAGATATATTAATTCTAACGATGTAAAAAATAAAGAAAAGTATGCTGTTATTGGGAGATTGGTAGTACAAGATTTATTTAAACCAAATGAAAACCCGGTAGGAAAATTCATAAATATTGATTCCAGTGTATTTAAGGTAATAGGAGTGTTTAAGGATTTGGGGGGTGACAATGAAGAAAGAGTCGTTGTAATTCCATACACAACCAGACAACTTATTGAAAAGAATAATAGTTATGTTGATCAAATTAGAGTTTCTTACAAAAGAGAGCTTGGATATATTGGAGGAATTGGATTTGAAAATAAGCTAAAAATTTTTCTAAAAGAGAAAAAATATATTGACCCAACTGATACAAAAGGTATTTTTATAAGAAATGTTTCAAAAGAGCTAAAGCAAAATCAAGATTTTTCTACCGTTCTTCAATATATAATAACATTTGTTGGTATTGGAACATTAATTGCCGGTGTAATTGGTATTTCGAATATAATGGTTTTTGTTGTTAAGGAAAGAACTAAAGAATTAGGAATAAGAAAGGCCTTAGGTGCAACCCCTAATTCTGTAATAGGAACCATATTAATTGAATCAATTTTTATAACTACAATTTTTGGTTATATTGGCATGTTTGGTGGGATTATTTTGTTAAATAGCCTTGGCTCAACTTTGGCTGAAAATTATTTCATTAAAGATCCCTTTATAAATTTTTCGACTGCTGTTTTTGCGACAATTATTTTAATTATTTTTGGAGCAGTTGCAGGTTACATCCCAGCTAAAAGGGCTTCTAAAATTAAACCTATTATTGCATTAAGAGATGAATAGTTTTAAGATGCTTTTTGATTCAGAAATTTGGCAAGAGATTTTTGGCTCAATAAAAAAAAATAAAATTAGGACAATAATTACTGTCATAGGTGTTTTGTGGGGAATTTTCATATATGTTGTTTTATCAGGAGCAGCTAAAGGACTTGATAACGGATTTGAAAGACAGTTTAGTAATGTTGCAATTAATTCTCTCTTTGTTTGGGCTGAATCAACAAGTATTCCTTACGAGGGTTTTAAAATTGGAAGGTTTCCTAGATTAAAGCTTGACGATGTTGAAATTTTAAAAAAAAGAATTCCTGAAATTAAATATATTGTTCCTAGAAATGCTAGAGGAACATTTAGTGGTGGTAGCCCAGCAAATATTGTTAGAGGAGACAATTCTGGTAATTATGCAATTTATGGCGATTATCCGGATTTTATTAAAATTGCTACAAAAGAGATTTATGAGGGAGGAAGATTTATAAATGAATCTGATATAAAAAACAATAGAAAAGTTTGTGTAATAGGAGAAAGAACTTTGACTGAATTATTTGACCTAGAGGAAAATCCAATTGGTCAGTACGTTAGAATCGATAATGTATATTTTAAAGTTATTGGTGTTTCAGTGTTTAGACAAGGAAGTCCTTTTGATTCTGATTCAGATGTTTTTATTCCATTTTCAACTTATCAAAATTTATATAATACTGGAAACAAAGTTGATTGGTTTAATATTGCTGCTTATGAAAATGCAGATGTTGTCGAAGTTGAAAAAAAGATAAAATCTACACTTAAAAGAATTCATAGAGTACACCCAAATGACAAAAGGGCCTTTGGATCATTTAATCTTGGAGAAATTTTTAATAAAATTTTTGGTTTTGCAAAAGGAATGACTTTTTTATCAATGGTCGTTGGAATAGCAACAATTCTAGCTGGGGTTATTGGAATAGGGAATATTCTATTAATATCGGTAAAGGAAAGAACAAAAGAATTAGGAGTTAGAAGGGCTTTAGGAGCAACTCCCAATGAAATTAGAAGTCAAATTCTTTTAGAAAGTGTTTTTTTAACTATTTCTTCGGGTATTATTGGAATTATTTTGGCTTCTTTTGTTTTAGCTTTGATTAATTATAATACACTTGATTTGAATGATTTCCCATATACAAACCCAACAGTTCCTATAAAATTTATTTCGTTAGCATTATTTTTAATGGTAGCTTTGGGAACAATTATTGGTTTAATTCCTGCTCAAAGAGCAGTAAGTATAAAACCAATAGATGCATTAAGAGAGGAATAACTTTAAATAATTAAATTAAAATGAAAATTGTTCGTTATATTATTATTTTTATTGGAGTCGGAGGAATATTATTTGCCTCGGCATACTTCATTAAAACAAATAACAAGTCTAAAAATACTTATAAGACTGAATTACCTGAAAGAAGAAATATAATTAAAAAAACTGTTGCTACTGGAAAGGTTATTCCAGAGGATGAAATTGAAATAAAGCCTCAGATTTCAGGCATAGTTGACAAACTTTATGTTGAGGAGGGTGATTTAATTAAAAATGGAGACCTGATTGCTAAAATCAAAGTTGTTCCAAATGAACAAGCATTAAATAGCTCAAAAGGAAGATTAGAAAGAGCAAAAATAAATTTAGAAAACGCACAAATAGAATTTAATAGAAATAAATCTTTATATAATGACAATGTTATAACAAAAAGAGAATTTGAAACAGTTGAATTGAATTATAATCAATCTAAACAAGAGGTTTCAAACGCTTATGCGGATCTCCAAATAATAAAACTAGGTTCAGTTGGAGGATCTTCAATTGCAAATACTAACATTAGATCAACCATCGATGGTACAGTTTTGGAAATACCAGTTAAATTAGGGCAACAAGTTACTGAAAGTAATAATTTCAACCCAGGAACAACAATAGCAATAATTGCAGATTTAAAAAAAATGATTTTTGAAGGAAAAGTTGATGAATCAGAGGTTGGGAAGCTTAAAAATGGTATGCCCCTTGATATAAATTTAGGTGCTGTTCAAAATCAAAAATTTAACGCCAATCTGAGATTTATTGCTCCAAAAGGAAATGAGGAAAGTGGTGCTGTAAAATTCAAAATAGAAGGAGTAGTCTACTTAGATAGTTTGGATGTTGTAAGGGCCGGTTATAGTGCAAATGCATCTATGATTTTGGAAAAAAAAGATAGTGTTTTATCCATTTCTGAATCTGTTGTTCAATACGACAGAAAAACTGGACAATCTTATGTTGAAATTGAGATCTCTGAACAAAAATTTGAAAGGAAAGATATTCTTACTGGAATTTCCGATGGAATTAATGTTGAGGTATTGAGTGGAATAAGTGAAATTGATAAAATTAAAATTTGGAATATCACTGAACCTTACGAAGAGGAACGTGGATTTGGAAAAAATTGATAGTTACATAATGAATAGTTTTGTGAAATATTTTCTTAGTTTTTTTATCATAGCTTTTAATACAGTTAATTCTCAAAAGTTAGTTTTAAATCTTGAGGAATGTGTCCTGCTTGCATACCAAAAAAATATTTCTATAATGCAGAGTGAGTTACAATTAAAAAACTCAAATATTGACTTGAGTTCGGCAAAAGCAAATTTTTTTCCTAATCTGAATGCATCAGTAAATCATGCATGGAATTATGGACTAAACCAAAATATAACTACAGGTATTTTTGAAAATATAACTACTCAATTTTCCTCTATGAATGTGAATTTTAATGTTGATATTTTTAAAGGGTTTGAAAATATTAGAAGATTGCATAGAGCTAATTTATCTGTTATAGCTCAGCAGTATAACATTGAAAAAATTAAAGATGATATAGGATTACTAGTTGCTAATTCCTATTTACAAGTAATGTTTAATAAGGAGTTTTTTAAGGTTAGCAAAGAGCAACTTGATATTACAAGAAAAGAGTTAGAAAGAGCTAAAATACTTTTGGATGCTGGTTTAATAGTAAAAGGTGATTTGATTGATATTGAGGCTTCTTTAGCAAATCAGGAACAAAATTTAGTTCAGGCAGAAAATACTCTTAGATTAGTTAAAATTAATTTAGCCCAACTTTTGAGGCTAACTGACTACGAAAATTTTGATACGGCTGATGAAGATTTAGATTTACCTTTTACAGAAATATTTAATGAAACACCAAAAAGTATTTATACAAAGGCTCTAACAGAACGAAATGAAATAAAATTATCTGTCGCTAATTTGGAGATTGCTGAAACTGATCTTCTTTTATCTAAGTCCAGACTGCAACCCTCATTAACCGCATTTTACAGTTACAGTTCAAGAATTTCTTACAGTGACAGACTCATACCATCAGGTGAATTTGAAACTGTTCCAATTGGCAAGTTAGCATCAAATTCTGAACCAGTCGTATCAACTATTGAAAAGAGAAATGTTGTTGGTCCAATGTCTGTAATTGATCAGTTTAAACTTAATGACGGGCATAATTTTGGTTTACAACTTAGTATACCAATCTTCAATAGATTAGTAGTAAGAAATAATATTAAAAGAAGTAATATTCAATTGGAATCTTTCCAAAACCAACATGAGCAAATTAAACTTGATCTTGAAAATACTATTTATCAAGCTTATAATGATACAAAAGCATCATATAAATTGTATCAAGCATCAAAAAAAACTGTTTCAGCCAGAAAAGATGCTTTTCAAAATGCCCAAAAAAAGTTTGAATCTGGTACTATTAATTCTTTTGATTACGCTCAAATAAAACAAAGGTATGATTCATCTTTATCTGATCAAATTAGAGCTAAATTTGATTATATTTTCAAATTAAAAGTTCTTGAATTTTATTTTGGTTTAAAAATCACTATATAAAATGGGACTTATTTTGAATATAGAGTCCTCATCAACAAATTGCTCAATTTCTGTTTCTAAAAATGGAAAATTAATTGATTTTATTGAAAAGAACGATCCGAAATATAGACAAAGCAATACTATTCATCAAAACATATTAGATCTAATTAAAAAAAATAATTTAAATTTTAATGATTTTGCTGCTGTTGCAGTTAGCAAGGGTCCAGGTTCTTACACTGGTTTAAGAGTTGGTATCTCTTCTGCAAAAGGTCTATGTTATGCATTAGATATTCCATTAATTTCAATAAATACACTTGAAATTATTGCTGCTGGATTAAGATCATATGTTAAAGGAAATATTATATCATTAATTCATGCAAGGGAAGATGAATTTTATTATTTGGTTTATGATAACAAAATGAAAATTATCAAGGAAACCTCAATTGAATACTTAAACTCAAATTCATTTTTAAAATTTTATGGAGAACAAGAGTTAAATATTATTGGTTTGGGAATTAATATTTGCAAAAAAATTTTAAAAAATAAAAAAATCAATTATCCTGATAGTGAATCGCTACCTTCCTCAAAAAATATGGTTTCGTTGTCTGAAAAAAAGTTTAAAAATGAAGATTTTGAAAATTTAATTTATTTTGAACCTAACTACGTGAAAAATTTTTATTTAAGTAAAAAAAAATAGTTATTCATTAATAGCTATAACGTTTTTGACAACACCTGGAAGCATTTCTTTCAAAATATTTTCAATCCCATTTTTAAGAGTTATAGTTGATGATGGGCAGCCACTGCAGGCGCCTTGTAATATTACGTTAACAACTTTATTTTTTTTATTGTATGAATCAAAAAGGATATTACCCCCATCAGATGCTACAGCAGGTTTAACATATTCATCTAAAATTTGTATAATTTTTTTTGAGGTAATGTCTGTAGATTTAATTTTTTTGTTTTTATTATTTGAGCTAAATTCGATTAATTGATTTCTAAAATCGTTGAGCTTTTTTTTAAGATAAGTTTTGATTAACTCTTTTGTTTCTGAAACTTTTTCATTCCATTCAAAATCCTCTATTTTAGTAATTGATATATAATTTTCAGTAATAAAAATTTCATTAATAAAATCTAATTTAAACAAAGCATCAATTAAATCTATTTTAGTTAATTTATTTTCTTTAAAATCATAAATTTTTTTAGCTAAAATTTTATTAGATACAAATTTTATTACATTTGGATTTGGTGTACTTTCTGCATATAAAGTAACAGATTTATTGTTTTGATTTTTTAAAGTAATATCTGAATCATAACTATTTAAATAATTTTCAATTTCTATTCCTACCTCATCTATCACATCATCCCACTTTAAAATATCAAATCGTTCTAGTTTAATAACAAGATTTGATAATTCTACAACTTTTACAAATGGTAAATAAAATAATTTCTGGACTAATGGAAAATTATTTGCATCCTCAATTGATTCAAATTTTATTGTTTTGTCAATTTTTAATTCATGACTTAAATTAAAAATTGCAAATTTATCATTTTGATCAATTTTATATTTTACTTCGTATTTTTTCATAATATTTACAAAATTAAAAATTTATATATAATGTTAATTAAAACAATTAGAGGTTTTAAACCAAAGTGGGGAAAAAATTGTTTTTTTGCTGAAAATTCTTCAATTATAGGAGATGTTATTTTTGGGGATAATTGCTCTGTTTGGTTCAGTTCAGTAATTAGAGGTGACGTAAATAAAATCAGGATAGGAAATAATGTTAATATTCAAGATGGCACAGTAGTTCATGGAACATACCAAAAATCATCAACAATAATTGGAAATAATGTTTCAATCGGTCATAACGCAATTATTCACGGATGTGAGTTAAAAAGTAATGTATTAATTGGAATGGGAAGTATAATTATGGATGATTCAATAATTAAAAGTAATTCAATAATAGCTGCTGGAAGCGTACTAATTCAAAAAACAATAACTGAGGAAAATTCAATTTATGCTGGTATTCCTGCAAAAAAAATAAAGGATATATCTAAGGAATTAATAACAAATGAAATTGAGAGAATAGCTAAAAATTATAAAAAATATTCAGGATGGTATAAATAATTTAGATTTTAATTTTTCTTAGTTTTTCATTTATTAAAATTTTACTTTTAATAGGCTTACCTGTGTAAAAAAATAAATTAGAATTATTTTCCTTTGAATTTGAAACTAATCTTTCATTATTTAAAATCTTTTTTGTTTGAATAGCTATAGCCTCACTTGTATCGATTATTGTCATTTTATTTTTTATTATTTTTTTAATTTGATTAACCAGAAAAGTATAATGAGTGCAACCCAAAACTAAAACGTCAGCATTTTCTTTTATCATTGGATTAATTAAAGATTTCAGAACTTTTAAGGTAGAATTTTTTTCAATCTTATCGTTTTCTATTATTTCTATAAGATTTTTACCCTCTTTGGAAATTATTCTTACATTTTTAATAATATTTTTTGATGTTTTTTTAAAGAGATAGCTAGATATTGTTAATCTTGTAGCAAGAACTCCAACAATTCCAGTTTTTGTTTTCAAAGAGGCAGGCACAACTCCTGGCTCAACACCAATGATAGGAAGACTGTATTTATTTCTTAAAAAATTTATAAGGTTAGTGGTGACAGTATTACAAGCAATTATGATGGTTTTAGATTTTTTAGAAATTAAAAAGTTAATTATTTCAATACTTCTTTCTTTAAGTTTTGACTTAGTCAAATATCCATAAGGAGCATATTTGTTATCCAAAACATAAATTATTTTTTCTCTGGGAATAATTTTTTTTAAGGTAGTAAAAATGGAAAAACCACCAATTCCAGAATCAAAAAGACCAATGGGATTTGAACTTAGATTCGACAATTATAAATAAAATAAAAATGTTAAAAACCTAGTTCATTTTTAACCTCTGACATCAGATCCTTACCGTTTGCCATAATAACGCTTCCGCCAGCACTTGCATCTAAAACATAGTCATATCCTTGAGATTTAGCAATTTTTTCAATTGCAGATCTAGCTTTTTCATAAAGCGGTTTCATCATTTCAACNTGTTTTTTTTGTAGATCTTGAGTAGCAGTTTCTCTGTAAGATTGAATATTTTGTTGCATAGTTTCAAGTTCTTTTTGTCTAGCNTGATTTGTNACTTCTGTTTGGTTTTCAGCGTCAGCTGCGTANGACTGAGCCTTNGTTTGAAATTCTTTAATTGTNTTTTCAATTTCAGTTGTGTAAGTTTTTTCAAGTTGTGCTAATTCTTTTTGTTTAGCTATAACCTCTGGCATTTCACTAATTAGTTGTTGTGTGTTAATGTGAGCTACTTTAACTTGAGATTTTAATGATGTAATCATTAAAAATGAAATCAAAATAAATGAAAAGATATTTTTTAAATTCATAATTAAAATTTTTTATCAGTTTTTGTTATTTCTTTCTTCTAAAAGCTTTTTTCTTGCTTTGTTTCTTTCTTGAATATTTATTTTTCTTAATACTAATTGGCTAATATCGTAATTTTTTGTGGAATATAGCATAACTAAGTCAGAAGATCTATCAAAAATAAAGTCATACCTTTTTTCTTTTGCTATATCTCTAACTGCAGACATAACTTGATCTTGAATTGGTTTAATTAATTTTAGTCTTTCTCTGATTAAGTCACCATTTGGACCAAATCTTTTTTCTTGCAAAAAAATTATTCCTGATGCAAAATCATTTATTTCAGAGTTTCTATCAGCAATTAACTCTTGGGTTAATAATACTTTTTCTGAGTTAAGTTCATCTTGATATTTTTTAAGTTGTATTTTTTGAAGTTCAATTTCTTTTTTCCAAACTTCAATTTTTTTATCTATAATTTTTTTAGCAATCTTATATTCATCAATATTTTCAAGAATCAAATCCATATCGATATAACCTATCCTGGCTCCTTTTTGTGCAGTTAATATTTGAGTCAGTAAAACTAAGAGAATAATTATTTTTAATTTCATGAATTTTAAAATTGTTGACCAATTATAAAATGAGTTTCCCATCCATTTGGTGAATTTATTAAATTATTTGGATTATCGAATCCGTATCCAAAATCTATACCAAGTAATCCGAAAGCTGGCATAAAAATTCTAACTCCAAAACCTGCAGATCTTTTAGAATTAAAAGGATTAAACTCTTTAAATGAATTATATCCATTACCAGATTCTAAAAAACTTAATGCAAATATTGATGCTGCAGGTTTAAGCGATATTGGATATCTTAATTCCATGGTGAATTTGTTATAGAGCACTGATCCGTTATTTGTTGAAAGTGATTGATTTTCGTATCCTCTTAATGAAATATTTTCTCTACCGTCTAAAGAATAATTCATCATACCATCTCCACCTAAATAAAATCTCTCAAATGGTATATTACCCCTATCATTATTATAAGCTCCAAGAAAACCAAATTCCGTCTTAGTCTTAAGCACAAGTTTATTAATTAAAGTTGTGTACCATTCTCCTAAAAACTTTATCTTATAAAATTCTAACCATCTAAATTTTTCTTGATCAATTTTAGCTTGATCTGGTGATGCTACACCGTTAATTATTTTTTGAAATTTTCTATCGTTACCTAGATTGTTATAGTCAACACCAGATATCAAAGAATACGGAGGTGTCAGTTTTGCACTAATTAGAAAATTGGAGCCACCGACTGGAAAAATTGGATTTGTATATGTATTATTTCTACTTAGAGAAATTGTATATGCAATATTATTAGATGTACCGTCACCAAATGTAAACAAGCCTGTGTAATAGTTATTTAAATTATAATATTGATATGACAGAGTTTGAGATAAAGTAAAATAATCGTCAGGAATTTGAAGTCTTTTCGCCATACCAATTGAAATACTACTAATTTCAAAAAACTGGCTTTTATCAGCTCTTCCGGTAAAATAGTCATATCTATATTGTGTAGTTCTTGATAATGATGTTGAAAATTGAACAGGTTGTCTTCCACCAAGCCACGGCTCAGCAAAGGAAAAACTGTAAGTGCTATAGAACTGACTAGCTTGAAGTCTAAGGGCAAGAGATTGGCCATCTCCTGCTGGGATTGGTTTGTATGCATATTTATTAAAAATATCTTTCATTGAAAAGTTATTAAATGATAATCCAAGTGTTCCTATAAAACCTCCTCCTCCGTAACCACCTTGCAATTCAATTTGACTTCCGCTAGTCTCCTCAAGCCCAAATTCTATGTCTACTGTTCCAACATTTGGATTGACATCTTTAAAGTCTGGATTAATATTTTCAGCATCAAAAAATCCTAACTGACCTAGTTCTCTTACAGTTCTAACAACTTTATCTTTACTGTAGAGCTCACCGGGTTTAGTTCTCAATTCTCTGTATATTACATGATCATTAGTTCTCTCATTACCTTTCACTGATATTTTATTAAAATTTGCTAATTTCCCTTCATTAATTCTGATTTCAAAATCAATTGTATCATTTTTTGCACTAACCTCAACTGCATTAATATTTGAAAACAAATATCCATTATTTTGGTATAAGTTAGTTATGTCTTGTCCATCTGGTTTGGTTTGGTCAGCTATTCTTTTTTTTAATAGAACACCATTATAAATATCTCCTTTGTTAATTCCAAGAACTGTTTTAAGTTGAGTACTATTAAATGCTGAGTTTCCAATAAATTTTAAATCTCCAAAAATGTATTTATTACCTTCTTCAAGTTTAATTTCAATTTCAAGGTTTTTTTTATTAGTATTAATTATGGTATCAGATATTATTCTTGCATCTCTAAAACCTTTTTCTTTAAAATAGTCAACGACTTTTTCTAAATCCTCTAAATAATCACTTTCTATAAATTTTGATTTTTTCCAAAATCTAACAGGATTCTTGATTTTTGTATTTTTTAGTTTTTTTCTAATTTTTGATGATTTAACTTCATTATTACCAATAAATTTTATGGATTTAACCTTTACTCTTACTCCTCTGTCAATATTAATTAATAGTTTTAGAGTGTTGTCTCCAAGAGTATCTTTTTTTGTATTTAAATAAACTTTGGTATTCAAAAATCCTTCTTTTTGAAACTTATTGATTAAATAGTTTTTTGTATTAGTTAGAAAACTTTCGGATAATTTTTTTCCTTCTTTTAGATCAGTTTCATCAATAATTTTTTCCCTTTTACTTTTTTTAATTCCAAAAATTTCAAAATTTGACAATGTTGGCAATTCCTTGATTTCAATTTCTAAAGATATTTTATCACCGTCAATTTTAGTAGCGTAGAAATTAATGTCACTGAACAAATCTAAAGACCATAATTTTTTTAAAACATTTCCAGTCTCTTCTCCTGGTAAAAAAAGTTTTTGACCAATAGTCAATCCACTGTAGGAAATTACTGTTTGATCGTTATAACTCTTTAATCCTTTAACTGATATAGAATCAATTATATACTCTTTACCTGCAATGTAACCATCGGTTTGAGCTGAACATATTAAGTTAATATTTATAAATATTATTAAAAATAATATTTTGAAATATTTTTTTTTAATTTTAAACTTGTTCGCTAGTTTTTCCAAACCTTCTTTCTCTTTTTTGATAATTAATAATTGCTTTGTAAAAATCGTTTTTACTAAACTCAGGCCATAAAATATTTGTAAAGTACAATTCAGCATAAGGAATTTTCCATAATAAGAAATTACTTATTCTTTTTTCACCACTTGTTCTTATAAGTAAATCAACATCTGGTAAATTTTTGCTGTAAAGATGCGTATTTATTAATTCTTCATCAACATTTTCTTTCAAAATTATATTTTTTTTAACTTTATTTATTATTGTTTTTAAAGCATTTGTAATTTCCTCTTTTCCTCCGTAATTTATTGCTATAGTTAGTATTAATTTCCTATTTTTTTTTGTTTTTTCAATTGTTTCTTTAAGTTTTTTTTTGACCTCCTCAGGTAAAGAATTTATGTCACCAATTGCATTTAACTTTATTTTATTTTCAATTATTGTTTTCAGTTCTTTATCTAGTGATAAAACTATTAAATCCATTAAAGTTGATACCTCATTTTTAGGTCTTTTCCAGTTTTCAGTGGAAAAAGCAAATAATGTGAGATAAGAAATATTTATTTTAGATGCTTCTTCAACTAATTTTCTAACTGATAAGATTCCTTTTTTGTGTCCTTGAATTCTTTCCTTACCCTTTTTTTTTGCCCATCGGCCGTTTCCGTCCATAATGACAGCTATATGATTTGGTATATTTTTCAGTTGAGTAGTCATTATTTTTCCTTACAGTAACATGGAATTCTTCCAAAGGTATAGCTAATTGTTATCCCAGAAAAAGTATACCAGTCTTTATTTCTTATATTACCAAATTTAAGATTATTATTTTGAGAATATTCCTTTATTGGATTACTTGCATCAATATTGTCAGTAAAGGAATATCTAAAACCAATTTCTACAGCAAAAATCAAGTTTGTACTTAAATTACTTTTTAACCCAAATACTATTGGCAGTGCAAAGTTAAGTTCTTTGTCATATTCTTCAGAAATTAAGGTTGTAAAATTCATTTTTTTTAATGAATAGCTAAAATAATTAATTCCGGTAAATATATATGGAGTAAAATAAATTTGCTCATCATGTAAATTAAAATCAAAAAAATTAAATTCAATACCTGATGAGAATTCATTGATTTTGTTTGAAAACTTATAAGCTCTTAGCGATCTGTTGAGATTTTGACTTTTAAAATCGTCACCTTTAATATTCGAGTTAAAGTAAGAAACTCTCAGAGAATATCTAGTTGTAAGATTCCATTTATATATTAATCCAAATGAAAATGAGTTTGGTTTAATGTAAGATGAGCTTCCAATATCTCCAATAAAATTACTTCCTCCTAAAAAAGTGCCAAATTCATGCATTTGAGAATGCACAGAGTAATATGATGAGTTTAGAATCATTAATATTATAAATGACTTTATTGAAGGTGAGATTTGCAAATATATTATTGTTTTTCAAATTTAAATGTCAATGATTATAACTATTTTTTTGAAAAAATATTGTTCAATTTCTTTTATCCAAACCCCAGAAAAGTTTTTCTCTAAGAGTATTTATAAAAAAGTTTTTATTGATTTCAATTTTTGAGATGGAAAAATCTGCTTTTTTTATAAATATGTCTGTTTTTAAAGGAACTGTTAGTATTCTTGAATCAAGAGATATAAGATGTTTATATCCTCTACCTGTTACACATAATTTAATTATAGTATTATCATTAACTATTAAAGGCCTTATATTAATATTATGGGCAGCAATTGGTGTAAGAACTAAACTGCTACTTTCCGGAGTCATAACTGGTCCTCCACTGCTTAATGAATATCCAGTTGAGCCTGTAGGTGTTGCAATAATTAATCCATCAGCCCAATATGTAGCAAGAGGAATACCATTTAATTCTGCAGATATACTAATTAAAGAGGCAGTATTTTTTCTACTCACACTGACCTCATTTAGTGCATAATTAAATCCAAAAAAGTTTTTTTCTAATTTATTAGAGTAAACTTCTAACAAGCACCTTTTTGAAATTTTAAATTCTGATTTTAGCAAATGATTTAAACCTAACTCAATTGATTCTTTCCCCAAGCTTGTTAAAAAACCTAGTCTTCCAGTATTTATTCCTAGAATTGGAATATTAGTATCTTTTACAACTGTTACAGCTTTTAACATTGAACCATCCCCGCCAATAGAAATCAGAAAATCAACGTTTTCATTTAGCTCATCGAATTCCCAAAATTCTTTTCCAATATTTCTGATTAAAGTTGATTTCATTAAATCCTTGTGCAAATAAAGTTTTATTCCTTTCGATTTAAGAAAGTTAATTACTTTGATTGAGTAATCTATGGAAAGTGTATTATTAAATGGGCAAATAATCGCAATTTTCATCTCTTATTTTATTATTAAAACAAAGTTACACTTTACAATGATTAATAATCAAAAAATCAATTATAAATTATAATTTTGAGTAAAAATTTGAAAATGGTAAATTTAAGTGTTAACATCAATAAAATTGCAACCTTAAGAAATGCTCGAGGAGAAAATTTCCCCAATTTAGTAGATTTTGCAGTAGATATTGAAAATTTTGGAGCCAACGGAATAACGGTTCACCCAAGACCGGATGAACGACATATTAAATATAAAGACGTATTTGAATTAAAAAATAAAATCAAAACTGAATTTAATATAGAGGGTAATCCTTCCAAAAATTTCTTAAAGTTAGTGAAGTCAAATAAACCAACTCAAGTTACACTCGTTCCTGACGGTTTAAACGATATAACCTCAAATAAAGGTTGGGATACTATAAAAAACGAAAGTTTTTTAAAAGATTGTATAAAAGAACTTAAGGAATCAAATATAAGAACATCAATTTTTGTTGACCCCAATTTAAAAATGATTGATGGTGCAAAAAAAATTGGTAGCGATAGAATAGAATTATACACAAAAAGTTATGCGGATAACTTTAATATAAATCCATCTGACGCAATTTTGCCCTATTTGAAATCATCAAAACACGCCCAAAATATAAACATTGAAATAAATGCTGGTCATGACTTGAATCTAAAAAATATCGAATTTTTTTCTAAGTCAATAACAAATCTAAAAGAGGTTTCAATAGGTCATGCACTAATTTGTGAGTCATTATATTTTGGGATTGAAAATACTGTGAAAAAATATATCAGTATTTTAAACCCATGAATTATATAAATTCAAGAATTATTGGCACAGGTTCTAATAACGTAATTATTTTGCATGGATTTCTAGGAATGTCGGATAATTGGGTAACAATTAGTAAAAAAATTTCTGCATATGGTTTAAAAGTTCATCTTGTGGATTTAAGAAATCATGGTAAAAGCTTTTGGAGTGAAGAATTTACTTATAAAGTCATGTCAGATGATTTAAAATTATATGTTGACAAAAATAAAATATCAGATTTTAACTTAATAGGTCATTCAATGGGAGGTAAATCTGCAATCCAATTTGCATATAACTATCCCTCTAAAGTTAAAAAACTAATTATTTTAGATATTATGAATAAAACTTATGATCAAAATTATCTTCATTTAAAAATTTTAAATTTATTTGAAAGTATTGATTTATCAATTTATGATAGAAGGACTGAAATTGAGGATTATTTATTTGAAAATTTAAATGATAAAATTTTGGTAAGTTTTTTAATGAAAAATATTGAGAGAGACTTTTCTAATAAATTTAAATTAAAACCCAATATCAAGGTTTTAAAAAAATATTACAAGAATATATGCCATAAAATAAATCTTTATGAAGATTTTAATATAGAAACAATTTTTTTTAAAGGTGAAAAATCTAATTATATAAACAATATTGATATCAAAGAAAAATTTGAAAAATTCAATAATTATAAAATAATAAATATTCCAAACGCTGGCCATTGGATTCATATTGATAACTCCAATTTATTTATTGAAAAATTAATTCCTGAAATCACATAAATTACATTTATAACATTTTTAATTAAAATGTTAAAGAATTAGGATAATAAAAAGATTAGTTATTTAAATATTAAATTGAATTTTAATTATGAAAAACGTTAGAATAAAATTTGCTGTAAAGTCAGATATGCCGCAAGTTTTAAAATTAATAAAGGAATTAGCATTATTTGAGAAAAGTCCTGACCAAGCAATTTTAACAGTTGAAGATTTAGTCAGAGATGGATTTGGAAAGACTAAATTATTTGAGTGTTTTGTTGCTGAAATAAAAAATGAAATTGTTGGTATCGCACTCTTTTATCCTAGATACTCTACTTGGTGTGGGAAGACTTTTCATTTGGAGGATCTTATAGTTTCAAAAAAGTGGAAATCAAAAGGCATAGGAACCTCATTATATAATAAATTTTTATCATATTCATTAAAAAAAAATGTAAACAGGGTAGAATGGGTAGTATTAGATTGGAATAAAAGCGCTATTGATTTCTATAATAAGTCAGGGGCGAGGACACTTGATGATTGGAGAGTTGTTCAAATGACAAAAGGAGAGATAAAAAAACATTTAGATGCTTTATGAAAATATTTAAATTTGGAGGGGCTTCTGTAAAAGATGCTGAAAGTATTAAAAACGTTGCCAGTGTTCTAAATTACACTGGATATGATAATACTATTATTGTAGTTTCAGCTATTGGCAAAACAACTAACTTATTAGAAAAATTAGTTAAAGATTATGTATCTAAATCAGTAAATTTAAAAAACACTTTTCATGAACTAATTGACTCTCACTTAAAAATACTCAATGAGCTTAATTTTAATAATAACTCAAAATTGATAATTGATGTAAAAAAAATTATTCAAAAAATTAAGTTTTTTTTAGATAATAATAAATCTCCTAATTATGATTTTATTTATGACCAAGTTGTATCATTTGGTGAAATTATCTCGACTACAATTGTTAGTCAATATTTAAATTCAACAGGAATATTAAATAAACTAATTGATGCTAGAGAAATAATTAAAACAGATAGCTATTACAGAGATTCAAATGTTGATTGGGAAACGTCACAAACTAAAATTAAAAAAACTTTTAATTCTAATGGAGTTTATGTTACTCAAGGATTTATAGGTAGTGATTACAATAACTTTACAACAACTCTAGGAAGGGAAGGGTCGGATTATACTGCAGCAATTATTGCATACTCAATTGATGCCAAAGAAGTTATTATTTGGAAGGATGTGCCTGGAGTTTTAAATGCTGATCCTAAAGAATTCAAAAAAACAAAGTTATTAAACAAAATTTCTTATCGTGAGGCAATAGAATTAGCCTATTATGGTGCTTCAGTAATTCATCCAAAAACTCTTCAACCTCTTCAGAAAAAAGAAATCCCCTTGATTGTTAAATCTTTTATGGATCCTAAAGGAAAAGGTACTGTTGTGTCAAAAGGTTCAGATATTGATCCTTTGATTCCATGTTACATAGTTAAAAAAAACCAAGTTTTACTCAGACTTTCTTCTTTAGATTTTTCATTCATTGTAGAAAATAATATAAGTGAAATATTTCGTCTTTTAGATAAATTCAAAATGAAAGTTGATTTAATTCAAAATTCAGCTATAAGTTTTTCTGTTTGTATTAATGATAAATATAACTCTTTAGACCAACTTATATCTGAGTTAAAACCGAAATTTAAAGTTCAATTATTTGAGGAAGTTTCATTATACACAATTAGACATTTTAACTCTGACAAGTCAGGTTTATTAAGTAAAAAAAATGCTAATTTACTTTTGGAACAGAGGCTGGAGAATACTTTACAATTAGTTATTAAAAATTAAAAATATTTAGATATTTTATTAACTATTGTTTTAGCTAGTTTGTGATGACTTTCATAAGTCCAACCAGCAATATGAGGAGTAATTATAACTTTTTCTGATTTTAAAAAAAAATTTAAAATTTTATTTTTTTCAAACGTCACTTTTTCAAATGAATAATCCTCTAGTTCAATTACATCTAAACCAGCACCAAAAATAATGTTTTTTTCAATCCCCCATTTTAAGTCCTCTAACGAAACAACTTTACCACGAGATGTATTAATGATCCAGAAGGGTTTTCTCATTTTTTTTATAAAAGATTTGTTAAACATTTTAATAGATAAATCATTTTCGTCAACATGAAAACTTATTATATCTGCATTTTTGAATATTTTTTCTAATGAGCTTTTTTCAGCATATTCATCTGTTTTAATCTCTTTAATATCATAAAATAAAACTTTTATGTTATTGAAGCCTGACAATTTTTTTGCAAAACTTTTTCCAGTATGACCATATCCAATAATACCTATAATTTTATTTTCTAGTTCATATCCTCTGTATTTTTCTCTTAACCATTTAAATTGTTTTACACTTTGGTTAGATGGTATTATTTTATTTATTAATGAAAGTAATAAACCCAGTGCATGTTCACCAACTGCATTTGAATTCCCTTCTGGTGATGTGAAAATTTTTATATTATTTCTTTTGGCGTAATCAACATCAATATTTTCTTTTCCTGATCCAACTCTAGCAATAAATTTTAATCTTTTTGCCTTTTTGATAAATGATTTATCAATTTTAAATCTACTTCTTATAATTATACCATCATAATTTTCAATAATTTTTTCAATTTCAATTTTTGTTGAATTATAGTATTTAAAATTTTTATAACCAAACTTACTTAAAAGTTTAATTAATATCGGATGATTTTTGTCAACATGAATAATTTTCATTAAGATACTTAGAAATTTAGAACTGATTTAGCAAAATAAAAGAATAGAAAAATACCAAATATATCGTTAGCTGTTGTTATAAAAGGGCCAGTAGCAATTGCAGGATCAATTCCTCTTTTATTTAAAATTATTGGGATAAATGTACCAACAAGAGCGGCAATAATAATAACACCAATCATTGAAATTGATACAGTTAAGCTTAATATTAATTCTTGATTTATCACAAATCCAAATACGATGAGAATTAATGAAAGTATAATTCCATTAATCAAGCTTAAACCAGTTTCTTTGAATAATCTTAACATAAGAGATCCTTTAATATTATCATTTGCAATACCTTGAACTATAATTGCCGAAGACTGAATACCTACATTTCCTGCCATTGCGGCAATAAGTGGTGTATAAAAAAATAAAGTTCTTAATTCAGGTTTATTCATTATTTCTTCATAATCTTGTAGAATAAATACTGCACCAAGTCCACCTATTAAACCTAAAATAAGCCATGGTAACCTAGCTTTTGTCAATTGTAAGATACCATCATCGGCCTCAACTACATTTGATATTCCAGCAGCTAGCTGATAATCTTTGTTTGCTTCCTCTTTTATTATATCAACTATATCATCAATTGTAATTCTTCCTAGTAGAATTTTATCTTCACTAACCACTGGAATTGCCTCTAAATCGTATTTTGACATAATTTTAGCAGTTTCCTCAATACTTTGATTAACATAAACAAAATCAACTTTAGGAATATATATATCTTTTACTTTAGCTCTTGAATTTACGGTTAACAAGTCTTTTAAAGATAATCTTCCTAATAATTTATCACTATTGTCAACAACATAAATTGAATGGACTCTTGTAACGTTTTCTGCTTGAGCTCTCATATAATCAATACATTTCAATACACTTAAACTTTCCTTTACTTTCACAAGCTCTTTTGCCATTATTGCTCCAGCTGTATTTTCACTGTATGTCAGTAACTCTTTAATATCTTTTAAATGATTAGAGTCAGAAATCTTAGACATAACTTTTTCCTTTTTTTCAGAAGAAAGCTCTGCAATCATATCTGCAGCATCGTCTGTATCTAATTCCTCTATTTCATTTGCTATTTCAGTTGGAGAAAGTTTTTCAAGTATTTTTTCTCTTAGATCCTCATTTAATTCGGCAAGAGCATCAGCACTTTTTTCACTTTCTATATTTTTTACAAAATAAATTGCATGATCGATTGACAACTCATTTAAAATTTCGGCGATATCTGCAAAGTGAAGTTCATCAGAAATTTTAATTATTTCTTTCTTTCTTTGTTTTTCAATTAAAATTCTGATTTTATTTATTGAATTTTCATCAATTTTAAATCTTTGCATCTTGAATTATTTTAGTCAAATTAATAAATTCGTCAAATGATAATCTCTCGGGTCTTTTATCAAAGATACTATCTTCTAGAGTTTTTTTGTCTAATTCAAATTTTTTTAAACTATTTCTTAGAATTTTTCTCCGTTGATGAAATGACAATTTAACTATCTTAAAAAATAATTTCTCATCAAATAAAGTCTTAGTTTTTTTTCTTCTTTTTAAAGTGATAAAACCAGATTTAACTTTAGGTTTGGGTTTAAAAACATCTGGTTCTAAGCTAAAAATATAATTTGGTTTATAATAGACTTGAACAAGAACTGAAATAATACCATATTTTTTTGATCCTTCTTTTTCGCATATACGCTCAGCAACTTCTTTTTGGAACAATCCGCAAAAAAAAGGAATTAAATTTCTATTTTCAATTAATTTGAAAATAATTTGTGAGGAGATATTATATGGAAAATTTCCTATGATTGCTGTTTGCCTGTTTTTTAAGATCGATTTGATATCAAATTTTAAAAAGTCAGCTAAAATTATATTATCAGAGAGATGATTAAATTTTTTCTTTAAAAATTCTACAGACTCTTCATCAATTTCAATTAAAAAAAATTTTTTTTTTATTGGAAAAAAATTAGTTAAAATACCCATTCCTGGGCCTATTTCAATAGCTTGATCATAATCATTAAATTTTAAGTAAGAAACAATTTTTCTTGCAATATTGATATCATATAAAAAATGCTGACCATATTTTTTTTTTGGTTTAACTCGCATTAATTAATTTTAATCAGTTAATGATATTAAATCCAGTGTAAGGGACTAAAGATTCAGGAATTTTAATACCTTCATTTGTTTGAAAATTTTCAAGCAAAGACGCAATTAATCTGGGTAATGCAAGTGAACTTCCATTTAAAGAGTGCAAATATATTTTTTCACCATTTTGATTTTTAAATTTTAAATTAAGTCTCTCTGTTTGGAAAGTTTTAAAATTTGATACTGAACTTATTTCTAACCATTTCTTTTGTGCTGGAGAAAATAATTCAAAATCATAGGTTATTGATGAAGTAAAACCCAAATCTTTTCCACACAATCTGATAATTCTTGAAGGTAATTCTAATTCAATTAATATATTCTTAATATGATCAATCATTTTATAAAGTGCTGCTTGAGAATCTTCAGGTTTTTCTAATCTTACAATTTCAACCTTGTCAAATTGATGTAATCTGTTTAAACCTCTTACGTTAGAGCCATAACTTCCAGCTTCTCTTCTAAAACAAGGAGTGAATGCAGTTAGCTTTATTGGAATTCTGTTTTCATCTAAAGTTTTATCTCTAAACATATTTGTTAAAGGTACCTCTGATGTTGGAATTAAAAATAAATTCTCAACTGTCACATGATACATTTGTCCTTCTTTATCTGGAAGTTGACCTGTTCCAAATGCAGAGGACTCATTAATTAGAAGTGGAACCTGACATTCAGTGTAGCCTGCCTGCATATTTCGGTCTAAAAAAAAATTTATCAGTGCTCTTTTTAGTTTTGCTCCTTTTCCAATATACAATGGAAACCCAGAGCCAGTTATTTTATTACCTGTTTCAAAATCAATTATGTTATATTTTTTTGACAATTCCCAATGAGTCAAAAGACTATTTAATTTCCGATTTTCTCCAAATTCGTCAATTAAAACATTATCGTTTTCATCTTTTCCTTCAGACACTTTTTCATCAGGAACATTTGGAACTTCACACCTTAAATCAATTAGGTTAGACTTAATTTTTCTGAGCCTTTCATTTAAATCCTTTGATTGTTTTTTTAAAGTCGCTGACTTCTTTTTTAATACTGAAGCCTCTTTATTTTTACCTTTTTTATACAACTCTGAAATTTCAGATGAAAGATTATTGCTCTTAAAAAGTATATCATCAAGTTTTTTTTGCGTATTTCTTCTGCTTTTATCAGTATTTATTATTTCATCAAGGATATTTAATTTTTTAAAACCTCTTTTTTTTAAGCCATTTATTACTTTATCCTTATTTTCTATTATCTCTTTTAATTGTATCATAATTAATTTATAATCACGCAAATTTATTAATTAAATAAATAATCATAGTTTACTTAAATAATTAATACATCTTTGTTTGTCAATAATTATTTGTTTTTGCAATTCCTTTAATGAACTAAATTTTATTTCATCTCTAATTTTAAAATTTAAAAAAACTTCTATTTTTTCTCCATACAAATCCATATTTAAATCAAAAAAATGAATTTCTATACTTTTCTTTTTCCTGTTTAGAGTTGGTCTATTACCAATGTTCATCATTCCAAAATATTGCTTTTTTTCAATGATTGCATGAACAAAAAAAACTCCTGATTTAGGAAAAATTTTCTTATTATTTTCAATTTTAATATTAGCTGTAGGAAAATTAAGTTTTTTACCTAAACCAAAACCTCTGACAACAATTCCACTAAAGCTAAACGACCTACCTAGATTCAAGTTAGCTTTTTTAATTTCACCATTTAGAATATAATTTCTAATCAAAGTGGAACTAATATTTAAATTATTAAGTTTTTTTGCTTTAACTTCAATTAATTGAAAATTCAATTCTTTACTAAATTTATTGATATCCATTACTGTTGCTTCTCTGTTTTTTCCAAAACTGTGATTAAAACCAAGAATCAATTTTTTGATTTTAAATTTTTTAACTAAAATATCTCTTGTAAATTCTAATGAGCTAAGTTTAGAAAATGATTTAGAGAAGGGATGAATTACAACAATATCAATTTTAAATTTTTTTAATATATCTTTTTTTTCCTCAATTAAATTTATTGATTTAATGGATTTTTCATTTTTTAAAATTGTTCTTGGGTGAGGATCAAAAGTTATAATAACTGACAATAAATTATCTTTTATAGCTTCTTTTTTTAATTTTTTCAAAATTTTTTCGTGACCTAGATGAATACCATCAAAAGAACCAATCGTTACAGCGGAATTTTTATGCTCTGAGTAGTTAATTATATTTTTTATAATTTTCACAAAAAATAGGTCTAGCTATTTAAAATTAATTTTAAATAGAAATTTTTTCTTTGTAAAATTAATTATTAGTTTGATTTAAGCTACTAACTTTGATTCAAAAAAAATTGATAATTGAAAAAGAATTTTATCCTTAAAATATTAATAGTTTTTTTATCAAACTTTTATTTAAGTTATGGTCAGGATTATTGGCAAATTCAAAGTAAATTGAATCTTGTTGAATCAAATAGCATTTTAAATGATGATACTGATAATATTCAATTTGCTAAAATTGATTATGACTTTTTCAATAATGAATTAAAAAACCTTAAGGCTCTCAACTCTTTTAACTTTAGTAAAAAGTCACTATTCTTCTTAAATGAAAATAAAGAATTGGAGGAGTTTTTAATCTATAAATCAAATGTTCTATCAGAGTTAATTTCTGAAAAGTATCCAAAAATTATAAATTTCAAGGGCGAAAGTAAAAACAGAGATGGTGTTAGAATTACTGGAACATTTTCTCCTTTAGGAATTAACGGTGTAATTACAACAAAAGAAACTAAGGTTTACATCCAGCCAAAAAAGAATTCAACAAATAATCAACATATAGTATATACAAAAAATAGATTTTCTAAGTTTAATCATAAGCGTTTAAATTGTTTGGCCGAACCAAAAAAAGATATATCTAGCTACCTTAAGAAAAAAAAAATTCAAAGTAAAGAAACAACAACCGAATCAAGAAATTTAAAAATTTTTAGAATAGCTGTTTCAGCCACAGCCTCCTACACCTCATTTTGGGGTGATAATGATGATACAAATGGGTCAAACAAAAATGATGCATTCATTGCAATAGTTAGTACTATAAATAGAGTAAATGAAATATTTGAGACTGACTTAGCTATCCGTCTTGAATTAGTTTCAGATGAATCATTAGTTTTTTCAGACCAAAAAAATCAACCTTATTCAAATGATTTTTCTAATGAACTTCAAGAAACATTAAATAAATCAATTGGAGTGTCAAATTATGATCTAGGTCATCTATTTGCTTATGGAAATGTACCAGATGGAAATTCTGGATGCATAGGTTGTGTTTGTGACAACGCATTAAAAGGCAGAGCCTATTCAACTCATCCATTTATTGATATATCTGGAGAAGGTTTTTTTTTAAACGATTATTTTGATGTAGATTTTGTTGCTCATGAAATTGGTCATCAATTTGGAGCACATCACACATTTTCATACGAAAATGAGGGATTTGGTGTGAGTGTTGAACCTGGAAGTGGTTCTACTTTAATGGGATATGCAGGCTTAACATCCAGAAATGATCTACAAAATCATACTGATGGGTATTTACATTATAAAAGTATTGAAGAAATTGAAAAATATTTAGAAAGCATAAACTGTCAAAATGAAATTTCAGGAACAAACAATAAACCTGAGGTTAGTGCAGGAAATAATAATTATATTCCATCAGGTACACCATATGAGTTAACAGCAGTTGCAACAGCTTCTGGACAAAATAATTTGAGTTTTAACTGGGAACAATTAGATAGTGGAACAGTAAATACATTAAATTACTCTTCAGATAAAAAAACGGGGTCATTGAACAGATCATATCCTCCTAGTCAAAAAAAAAATAGATTTATTCCAAACCTAAATAGAATTTTAGCTAATAAATTAATAGAATCAAATCCAAGTTTAAATTCTGATTGGGAAAGTATCTCTACTATTGGAAGAATTTTGAATTGGGGAGTAACTGTTAGAGACAATATTGTTGTAAGTAATGACTCAATTTCACAAATTAATCAAGACCAAAAAAAAATATTTGTTATAGATTCTCAACCTTTTGAGATATTATCTCAAACTGTTTCAACAACAAAGTGGGGAACAGGAGATAATCAAAAAATAGTATGGCAAGTTGGTGAAACATATAACGATCCAATTAACACAAAAACTGTTTCAATTTATTTATCGACTGATGGGGGTAGAACATTTCCAATTAATCTTATTTCAAATACTCCAAATGATGGAGAGGTTTATATTACTGTTCCTGAAAAAATAGAGACTAAAGAGGCTAGGTTGAAAATTGTTGCCGATAATTCAATATATTTTTCAATAAACAAAGTTAATTTTGAAATTGAATTAAGGGACTTTTCGTTTTCATTTGATAATGTTGAATATCAAATCTGTAACTTAGATAATATAATTGTAAATTTTGATTTTTTAATTCACAATGAATTTAATGAGAGTGTAAATTTTACATTAAATGATCCATCAAACTCAGTTCAGTATGAAATTACACCAACTAATACATCGTTAAATGATTCAAAAGTTAGTATAGAACTAAAAGGCTTAGATAAATTAGCATATGAAGATTATGAGTTTTCTATTTTGGGTGAATCCTCCTCCTCCTCTAATACAAACTATTTTAAATTAAAAAAGAGAAATACTGAACAAAAAAAACCAGAAAATATTAGTCCTATCAATAATTCAACAATTGATTTACTTTCGACAAATTTAATTTGGAAATCAGATGAGAATGTTGATGATTTTCAAGTTCAAGTATCAACCAATACTGAATTTGATAATTTAATAATTGATAAAAAAACAAATAAATCTGAGTTAACAATAAACAATTTAAGTAGTGAATCAACATACTATTGGCGAGTGAGGTCAATTAACTTTTGCTCAACAAGTACATTTAGTGATATTTTTAGTTTTTCGACAAAAAAAACTTCTTGTAGAAATATTAAATCAACTGAGGTTCCTAAACAACTAAATGATGCAGGTCAGTTTAATAATGGAATCACCGTCTCAAAAATTTTAGTTCCCTTTAACGAAAAAGTTCAGGACATAAATGTTAATTTGTCAATTAATCATACATATTTGTCTGATTTAACAATTTATTTAGAGTCCCCTAGCGGTGAAAGAGTTCTTTTGTCTCAAAAACAAGGTGGAGATAAAAAAAATTACATAAATACAACTTTTGACGATAATGCCGATTTTTTTGTATCAGAATCCTCACCTCCTTTTACTGGGATTTTTAAACCAGTTGAGAGTTTAAGTAAATTTATTGGAGACGAATCATACGGAAATTGGCTACTAATCGTAGAAGACAGTGAGATAGATGATACCGGAGAAATTATTTCATATGGGATTGAAATTTGTGTTTCAGGTGAAATTATTGATGACGACGATAATGATAAAATTCCAAATGAAGTTGACAACTGTCCAAATGTTAGTAACCCAAACCAGTTAGATTCAAATTCAAATGGAATTGGTGATGTATGTGATATCTATAACTATGACAATTTTAAAATAATTAAAAAAGATGAATCTTGCTACGACAAAAACAATGGATCAATTCAAATAATATCAAAAATTAAAGAAAATTATTCAGTTGAAATATCATCTGATACTGGATTCAATAAATCTTACAATTTTAGTGACAACAGCATTCAAATTGAGAACTTACCAAGTGGAGATTATACAATTTGCATTACTAGTTCAAATTATCCAGATTTTAAGAGATGTTACAGTACAATAATTGATCAACCAACAGAATTAGAAGTAGTTTCTAAAATTAATTATGATAAAGAAACAATTAGTTTAAACATGACTGGCTCTGACATTTATAAAATAAAAATTAATGATTTAATTTTTAATTCAAACAAATCTTATGAGACATTTAAATTAAGAAAAGGCTTTAATCATATTGAGGTTATCTCACCAAATTCTTGTAATGAAATTTTTACTGAAAATATTTATATAAGCAAAAAATCCCTAATTAGTCCGAATCCAGTTGAAGATAAATTAGTTATATATCCTGGTGAAAATAATATTGAGCTAAGAATTATCATTTTTGATATGAATGGAAACATTCTAAAAAATAAATTTTTTAACAACAATAATGGTTTAAAAATTGAATTAGATGTTGAAGATTTAGCTCCAAGTACTTATTTTTTGAGACTGATTTCTGAATCAAATCTTGAGAATATAAAATTTGTTAAGAAATGAGAAATATTTTGTTATTAATTTTTACACTTTTTGTCTGTTGTTCAAAAGAAAAAGTTTTTCAACCTGAAAAGACTGTACTATTATATCCCATAAATTATGACACATGTATTCAAATTAATGATACTATAAATTCAACATCAAACATAAATTTTGTATGGAAGAATTCTAATTATACTGATTCATATGAGTTGGTTATTAAAAATATTACAACTGAAGAAATTAAAACATACAAAACAAATTTTACAAATTTTCAAGCATCAATTAAAAATGGATTTTCTTATAATTGGTGGGTAAACTCTATATCAAATTCATTAGGTAGTAAAATTAAGAGTGATACATGGTTATTCTTCTTAGAAAAGCAGGTGGATTTAAATTATTTACCCTATTCAGCCAGGTTAGTTCAACCACAAAATAATTCAAAAGTTAACTTATTAGATAACCAAATTGAATTTAAATGGGAGGGTTATGATGTTGATAACGATATTGTGAATTATTCTTTAAATTATGGTTTTGCTATTGATAATTTGGATAAAACCATTAAAAATATTTCGGCCACATCTGTTAAAATTCAATTAAATAACAATCAGACATATTTTTGGCAAGTAGTGACAGTTGATTCAAAGGGTAACAAATCTTTTTCAACTATTTATGAATTTACAACTAACTGATTAATTTAATTGAATTTATTCATTGTAGAGTCAATTCCTTCACTTACAAAACACAAAATGGAATCATAAATTAATGGAAATAAATTCTTAATCGAGAGGATTTCATTTTTTTTGAACTTACCTAATACAAAATTTGATGGGTCAAGACTATTTTCTGGATATCCAATACCAATTCTTAATCTTGCAAAATCATCAGTTTGCAATTTATTGGAAATATCTTTTAAACCGTTGTGTCCCCCACTGCTTCCTTTAGGTTTAAATCGAATCTTACCTAGAGGCAAATTGTAGTCATCTGATACAATCAAAATATTTTTTAATGAAATTTTTTCCTTTTTTTTCCAATATAAAACTGGCTTGCCCGATAAATTGATATATGAAGTAGGTTTTATTAAAATAATTCTCTTATCATAAAAAGATTTTTCTGCTAACTCAACATATCTTTTTTTTTTAAATTTTATTTTGGCTTTTTTAGTAAAATCCTCTAGTACTTTAAAACCAATATTGTGCCTTGTATTGATAAAATTATTACCATAGTTTCCTAAACCGACAACTAAATAATTGTTCAAATTTGAATTATTATTAAAAATTGACGAAAAAAAACTTTTCATTTACATCAAAATGAAAAGGTTACTTTTGATCTGACTCTTTATTTTCATTCTCTTTTGAAGTGTCCTTATTTTCTTCAGCAGGAGTATCTTTAGCTCCTTCTTTACTTTCATCAGTTTCAGCAGAATCAGTTTCAGCTTCTTCAATTTCAGGCATTAATGATGCTCTAGAAGTTTTAACTTGACATATAACTGTGTTTTCAGAGTGCAAAAAACTATAATCGTCATGTTTTAAATCTACTGTGTATATTTTTTGTCCAAGCTCAAGATTTGATATATCTACAATAATAGAATCTGGTAAATTTTTAGGTAGGGCTTTGACTTTCAATTTTCTTTTGTTAATAATTAGAACACCTCCGCTTATCAAAACTCCTGGAGCGGACCCTTTTATTTCAACAGGTATACTAATTGAAATTTCTTTATTCTCGGTCAACTCATAAAAGTCTATGTGGAGTATTTTTCCAGAAACAGGGTGAAATTGAATGTCTTGAATAATTGCATCAAAAGAGTTATTGTTAACGTTAAGTTTAACTGTGTATGCTTTTGAGGTATATACTAATTTTCTAAAATCAAGTTCTTTAGCACTGAAATGTAAAGGAGGGTTTTTCCCATACAATACACAAGGAACTGACTCAGCATTACGCAGGGCTTTAGTGTGTTTTTTCCCAACGCTTTCTCTTTTTAATCCGTTGATTGTTAATGATTTCATAATAATTTAAACTATAAATTTTGAACTAATTGATTTGTTGTTATTTACATTATACATAGTACTTGCAAATAAATCGGCGCAACTTAAAACTTTTATTTTAGAATTTCTAGTAATTGAGTGATTAATTGAATCTGTCACAATTAATTCTTTAAGTTTTGATTTTTCAATTTTGTCAATTGCATTTTTTGAAAATATGGCGTGTGTACAAATTGCTCGAACTGATAAAGCTCCTTTTTCTAGCATCAAATTTGCCGCTTGAACAAGTGTGCCTGCTGTGTCAACCATATCGTCAACTAAAACAACATTTTTGTTTTCAACATTCCCTATTAATTCCATGTTTGAAATAACATTTGCTTTTAGCCTTTGTTTGTAACAAACAACAACATCTGATTTTAAAAATTTTGAGTATGCATATGCCCTTTTGGAACCTCCCATATCTGGAGAAGCAATAGTTAAATTGTCCAAATTCATTTTTTTAATGTGAGGGACAAAAATTGTAGATGCAAATAAGTGGTCAACAGGTTTTTCAAAAAAACCTTGGATTTGGTCAGCATGTAAATCCATGGTTATAATTCTAGTTGCACCAGCAGCCTCAATTAATTTTGCAATCATCTTTGAACCTATTGGAACTCTAGGCTTGTCTTTTCTATCTTGTCTTGCCCAACCAAAGTAAGGAATTACAGCTGTAATATGCCTTGCTGAAGCTCTTTTAGCAGCATCTAGCATGAGAAGAAGTTCCATGAGATTATCTGAGGGTTGATGAGTGGATCCTATAATAAATAGTCGGGCTCCCCTTACAGACTCTTCGAAAGAGGGCTGAAACTCACCATCGCTATATCTTGAAAATGCCACTTTACCAAGAGCAATTCCATAAGATTTAGAAATTTTATTTGCTAGAACTAAACTTTGATTGCAGCTAAAGATTTTGGCCTCTGGTGACACATTATTGTTTTAAGACACTGCAAATTTATAAATTTATTTAGGTCAATCAATTATTAGTTATATAATTTTTTAATTTAGTGATTTATTGCTTCGGTGGCGGAACTGGTAGACGCGCTGGATTCAAAATCCAGTTCTTTTTAAGAGTGTGGGTTCGATTCCCACCCGAAGTACTTTTAAATTCATTGCAGATTTCTCATTAAAGTATATTTTAAAATACATATTTAAGAAAAAATACTATATGAAATAAAGAATTTGACAATTTTATTTGTCATATGTTAACAAATTGTTATATATTAGACAACTTAACAAAGAATCAAATTAAATAAGAACGATTAATTATATCATTTTATGAAAAATCTAATGAAATTTAAGAACTTCCTATTGGCTGTTTTTGTTTTGTTTGCGCATGCTGTTATCGCACAAACTATATCAGGTACAGTTTCTAGTGAAGATGGTCCCTTACCGGGAGCAACTGTTATTGTCAAGGGGACAAATAATGGTACAACAACTGATTTCGATGGAAATTTCTCAATAGAAGCTAGCTCATCTGATGTGCTTGTAGTTTCTTTTGTTGGTTTTTCCTCTCAAGAAGTGAGTGTTGGAGACAATGATCAGATTACAGTTAATTTACAAGCTGATAATGAGCTTGAAGAGGTTGTAATCACTGGTTATGGTTCTCAAAAGGAAAAAGAAATTACTTCTGCTGTTACAAAAATTACAGCTGATGAATTTAACAAAGGACCTATTAATACTACTGCAGGCCTTCTAGAAGGTAAAGTTGCAGGTCTTAGTATTTATAGTAAAGGTGGTAACCCAAATGCGGGTTCAACAATCCGTTTAAGAGGTATAACTTCTTTCGGTGATAATACTTCTCCTTTATTTGTAATCGACGGTGTTCCAGGATCTTCTATTGATAACGTAGATCCTAATGATATTGAAACTATCAACGTTTTGAAAGATGGTTCAGCTGCTGCGATTTATGGATCTAGAGGATCAAGTGGTGTAATCATTGTAACTACCAAAAAAGGTTCACAAGGTAGAGTTAAATTAAGTTATAATGGACAATATGGTGTTTCTGAAAAGATGAACCAAATTAAAATTATGACACCTGCTGAGTTTAGAGCCTTTGGAGGTGCTGACCTTGGAGGAAATGTTGCTAACTATGCTGATGAGGTAACTCGTCAAGCTGCTAGCTCAATTCACAATATCTCTGCTGCAGGTGGTTTTGACAATACTACTTTTAGAGTATCTGCTAACCTAAGAGATGTTGAAGGTGTTGTTAAAAGAACTGGATTTACTCAAGCTAATTTTAGAGCTAATATTCAAACTAAAGCTTTAAATGACAAACTTACAGTTGGTATTAATACATCTTATACTAGAAGACAAGCTGACTTAGGTAACCCTTCTGTATTAGAATTCGCTAATATATTTAATCCAACAGCTCCTATACTTTTCAAGGATGCTCCACAACAAATTCAGGATTATTTTACTGAAGAGCAAATAAGAAGATCTGGAGGATACTTCCAGACACTTGGATTATTTAGAAGTTTTAACCCTGTTGCAATACAAGAACAAGGGGTTTACAAACAAGATAAAAATGAGTTTGAATATGGATTCAATTTAGATTACGCACTTACTGATGACCTTACAATTTACGCTTCTGCTGCTAATTTTAGATCAAGTGCTGAAAACAGAACATCTAGATCAGTTTATGATTACAATACTCAAGCAAACTTAGGTGATAGACCTGGTAGAGTTAGTTTTAACGATTTTGAAAATTCATATGAAAACTATCAAGTTTATGGTACTTTTGCTAAACAATTAAGTGGTATTGATCTTACAGTAACTGCAGGTTACGATTACTACCAAAGTAATTTCTTCTCTAAAGGAATCGACGCTGGAGATTTCCCTAACGAAGCAATTGATTGGTCATTTAGCCTTGGCAGTTCTGAAGACTTACTAACAGGTAACAGAATTGGACTTAGTAGCTTTAAAGCTCCAACTAGTAAACTTATTGCTGGTTTTGGTAGAGTTAACTTAGTTATTGACAATGGTATTTATGTTAATGCTGGTGTTAGAAGAGAAGGTTCTAACAAACTTGGTAAAGAAAATTATTGGGGTGTATTTCCATCAGCTGGTGTTGGTGTAGACCTTAATAAGTATTTAGGAACAAGTTTTGATAAATTAAAAGTAAGAGTTGGTTATGGTACTACAGGTAACTTACCATCTCAAAATGGTTTATCTCAAAAAATATTCACCTTTAGTAATGCAACTCAGGCAACTACTCAAGCTAGAGCAGCTAACCCTGATCTAAAATGGGAAGAAAAAACTGAGATTAACTTCGGTGTTGAGTATAGAAACGGACCACTTGACGCTACTTTTGATATTTATACAAGAAAAATTACTGACTTTATTAGTGAAACTGAGGTCGATGCTGCTGTTTATGGATTTAACAGAAGATTTGAAAATGCTGGTGACATAAGTGCTGAAGGTTTTGAATTATCTTTAAGCTATGAAGTAAATGATCAGTGGACTCCTAGTTTAGTATTATCATCTAATCAATCTACAATTGATAAGTATACTACCAAAGAGGGTATTACAACTGGAAATTTAGGTTCTCCTGGACAAAACTCAACAAATATGGTTCTTGTAAAAGAAGGATATGCATTGGGTACTATTTGGGGTCCTGTTTATGACGGTGTAGATGCTGCTACTGGTAAGCCTAAATTCAAGGATGTTAATGGAGATGGCCAAATCATTGCTGGTCAAGATAAGGCATTAGATCCACTTGGAGATTTCACTAAGTTAGGTGATGGTATTCCTACTTTAGAGATAGGTTTTAATAATAACGTAAATCTAGGTAGAATACAAGTAAATGCATTTTTCCAAGCTGCGCTAGGCCACAGCTTAGTTAATACTTGGAGAGCATTCTTTGAACCAAGAATTGGAAGCCAGTTTGCTTACAATTTTATAAATACAAAGTATGCTGACGATAATTTGAAAGCTGCTGCATTTAGTTCGCTTTATGTTGAAAAAGCTGACTATTTCAAGCTTGCAAATTTAACTGTATCATATGATTTAGGTATTGCAGGTAATACAATTTCTTCTGCTTCAGTTTCTCTGAACGTAAGAAATGCATTTGTAATAACTGATTATACTGGTGCTGATCCAACACCATCTATTGTTGACGGAGGATACGATGCTGGTGGTGGTTCACTATCTAATACTGGTAACATTCTTGCTCCTGGTATTGATAGAAGAAACAATTACTTTGATTCTAGAAGTTTTACTCTAGGACTAAACATTAACTTTTAATTAAAAAATAAATTGATTATGAAGAATTTTATTAAAATTACATTGATGTCTTTATCACTTGTGTTTTTTACAGCTTGTGATTTAGAAGAGGAACTGGAAAGTCAGTTTACTGAGAGTTTTAGTGCTGCTGCCGGAGGTGGTGGAGGTCCTTTGTACTCTTCAGCTGAAACTGATGGTTCTAGTCAAAGAACAAGTGATGCTATCGCTGGACCGTTTGATAAACTTAGAAGCGGAACTGCCGGCCATAGTAACTACTGGTCAATGCAAAGTGTCTCTACTGACGAAATGTTAGTTGGGGTAAAAGGTGGTGACTGGTATGATGGTGGTGTTTGGGTTGTAACTCATAGACATACTGTGAGTGCTGCTCATGGACCTACAAGTAATGCTTGGAATAGTCAGTACAACGCTATTAATGAAATTAATAACGTACTTGGTACAACTCTGACTGCTAATGAAAAAGCTCAATTGAGAGTTTTAAGAGCATTTTTCTACTGGAGACTTATGGACATGTTTGGAGGTGTTAAGATTGTAACTGAATCTTCTGCAGATCCTGCACAGTCTTCTAGAAGTGAAGTTTTTGATTTTGTAGAAAGTGAAATATTAGCTGCTTTAGGTACTACACGTGCTGATATCAAAGCTGGTACTATTGATTTATCTGGTAGTGATTTAAATACTACTGACAAAAAATATAGAATTAACCAGTATGGTGCAATGGGTTTACTCTCAAGAGTATATTTAAATGCTAAAGTTTATACATCTCCAGCTCCTTACACAGGAAACAATGGAACGGCGATGTGGACTGAAGCTGCAAATGCTGCTGATTGGGTAATTACAAATGGACCTTACATATTAGTAAATGATGCTAATTATTCACTTGCTAACATAAGTAAGAGATTAGACCCTAGTTTAGGTGATCCTGATACAATTAGCGGAGTTCTAACTATTGGTGCTCCAAATAATCAAGATAATCCAGAGATTATTTGGTCAGTTGATTTTGAGAACGACGCTGGTAAAGGTGGAATGAACTTTGCTCAGATGAGTTTACACCAACCAAGTCAAAATACTTTCAACTTAGCTGCTCAACCATGGAATGGATACCAAACTATGGAAGACTTTTATAGAAGGTATGAAGCTGGTGATGCTCGTAGAGGATGGTTCCTTTCAGGTAACCAAAAAAGTTATACTGGAAAACAATTAGTTGATTGGGCTTATGATGACAAAGCTACAGCTGAAGCTGTTGCTGCTGATGGAGAGGGTGTTCATGGTACTCTTGAACTAAATTATTCTCCTTACATCAACGAATTAGAGCCTGATTCTTGGAGACAGAGTGGTGTTAGAATGTTTAAATTTAGACATAAGCAATTCCAACAAAACTCAATGGATAACGATTTCCCAATTATTCGTTTAGCTGAAATGTATATGAATAGAGCTGAAGGTAGATCAATGGCTGCTGGTGATTGGAGCCAAGGTTTAGCTGATGTGAATCAAATCAGATCAAGAGCAAATGTTGCTCCATTTGCGACATTAGATGCGCAAAAATTTTCTGAGGAAAGTGGTAGAGAGTTTTATCAAGAATCACACAGAAGAACTAACTTAGTTCGTTGGGATAAATTTACTGAAGCTTGGTGGGAGAAAACTGGTGCCAAGGGTGGATCAGTTGGAGATGCGAATAAAAACTTATTCCCAATTCCACAAGCACAAATACAAGCTGCTAACGGTAGCCTAAGTCAAAACGCGGGATACTAATAGTTTAATTTGAATTTTTTTAAAGGGGTTGATTCTTATGAATCAACCCTTTTTTAATTTATATCTTAAATTGTGAGGTACTTTTTTTTGTCATATCTGCTATTATTGTTAGTTGGTTCCTGTAAAAAAGAGAACAAGCTTTTTGTTTTGCGAGATGATACTGGGATTAAATTTGAAAATACATTAGATTATACTGAGGATTTTAATCCCTACACCTATAGGAACTTTTATAATGGTGCTGGAGTTTCGGTTGGAGACATAAACAATGATGGTCTTATTGATATATATATTACTGGAAATATTGTTCCAAATAAGTTATATCTAAATTTAGGAAATTTTAAATTTCGTGATATAACAAATCAAGCTGGTGTAGCTTGTGAAAATGTTTGGTCTACCGGTTCAGCATTAGTTGATATTAATGGAGATGGACTACTAGATATCTATGTTTGTAAATCTGGTAAGCCAAGTGGTAAGAAAAGACATAATGAGCTATTTATTAACAATGGAGATTTAACCTTTTCTGAGAGATCCAAAGAATACGGTTTGGATTTTACAGGTTTATCTGTCCATGCATCTTTTTTTGACTTCGACAAAGATGGAGATTTAGATTGTTATTTATTGAGTAATTCCATAAGATCTGTGGGTGGATATGACTTGATTGAAGATCAAAGAAATATACCGAGTAAAGAGGGAAATAAATTTTTAGTAAATGAAAATGGAATTTTCGTAGATAAATCAGATGAGGTAGGAATTTATACATCAGAAATTGGTTTTGGTTTAGGTATTACTATATCTGACTTTAATGGCGACAGCTGGGATGATATTTATGTGTCTAATGATTTTTTTGAGAGAGATTATTTGTATTTAAATAACAAAAATGGAGGATTTAATGAAAAATTAGAGGAAAATTTCAAGTCAATTTCTATGGGATCTATGGGAGCTGACGTAGGAGATTTAAATAATGATTTATTACCTGATCTTTTTGTCACTGAGATGTTGCCAAAATCAATTGAACGAAAAAGAACCAAAACAATTTTTGAATCTTGGGATAAATATTCAAAAGCGCTCTCCAAAGGATATTTTCATCAGTTTCCAAGAAACACTTTACAGAGAAATATGGGAAAAGATGGTTTTTTTGAGGTTGGAAGATTATCTGGAATTTCTAGTACTGAATGGAGTTGGGCTTCTCTTTTTTTTGATGCAGACAATGATGGCCTCAAAGACATTTTTATTTCAAATGGTATTTATAAAGATTTACTTGATAGAGATTATTTAACATTTACAGCAAATGATGAAAAAATTAAAAGTATTGTAAATAATAAAACATTTTCAATTAAAGGTCTTATTGATTTAATGCCTTCAAAACCTGTTGTAAATCACATGTATAAAAATAAAGGTGATTTTAATTTCGAATTCGTATCTAATAATTGGGGTTTAGACCATGAAACTTTTAGTAATGGCAGTGCTTATGCAGATTTTGATAATGACGGAGACCTTGATCTTGTAGTAAATAATGTGAATATGCCATTTTATATTTATGAAAACAATTTAGATACCTTAAAAAACAGAAGTTTAAAAATCAATTTACTTTCAGATTCTAAAAATACAAGAGCACTTGGTTCAAAAATTATAGCATATATTGATAAGAAACCAATAACTTATGATAATCACATTTCAAAGGGTTTTCAAAGCTCTATCAATGGACCAATTCATCTTGGTGTGGGAAATACAAAAATTATAGATTCAATTGAAATAACATGGCCTAATAGTTCAAGATCAATTATTAAAGGTCTCAATTCAAATCAAACTTATAATTATTCAGAGCCTTTAATTACAAAATCAGTTAAAGAAAATGAGAATTTGGAGGATGAAATAAAAAGATCAGATAAGATTATTAATTTTAATCATAAAGAAAATAAATTCATTGATTTTAATATTGATAGGCTCATACCTGAAATGATTAGTAATGAAGGTCCTGCACTTTCACTATCAGATGTAAATAATGATGGGATAGATGATTTTTTTGTTGGAGGTGCAAAATTTCAAAATTCCAAAATATTTATTTCACATGACAACAAATATATAGTTGACTCTTTAGTATTTTCTAAAAATAGAAATTCTGAAGATGTTGCTTCAATTTTTTTCGATGCAGATGGTGACAGTGACAAAGATTTATATGTATGTAGTGGTGGTAGAGCGTTTTCAAATAATGATATTGCATTAAAAGATAGGATATACATAAATGATGGTAAAGGTAATTTTAAGTATAATGATAATATTTTACCAAAAGATTTTTTTGTAAATAGTTCATCGGTAACACATTCAGATTTTAATAATGATGGTCTGCAAGATCTATTTGTTGGACAAAGAACAAAGACGAGAAATTATGGTTTACCTGGAAGTGGTTATTTAATGTATAATAGTTCTAATGATGGATATAAAATTCAAGATCAGGACGTTTTTTTAAACATTGGCATGATAACTGATGTTAAATCTGGTGATATTAATAATGATGGTTGGGATGATATTGTTGTTGTTGGTGAATGGATGAATATTAAAATTTTTATAAATAATAAAGGAGTATTTAAAGATGAAACCGATAAATACGGGGTTACTAACACCAGAGGTTTTTGGAAATCTGTAGATCTTGTTGATATAGATGATGATGGAGATGTCGATATTGTTGCAGGAAATCTTGGACAAAATTCATATTTTAAAAAGGGAGATAGAATGTATGTTAGTGATTTTGACAACAACGGTACAATAGAACAAATTATTTGTCACAAAATTGATAACAAGTTTTATCCAATTGTTGACAGAAATGAGTTAATCTCCCAATTACCATCCCTTAAAAAAAAGTTTGTAAGATTTGAAAATTATTCTAGCGCAACAATTAATGATCTTTTTGAAAATGAAAAACTAAATCAATCTTTAATATTTAATATTGATATTACTGAGTCTATAATTTTGTATAATGAGGATGGTATTTATAAAAAAGAGAACTTACCAATTGAGGCTCAATACACACCAATTTATTCAATTAAGATTAGTGACGTGGATAATGATAATGCTAAAGATATTTTTCTTGGCGGTAATCAATTTAATGTTAAGCCACAGTTTGGAAGACATGATGCATCAAAGGGTTTAATTATTTACGGTAAAAAAATTGGTAATAAATACTCATTTAAAAAAGTTAACACACTTGGAATTGATGGACAAATTCGTAATTTTGCAATTCTTGAAAAAAGAAAAAAGAAAATACTTGTTAGCGCTATTAATAACGGCAAATTAGAATTTAATGAGATTAATTAGTATTTGTATAATATTAGTTCTGATTCTTACAAATTGTGAGCAATCTGAATATAAAAAGTTGGTTAGAAGTGAGCTGAAAAAAAATGTCAAAAACGATTCCCTTTTTTTAAACTTAAAGTTTGGGGAAAGAAATGAAGATTATCTTGATAAAATTTGGGAATTAAATAAAAAAGGAATAATAAGTCAAACAGATGGTGAGTATGGATCAGTTAGATATCCTTTAAAGTTGAATGAATTAGAAAAAAAAGTTGGTGATATAAATATGGACTTTTTCCCTCGCTTTAATGATAAAAAAAGACTTGATAAGTTGACTATTAAATTTTCTCATCAAGGTTGGGCTCCTTGGAATAAAGAATTATTTTCAGATAAATTGATAATCAAGGTGTTGGATACTATTAAAAAATGGTATAAGGGAAATGATTTTTTAGAGGCTCCCAATGATATTAATAATAAAAAATCAAGTATCTTTTATAAAATTGATGGAGATAGACAATTCAAGGTCTATTTTCTGGAGGATCATGAAGTAATTGCTGAAGTTGAAAAATTAAAGTAAATAATAATGATAAATAAAATTTATTTTTTTCTGTTTTTAATTTTGATATCAGCTTGTTCAAAAACTGAAGAACAAAAATTATTTAAGTTGCTTGACCCCCAAGAATCAGGTATAAATTTTGAAAATAATCTTCCATTTGATGAAGATTTTAATGTATACAAGTACAGAAATTTTTATAACGGAGGTGGAGTTTCAATTGGAGACATTGACAACGACGGTTTATTGGATGTTTACATGACTAATAATTTAGGTCCAAATAAGTTATATAAAAACATGGGTAATATGACTTTTAAAGACATTTCTAAAGAGGCTAGGGTTGAAGGTGAAAAGGCTTGGTCTACTGGAGTGACTATGATAGACATAAATGCTGATGGATTTTTGGATATATATGTTTGTAATTCAGGAGATATAAAGGGAGATAATAAACAAAATGAGTTTTTTATCAATAATGGTGATGGAACTTTTACAGAAAAAGCTTCAGATTTCAATTTGGATGATTTGGGGTTTTCAACTCATTCTTCATTCTTCGATTACGACAAAGACGGTGATTTAGATGTATATCTTTTAAATAATTCTTATCAATCAATTGAATCTTTTAATCTTAAAAAAAACGAAAGACCTATTAGAGATATTTTAGGTGGCGATAAGTTATTGGAAAATATAGATGGAAAGTTTTTTGATGTTAGTGAGAAAGCTGGTATATATGGTAGTGTTATAGGTTTTGGACTTGGTGTAACCGTAGCTGATTTTAATAAAGATGGTTGGGAAGATATTTTTGTATCAAATGATTTTTTTGAAAGAGATTACCTATATATTAATAATAAGGACAAGACTTTTAGTGAAGTATTAACAGATCAAATTCAGTCAATTAGTGGCGCTTCAATGGGAGCAGACGCAGCTGATATAAACAATGACGGGTATAACGATTTGTTTGTAACTGAAATGCTTCCTTATGATTATGATAGATTAAAAACTGTTACAACATTTGAAGATTGGAATAAATATAGTTATAATGTCAAAAATGGATATTATCATCAATACACTAGAAATGTACTTCAACTCAATAATAGGAATGATAGTTTCAGTGAAATCGGAAGATTTAGTGGTGTTGAGGCATCAGACTGGAGTTGGGGTGCACTATTTTTTGACATGAACAATGATGGCTTAAAAGATCTATTCATTGCAAATGGAATATACAAGGATTTAACAAATCAGGATTATTTAAGATATATATCTAATGAGGAGGTAGTTAAATCGATTGTAACAAACAATAAAGTTAATTACAAAAAACTTGTTGATTTAATTCCATCTAATAAAGTTGAGAATCATGCCTACATTAACACCGGAAATTTAAATTTTAAAAGGGACAGCTCAACAGGACTTGAATTGCCAAGTTTCTCAAATGGTTCAGCATATGGAGATTTAGACAATGACGGTGATTTAGATTTAATTGTGAATAATGCAAATATGAAGTCTTTTGTTTATGAAAACCAAACAATGGATATTGGGTCAGGTAACTATTTAAAATTTATACTTAAAGGGACTGGCAAAAATATAGATGCAATTGGAACTCAAATTACTATTTATTCTGGTCATCAGACTTTCTATCTTGAGCATCAACCCGCAAGAGGATTTCAGTCAAGTATTGATTTTAGACCAAACTTTGGACTACCAAATAATAATCCTGTAAATATAGAAGTTTTGTGGCCCTCAGGTAAAAAAACATTTTTGAATGATATTATTCCAAATCAGACAATTAGTTTAAGTGAGAATGATGCATCATTTGATTTTTTAAAAGAAAAAAAATCTAAATCCCCAATTTTTAAAAAATCTAAAGTAATTAAATCAGTAAAACACGAAGAAAATACATTTGTTGATTTTCATAAAAATAGACTTATGTTTCATATGTGCAGTACAGAGGGACCGACTTCTTCAATTGCTGACATAGATAATGACGGTGATAAAGAAATATTTTTAGGAGGTTCTAAAGGTATTTCTGCTTCAATTTATAATCTTAGAACTGGAAAGAAAATAAAAAAAATGTCAATTTTTGAAGAGGCAAAAATTTCTGAAGATTCTGAAAGTATTTTTTTTGACGCTGATAATGACGGAGACCTTGATTTAATTGTAGGAAGTGGTGGTATTGAATTTTCTGATAACTCACCTGATTTTAGAGACCGATTGTACATTAATAATGGAAAAGGAAGTTACACTATTTCCAAATTTAATTTTGATGGATTAAATGTCAGCACAGGGGCTATTGCTGTTTCAGACGTAGACAAAGACGGAAACAAAGATTTTTTTATTGGAGAAAGATTGATTCCATCAAAATATGGTATGCCAGGTTCAGGCTTTTTATTTCTAAATGAAGGAAACGCAAATTTTGTGAATTCAACAGACAAAAATTTAATTGGAGCCAGAGATATTGGGATGATCACTGACGCAAAGTTTTTTGATTTAGACGACGATGGATATGATGAATTAATCATAGTTGGAGAATTTATGGGTATTGAAATTTTTAAAAATAACAAGGGGGTCTTAAAAAGAATTGAGAATAATAATCTTTCTGAAATTAAGGGGTGGTGGAGTAAACTAGAGGTTGGAGATTTTAATAATGATGGTTTAGTTGATTTAGTAGTTGCTAATCATGGAACTAATTCTCGTTTTAGAGCTTCAAATGATAAACCAATAAGTATATACATGAATGATTTTGACAATAATGGTAGGCTTGACCCAATTTTAACATTTAGAGCTGAAAATGGAAAAGATTATCCATATTCTTTAAGACACGATCTAATTAATCAAATGAGGGTTTTAACAAAAAAATTCCCTAATTATGAATCTTTTAAAAACTCAGATATTCAAAAAATATTTACTCCCGAATTAATAAGTAATAGTATTATAAAGTCTGTTAATGAGCTTGAAACGTCAATGTTTATAAATAAGGGAGAATTTAAATTTGAAAGGATTAAGTTACCAAAGGAAGTCCAGTTTTCTCCAACTATGGCAATCCTTCCATATGATTTTGATAAAGATGGTGATCTAGATGTTTTAATGGGAGGAAATTTATTTGGAGTTAAACCTGAAATGGGAAGGTATGATTCTACTTATGGAGTTTATATTGAAAACTTGGGTAATAATAAATTCAAATTCCATGAAGACGGTAAGGGTTTTTTTATTAAAGGTGAGATTCGAGAAATTATAAACAATGAAAGTGAATTATATGTTATCAGAAATAACAAAGAATTAATTAAATATGAATTTTAATTTTTTTAAAGTACTTATTATATTAATTTTTTTTTCTAGTTGTAAAGAAAAAAGTGATGTAAATTTCAGTAACCTCTACAATAAAGTTGACTCAGTATATTCAGGTGTTAATTTTTCCAACGATCTAGTTGACAACAGTGAAATGAATATTGTGGAGTATTTATATTTTTACAATGGTGGAGGTGTTGCTTTGGGTGATATAAATAACGATGGTTTAGATGATATTTATTTGACTGCAAATCAAAAACCTGATCAATTATATCTTAATCTAGGTGATTTAAAATTTAAAAATATTTCTAACAATTTAGGAATTGAAAATCAATCTTCTTGGTCAACTGGTGTATCTATGGCTGACGTTAATGGAGACGGATGGTTGGATATTTATGTATCAAAAGTAGGTAAATTTAAAACACTAGATTCGCATAATTTATTGTACATAAATCAAAGAGATGGAACATTTAGAGAATTATCAAAAAAGTTTGGATTAGACTTCTCAGGTTTTTCAACTCAAGCTGCATTTTTTGATTATGATAGAGATGGTGATTTAGACATGTATTTATTAAATCACAATATTCACACCCCAAGAAATTACACTGATTCATCTAAAAGATTTGAGAATGACTCGTTAGCTGGGGATAAATTTTTTGAAAATAGATTAAATGAAAAAGAAGGAAGATTCGTTGATGTAACTGCTGATGTTGGTATTTTTAGTAGTTTTCTTGGATATGGATTGGCAATTACTACTGCTGATATAAATAATGATGGTTGGACTGATATCTATGTAGGGAATGATTTTCATGAAAACGATTATGTTTATATCAATCAAAAAAATAAAACATTCAAGGAATCAGGTCAAGAATATTTATCAAACAATTCACGTTTTACCATGGGAGTAGATATTGCAGATATGAATAATGACATGTTGTATGACATATTTACTCTAGATATGATGCCATTCTATAACGACGTTTTTTTGAAATCAGGAGGAGAGGATTCTGATCAAGTGTATAAAATAAAAAATAGCTTTGGGTATGGTGACCAGTATGCCAGAAATAATTTCCATTTAAATAGAGGAAATTCAAAGTTTTCAGATATTGCTTTATATACTGAAACATATGCTACTGACTGGAGTTGGTCAGTTTTGTTGGAGGACTTAGATAATGATGGAATGAATGATATATTTATAACTAACGGTATATTCAAAAGACCTAATGATCTAGATTATATAAATTATGCTAGTAATATCGATTATAGATCTTTTGAGACTTCAAATAATAATGATTTATATAAAAAACTTATAGATAAAATGCCAACACTAATGATTCCAAATATAATTTTTCGTAATCAAGGCAATTTAAATTTTAAAAAAGAATCGAAAAGTGTAGGTATGGAAAAATCATATTCAAATGGTGCAGCCTATAGTGATTTAGACAATGACGGAGACATTGATTTAGTTATAAATAATATAAATCAAGAGGTTTTTATTTTAGAAAATTTAACAGATGGAAAAAATAATTCTGTTCAAATTATTTTATCAAATAATGATAATAATTATAGTTCAATTGGGGCTAAGGTTAACTTATATTTAAAAGATAAAAAATTAACTAAACAATTAAATCCAGTCAAAGGATTTCAATCTTCCTCGTCTTACAAAATTAACTTTGGAATTGAGAGTAATTCAAAGGTTGATTCACTTAGTGTAATATGGCCTGATGGTTCAACTCAAACTAATTTTAACATTCCAATAAACCAATTAACCACAATCAAGAAAAAAAAATCAATAGTAAAAAAAGAATTTAGAAAAGATATTGTTAGTGATCCTGAAAAATTCGACATACATATTGAAAACAGTACTTTTGATTATGACAGAGAGATTTTAATTCCAGAGTTACTATCTACTGAAGGACCCGCTTTGGTAAAAGCAGACTTTAATGGTGATAATTTTGACGATTTATATATTGGTGGGGCAACTGATCAAAGTGGTAAGATATACATAGCAAACTCAAAAGGGGAGTTCAAATTAAAAGATATACCAATATTTAAAAAAGATTTAATGTTCGAGGACGTTGATGCCTCAGAAATCGATTTCGATAATGATGGAGATCTAGATTTATATGTCGTCTCTGGAGGTTCTGAATTTCTAGAATCTGATTTAAGACTTTCAGATAGAATATATATTAATGATGGTAAGGCAAATTTTTCAAAGTATCCAGTTAGATTACCAGCTTATAACGGGGGAGCAATAGCTGTATCTGATTTTAATAATGACGGTTTTGATGATATTTTTTTAGGATCTAGGTCAATTCCAGGGTCATATGGCTTGTCTCCATTCAGTTTTATTTTACTTAATAATAAAAGAGGTGGCTTTGGAATATTGGAGAAATTTAGAATTGGAATGGTAACAGACGCTAAGTGGATAGATATTAATCAAGATAAATTTTTAGATCTTGTTATTGTTGGAGATTGGATGCCAGTAACAATTTTAATTAACCAGGGAAATGAAACTTTTAAAAATGAAACTAACAATTATGGTTTAAAAAATACTAGTGGAATGTGGAATTCTATAACGATCCACGATATAGACAATAACGGGAAAGATGATTTAATTATAGGAAATGCTGGAGAAAATTTAAAGTTTAAGGCAAGTAAGGATAGTCCTATCGAGGTATTTATTAAAGATTTCGATAATAATGGAAGATTAGACCCTATTATTTTTTATAATTTTTTAGGAAACTTTGTTCCATTTGCTTCAAAGGATAAGTTAGATAAACAGATACCCGAGCTTAAAAAGAAATTTACTAATTATAAATCTTTTTCAGAAGTAAAATCTTTTTATGATTTATTTGAAATTAGTAGAGACAGCCTTGTTGAATACAAAAAAATTCAGGAATTAAGGTCAATGATTTTTTTAAATATTAAAGATTCACTCCATCAAATTCCTTTACCAAAAGAGGCACAATTAAGTCCAATTCAGGACATATTAATTACTGGCAATAATCAAAAGACTCTCTATTTTGTTGGAAACTATAATAATTATGTAAATGAATTAGGTAAAAATAATTCAAATGTTGGTGGAAAATATAAAATAAAGGAGAATCTTAAGTTTGATGAGTTTGAGATTTTAAATCTTCCAAATCAATTAAATACAAGAAAAATTATTGAAGTCGGATCTACAGAATTACTAATCATTTCAAACAATGACTTTAGTTACTTAATAAAGAAATAAATTACTATATTTAGTATGCAAAAAAACACAATAATGAAATACATTTTTTATTTTTTAGGGACTGTATTACTATTAGGTCAGGAGAAACCAAAACCTGAAGCGACAGAGTATTGGGAACCGGAGCCAGTAGTTGTTACTCCCGCTCAAGATAATTTACCACCAAGCGATGCTATTGTCCTTTTTGACGGAAGTGATTTGTCAAAATGGAGAAATGCCAGGGGAGGTGGAGAAGCCTCTTGGATTATTAATGACAACGGATCTATGACAGTAACAAGAAACGGGGGTATTGAGACAATTGATGAGCATGGATCAATTCAGTTGCATATTGAATGGAGGACTCCAACTAAAATGGAGGGAAAAGGTCAAGGAAGAGGTAACAGTGGAATTATCTTTCAAAGAAGATATGAGGTCCAAATTTTAGATAGCTATAATAATAGAACATACTCAAATGGCCAGGCTGCATCAATATATAAGCAATATGCTCCACTAGTAAATGCTTCCAAACCTCCTGGAGAATGGCAGACGTATGATATTATTTTTACTGAACCAGAATTTGATAAAATTGGTATCATGACTAAAAGAGGAAGATTTACAGTATTTCATAATGGCATATTAGTTCAAAATAATGTTGAGATTCTTGGAACTACTGAGTATATAGGTATGCCAAAGATTGGCAAAAATGAAATTTCTGGATACATGGGTAAAAACACTAAAAAAAACCTATACATACAAGATCATGGTAATCCAGTTGAATTTAGAAATATTTGGATGAGAAAATTATAAATTAATGAATATGAAGTCGAGAAGAAAATTTTTAAGAAATACAGGGCTTATTACTGGAGGTATTATAACATCCTCTTTTGCTAATTCGTCAATTAAACCTTATAGTAAAATTGTTGGTGCTAATGATAGAATTAAATTTGGTGTAATTGGATGCAAAGGTATGGGTTGGTCTGATATGAGGTCAATTTTAAGTCATGATGGAACTGATTGCATTGCTATATGTGATGTTGATGATAGAGTTTTAGAGCAGAGATCAAGTGATTTAAAAAAATTAACTGGTAAAAAACCAAAAGTTTATAAGGATTATAGAAAGTTATTAGAAAATAAAGATGTTGATGCTGTTGTTATAGGTACACCTGATCATTGGCACTGCTTAATGTTGGTTCATGCACTTGAGGCTGGCAAACATATTTATTGTGAAAAGCCTATTTCAAACTCTGTAAAAGAGTCAATGATAATGTTAGACAAAGCTAAAGAACACAGTAAATATCTTATTCAAGTTGGGCAGTGGCAAAGGAGTTCACCTCATTATAGAGATGCTTTAGATTATCTTTGGTCTGGAAAGTTAGGTCAGATTCGAATGGTTAGAGTTTGGGCTTATCAAGGTTGGTACGGAATGTTGGATCCTCTCCCTGATTCTCCTGTCCCAAAAGGTGTAGATTATAAAAGTTGGTTAGGTCCAGCTCCATCAAGGCCGTTTAACACAAACAGATTTCATTTTAATTTCAGATGGTATTGGGATTATGCTGGTGGATTAATGACTGATTGGGGAGTTCATGAAATTGATATTGCATTATTTGGTATGAAAGTTAGAGAGCCTTTGTCTGTTGTTGCAAGTGGAGGAAGATTTGGATACCCAGATCAAGATACTGAAACACCAGATACATTACAAACTTTATTTCAGTATGAAAATTGGACAATGCTTTGGGAAAATGCAGTTGGGATTGATAGTGGAAATTATGGACAAGATGAGGGGATTGCATTTATCGGTAATGATGGAACTTTAGTTATTGATAGAGGTGGATGGCAAGTACGTCCTGAGTTGGATTATCAAAATAATCTGCCAAGGCATAAAAAACCAAAGAAAATTCAACCTATTGCTTACACTAAGGCAAGAGGAAGCGGTCTTGGTTATCACACAAAAAACTTTATTGATGCTATTAGAAACAATACTCCTGAATCTCTTAATTGCGGAATTGATAGTGGAAGTATTGCTTGTATAAATGCTCATATGGGAAATATTTCTTACAAAGTAGGTAGAAAAATTTTCTGGGATAAAGAAAAACAAAATTTTGGAGATGATACTGAGGCTAACGATCTTATTACTCCAAAATATAATAATGGATTTAAGTTACCAACTTAAATTTTAACAATCTAAGTTTAAAAAAATCATCCAAATTTTTATATATTCGGGTGATTTTTTGTTTAAAATAATATGAAAAATTTTACTACTGTTTTTAATTTTAGGGTTCTCATAGTTTTTGTTCTAACTTCAATTACTTATTACCTCTGTCTAACATATAATTTTTATCTAAAAAATGACTATAATATTATCAGTATTGCTATAGTATTTCCGCTAGTTTTTTGTATTACAAGTGCTTTTCAAAAAAGACAGTCTGCTTTAAGATATTTTTCTGAAGTCAGATCGAATTTAGTCGGTATAATGGAATATTTTTACTCTTTAAAAAAAATGAAAGACAGTGAAAGATTAGATTTAAAAGCTTTATTAATTGATATTTCAAATATGAATGTAAAATATTTAAGTAAAAAAGATAAGGGAATTGGTATCAATGATATAAGAATTAAGTTAGCAGCTCTTCACGACATAATTTTAAAGAGTAATTTTGATGAAAATTTATATAGGGGAATCATGCAAACTAAACAAGAATTAAGTAGATGTATTGAAAATCTATCCTCATTAAAAAATCATAATACACCTAAATCTTTAAGAGCTTATTGTCTATTATTTATTTACATATTTCCTTTCATATATGTTCCAGGTATACTTGGTGACACCAATGTTTCAGATATGCAACATAATGTGCTTATTTATGTCTTGTGTATTTTAATAAGTTTTGTACTAGTTGCACTATATAATATTCAAGATTTTATTGAAAATCCTTTTGATAATGAGGGATTAGACGATATTAAAATGGATGATTATTTTATGGATAAAAAAGAATTATAACATATATAAATAGGGAATGAACCATAGCTTAAAAAGCCTTTTTTTCCTCTTTTTTATTACATTGACTTCTTTATATAGTCAAAACAATTCAATTAAATTATTTTTAAAATGCTCTTGTGATAGTAATTACATAAGAGATCAAATTAACTATATTGATTACGTTAGAGACCAAGAGGATGCTAATATTATATTAGAGGTTTATGGTGATCCAAATGGAAATAGGGGTAAATACTCAATTTATTTTATTGGTAAAAAGAAATTTATTGGTATNGATNATCAACTNAGTTTCGAGAGTCATCCAAAAATGACTAATGATGAGATAAGGTCAGGNTTAAAGGATAAAATTCAAACAGGAATATTNAAATATCTTGTTAAAACAACTGACATTAATGATTTAAATATTTCAATTACTAAACCTGAGAGTAANATNTCTGATNNNGACAGTTTAATTGTCGACAAATGGAAAAATTGGATTTTTGAAATATCAGCAAGTGGATATTATGAGAAAGAGTCCAGTAGAAAGGTAAATGATTTTAATGGAAGATTTGAAGTTAATAGGTACACAGAAGATTGGAGGATTGAAACAACATTAAGATTCTTTAAAAGAATTGAAGAATTTTTAAGTGAAACTAATAATTTTAAAAGTTCTAGAGTATATAAAGGAGCTTATGGTAAAATTGTAAGAAGTATTTCTGACCATTGGTCTACAGGAATTTTTTATGGTTTAAGCGAGGACTCTTATGAAAATATTAAATTTTCAAATAATTTCTCACCCGCAATTGAATATAGTATTTTCCCTTACAAAGATGTAGTTAGAAGAGAAATGGTTCTTGAATACAAAATTGGTTACAGAAAAAACAATTACCAATCAAAAACTATTTATGGAAAAAACGATGAATTTCTCGGAACACATTCATTTGCATTTAAAACTCGTTACAGACAAAATTGGGGAGATATTTACAGCAGATTTTCATTTTTCACATATCTTCATGATAATTCAAAAAATAGATTGACATTTGATAACTATCTTAATATTAGAATTTTTGAAGGTTTTTCTTTGAGACTTGGAGCTGAAATTAGATTTATAAGGGATCAAATTAATTTAGCAGCTGGACAAGCATCTATTGAGGACTTACTTTTACAACAAAGAAGCATTGCAACTGACTTTTATAATGAATTTAGACTTGGTTTAACTTATACATTTGGGTCTGCATTTAACAACATAATTAATACTAGATTATAGTTATATAAAAACAAAAACGAGAGACAATCTTACGACTATCTCCCGTTAAGTACTCGGGGCGGGACTTGAACCCGCACGACCGCAATGGTCATTGGATTTTAAGTCCAACGTGTCTACCAATTCCACCACCCGAGCATTAGAGCGAAAGACGGGATTTGAACCCGCGACCCTCACCTTGGCAAGGTGATGCTCTACCCCTGAGCTACTTTCGCATGGGCTAGCAAATTTAAAATAAAAAAATATATTGTCTCATTAAATTATTAAAATTCAACTACGATTTTAATTTTTTTTTAATTTCATTTAAACTCAATAGTGCATCTATTGGAGATAAGGAGTTTAAATCTAATTTTTTTATGTTATCAATTACTTCAGAATAATTACTATTTTCTGGGGAGAATTCAATTTTTGTTTGATTAATTTCCTCATCTATTGCAATAGTTCTACTTTTTTTGATATTTGAACTTTCTAAAAATTTTAATTTTTTTTCAGCGTTTTTTATGACCTCATTTGGCATTCCAGCCATTTTTGCTACATGAATACCAAAACTATGAGCAGTTCCTCCTTCTTTAAGTTTTCTTAAAAAAATAATATCATCCTTTAATTCCTTAATTGATACATTAAAATTTTTAATCCTTTCAAAACTCTTTGACATTTCATTTAGCTCATGATAATGTGTTGCAAATAATGTCTTAGGTTTGTTTTTATTTTCATGTAAATATTGTGCAATTGACCATGCTATTGAAATCCCATCATATGTGCTTGTTCCTCTACCTATTTCATCAAGGAGAACGAGGCTGTTTTCAGTAATGTTATTCAATATTGATGCAGATTCATTCATTTCAACCATGAATGTTGACTCTCCAGCAGAAATATTATCGCTGGCGCCAACTCTAGAAAATATGTTGTCTAAAATACATAAGTTTGCAGATTCAGCTGGAACAAAACATCCAATTTGTGCCATAAGAGATATAATTGCTGTTTGTCTTATAATTGCTGATTTACCAGACATATTGGGTCCAGTTATTATTATAATTTGTTGAGTTGTATCATCAAGATATATGTCATTTGGTATGTAATTCTCACCTATTGGTAAAAAAGCCTCAATAACAGGATGCCTACCGTTGATTATTTCGATTTTTTTTGAATTATTAAATTTTGGACAACTATATTTATTTTCTTTTGATATGACAAAAAAACTTAAGAGGCAGTCTAATTTTGAAATCAAATATGACTGTTTTTTTAATGGAACTAAAAAGGATTGAATATTTTTTAGTAATTCCAAATAAATTTGATTTTCAATAAGTTTTATTTTTTCTTCAGCTCCTAATATTTTCGATTCGTATTTTTTTAAATCACTATTAATATATCTTTCAGAACCAACTAAAGTTTGTTTTCTTATCCAATCTGAAGGTACTTTATCCTTATGTGTATTTCTAACTTCAATATAGTATCCAAATATATTATTAAAAGAAATTTTTAAAGATGAAATACCTGTCTTAAGTATTTCCTCTTCTTGCATTTTCTCAAGATTTTTTTTGTTATTGTAAACAGATGATTTCAGGTCGTCAAGTTCCTTTGAAAAATTTTGATTTATATAATTCCCTTTAGCTAAATTTACTGGAGCGTCATCATTTATGGTCTTAGATATTATGTCAATTAAAGCATTTAAATTTTCAAATTCACTATAAAGTTTTTTGATGTTATGGAAATCTATTTTGGATAGTAATACAACTATACGATTAATTATTTCTAAGGATTTTTTTAATTGAACAAGTTCTCTAGGACTTATTTTTATTGTAGATATTTTTGAAATAGCTCTTTCAATGTCAATTACATCTTTAAGCTCATCTAATAGGTCCTCTCCTTTTTCAATATCATTTATAAAAAATTCAACAATAGAATTTCTATAACAAATCTCATTTAAATTTTTTTCTGGAAATGACAACCAATTTCTAAATAATCTTGAACCCATTGGGGTTAAAGTTTTATCTATTGTATCCAATAAAGACTTACCCTCTGAATTTAAAGTATTGAAAATTTCCAAATTTCTTGATGTAAAATTATCTATGGTTAAATAATTTGAAGAATTAATTTTTTTTATTGAATTAATATGATTTATTTTTTCATTGTGTGTCTCAGACAAATAATGCAAAATGACACCTGAGGAGATTATACTTGAATTTAAATTTTCAATACCAAATCCTTTTAGATTTTTTAAATTAAACTGACTTAGTATTTTATCTCTACAAAATTCATATTCATAAATCCAATCCTCAATGTAATATGCATGAAATTTGTTACCAAATTTCAGCTCAAAAATAGATTTATCTTTTTTTGATACTAAAATCTCATTTGGATTATATTTATTTAAAAGGTGAATTAGTTCATTAAAAAAAACCTGGTCAGTGTGAAAATCTCCCGTAGAAAGATCAAGAAAAGATATTCCCCAAAGGTCTTTTTTATAATTGTAAATTGAAGATATATAATTATTTTTCTTTTTATCTAAAACACTATCAATAATTGCTAAACCAGGAGTAACAAGTTCTGTGACTCCCCTTTTTACAATTTTTTTTGTTGATTTCGGATCTTCAAGTTGGTCACATATTGCAACTCTACAACCAGCTTTAACAAGTTTTGGAAGATGATTATTTAGGGAGTGATATGGAAATCCTGCTAATTCAACCTCACTTATACTTCCAATCCCTTTTTTTGTTAAAATTATATTGAGTATTTCCGAGGTTTTAATTGCATCCTCCCCAAATGTTTCATAAAAATCCCCAACACGAAATAATAATATTGAATCAGGATATTTAATCTTGATTTCTTTATATTGCTTCATTAACGGGGTATCTTTAGAATCTGTTTGCAAAAAAAAAAATTTAAGTTTATTACTAATTTAAGTATTTTTAAAATTAAAAAAATATTAGTCTTTTCATCAAAAATTTAGAGCAATGTTTGATAAATTAAAAAATGAAGATTTAAACAGAAAAAATATTGATGATTTTAAAAAATCTAAAAAAAATCCATTGATTTTTATACTTGATAATATAAGAAGTTTACATAATGTTGGTTCAGTTTTTAGAAATTCAGATGCCTTTTTGGTAGAAAAAATTTATTTATGTGGTATTACTGGTGTTCCTCCGCATAAAAGTATAAATAAAGCAGCTTTAGGATCTACAGACTCTGTTGACTGGGAGTATTTCAATTCTTCTTATGAGTTAATTTTAAAATTAAGAGAAAATGGCTTTAAAATCTTTGCTGTTGAACAAACATTAAACTCAACAAATTTGATTGATTTTAGTGTTGAAAAGGGCTTTAAATATGTTTTTGTTTTTGGAAATGAAATAAAAGGAATTTCTCAAGAGATATTAAATATTGTTGATGGAGTGATTGAAATTCCTCAGTTTGGAACAAAACATTCGCTAAATATTTCAATCTGTAGTGGAATAATAAGTTGGGATTTTTATACTAAATATAAGGGTAAATAGTATCTAATATTTTTTTAAAATCATCCTTATTATTGACAAAATCAAGTTCTGAATTATCAATTTTAATTATATTAATATCTGAATTATTGTCAAGAAAATTTTGATAACTTTTTTTAATGCTATATAAGTATTCTTTTGATATACTTTTTTCAAAATCTCTATTTCTTTTTTTAATATTCATTATTAAATTTTCAATTTTTTGATCTAAATATATGATTAAGTCAGGTTTTATTATTGACAAATTTTTTTTCTCGAAATCAAGTTCAAAGCTTTTTAATTTTTTTGAATCTAAATTTATTCTTGAAAAAATTAAAGATTTGTAAATTGAATAATCTGATATGAAATTCTCTTGATAATAATTTAAGTTTATTTTGTTAAAAATCTTGAATCTTTGTTTAGAAAAACTTAATTCTAAATCTAAAGCATATTTCGATTTATTTTTATAGAATTTTTTTAGATATTTATTATTATAAAAATCCTCTAATAATTTTTTATAATTTATTTCTTTTGACAACATGTTTGATAATGATGTTTTTCCAGACCCAATATTTCCCTCAATTGCAATAAATTTAAATTTTTCTTTAAATATTTTTTTTTTGTAATAAATAACTGGGAGATTATCTGAGCAATTATTTAAAAGGTTAAAAACTTTTGTTTTTGTTATTGGATGTTTAAAGTTAGGTGCAATGTCATTTAATGGTTTCAAAACAAATCTTCTTTTTTCAATCTTTGGATGAGGGATTTTTAAACTTCTTTCATTTATAATTTTATTTCCATAAAATAAAATATCAATATCTATAGTCCTGTCTCCGTATTGATCGTTGCCTTTATAATTTCTTTCATTTCCTCCAAGAGACTTTTCAATTAAATTTATTGCTTTAAGAATCTTTCTAGGTTCAAGTTTTGATTTAATACATACACATAAATTTAAATACTTATTAGATTTATAGCCCCATGAATCACTTTCATAAATTTTTGAAATTAAATATATTTTTGAAATTTTTTTTTCAATCAGATTTATTGATTTTTTTAAAAATGCAAATCTGTTTTTTAAATTACTGCCGATTGATAAGTAGATTGTATTCAATTTTAAATTTAAGTACTTTAAATATTCTTTAAAAATTTTACAAAAGTCTATATTTGCAAATATAAAAATGAATTTTTTAAAAAATATTTTATCGTCAGCAATAGGATTTATTATAGGGTTTCTTATAATTTTATTCTTTATAATTGGGATAACAAGTACAATAGCCTCTATTGATGATTTTGACTCTCAATATCAAAAACCTATTGAAAAAGAATCAATTCTAAATTTAGATTTAAACAAAATAATAATTGAAAATCCTCCAAAAATATATGGATTGGAACAAGCCCTTGGTTTGTCAGATGATATAGTTGATTTTAATACTATATTAAATTCTATTAAAGTTGCTAAAAATGATGATTTAATTATAGGTATTAATTTAAAATCAGGTTTTCCTTTGATGGGATGGGCGCAAATCAAAACTTTAAGAGATGAACTTTTAGATTTCAAAAAAAATGGAAAATTTATTTATAGTTACTCTGATCTCTATACACAAAAGGGATACTATCTTTCATCTGTATCCGATTCAATTTTTTTACATGATCTGGGTTTAATAGAATTTAAAGGGCTTGCATCTGAAGTTTTGTATTATAAAGATTTTCAAGATAAATATGGTTTTAAAATGGAAATCGTAAGAAGCGGAAAATATAAAAGTGCTGTTGAGCCGTTTCTTGAAAACAAAATGAGTAAAAACAATCAAGATCAAATTAAAGAATTATTAGATGATTTCTGGGAGATAATTTCAAATGATATTTCTATTTCTAGATCAATAAGTTTAAGCAAAATAGATTCTGTAGCTAATGAATTATCTGCTTCAAATACAAAAATAGCAATAAAAGACGGCATTCTGGATGGTACTTTGTATGAAAATGAATATGAGGATTTTCTTAAAAATAAATTAGATTTAGACTCATTAGATAAAATAGATTTTGTTAATCCTCAAAGACTAATGAGATATAATAATTTAAGAAAAAAAGGTGTCAGAGATTTAGTCGCTGTTATATATGTTCAAGGTAACATAGTTTATGGAGCAGAGGGATTAGATAGCTCAATCAGTCATAAAACTTTTATTGAATCAATTGATAAGTCAGTTAATGACCCAAGGGTTAAATCTATTGTTCTTAGAATAAATTCTCCTGGAGGAAATGCAATTAGTTCCGATATCATGTGGAATGCAATTGAAAATGCCAAATTAAAAAAACCAGTTGTTGTATCAATGGGTAACATTGCTGCCTCAGGTGGTTATTATGTTGCAGCAAATGCTGATAAAATTTACGTAAACCCATTGACTCTAACAGGATCAATTGGTGTATTTGCCATGTTACCTAATATTTCAAAGTTTTCTAAATCAATTGGAGTTAATTCTCAAAAAGTTCAAACCCATTCAAACTCTTTAGGGTACAGTATTTATGAAAAAATTACTCCAGGTTATAAAAGTTCAGTTTTGTCAAGTGTTGAAAAGATATATTATACTTTTAAAGAAAAAGTCTCAGATGGTAGAAACATTTCAATGATCAATGTTGAAAAAATTGCTCAAGGAAGAGTTTGGTCTGCTTCAAGCGCAATAGAAAAAAAATTAGCTGATGATTTTGGAAATCTTAGTGATGCAATATCTCACGCGGCAAAATTGTCAAACATCGATGAATATAATTTAATTTATTATCCTGAGTTTAAGCCTGATATTGAAAATTTGTTTAGTATAGGAATATCCCTTTTTAACGATAAATTAGATAAAAAAACCAAATTATTTTTTGACCATTTTTTAAATAATCAACAAAAAATTAGTTTAAGAACAGAAATACCTTTTTACATTGAAATTAAATAAATGACAAAAGAAAAGATAGGCCTAGCACGTAAAATTTTCTTATTATTAGCTGCTTTATTTATAACCTCACTTGTAGTTTCTAATTTAATTTTTCAAAAGTTTTTTTACTGGTATCCTTTTGATATTGATATTTTTGGTGTAAAGTTATTTGAATTATCAGTAGGAATCTTACCATATCCGATCACTTTTTTAATAACCGATTTAATATCAGAAATATATGGCAAGAAAAAAGCAAACGAAGTTGTCCTTGTTGGAATTTTCGCCTCCATTTTTTCTATTTCCATATTGTTAGTTTCTAATTATGTCCCTGCAATTGAAAATTCACCTGTCGATGACAAAACTTTTAATAATGTTTTTTCAAACTCTCCATTAGCAGTTTTGGCTTCAATGATTTCTTACTTACTTGCTCAATTAATTGATATTAGAATTTATCACTTTTGGAAAAATTTAACAAAAGGAAAACATTTATGGCTAAGAAATAATTTTTCAACATTTACCTCACAGTTTATTGATTCTTTTTCAGTAATATTTTTCTTGACAATTTTTCAAATACTTGATTGGTCACAATTTGTTGGACTTGTTTTTTCTGCTTTTATTTTTAAAATATTAGTTGCTGCATTTGACACGCCATTTTTATACATCCTCGTTGGAATTTTTAGAAAAAAATTTGATCTAAAAATTAACGAGGAAATTAATATTGATAATGAATAAGACTAATATTCGAATTAATAAATATTTAAGTGAAATAGGTTATTGTTCAAGAAGAGAGGCCGATAATTTAATTAAACAAGGCAGAGTAAAAGCAAATAATAATTTAGTTAGTTTAGGTACTAAAGTTTCAGTAGATTCAGAAATTAGAGTTGATAATAAAGTTATAAAGAAAGAAGAAAAACTAGTATATCTAGCATTTAATAAACCCATTGGAATTGTTTGCACAACTGATGTTAGAGTTGAAAAAAATAATATTATCGATTATATTAATTATCCACTAAGAATTTATCCTATTGGAAGGTTAGATAAAAATAGTGAGGGTTTGATTTTTTTGACAAATGATGGAAATATTGTTAATAAAATTTTAAGATCAAAAAATAAAAATGAAAAAGAATATATTGTTGAAGTAAGCCGAACAATAACTAAAAGTTTCATTGATCAAATGCAAAAAGGTATACCGATTTTAGGAACTGTTACAGATCCGTGTTTTATTAAACAAATTCATAAAAAAAAATTCAGAATTATTTTAACCCAAGGTTTAAATAGACAGATTAGAAGAATGTGCGAATACTTAAATTTTAGAGTCACAAGCCTAAGACGAGTTAGAATAATGAATATTAGATTAGACTTGGAAGTTGGTAAGTATAGGCATCTATCTAAAAAAGAGTTAAAAGGTATTTTTAAATTACTAGAAGGATCATCTAATGAATTTTAAAATTCACTACTAATCCTTCATTAGATCTAATATTAAAAACTGTTTGATCATCAAAAATCAAATATTGTCCTTTAATACCTTTTAAAATACCTTTATAACTTTTCTCTTTTTTAAGATTTAAAGTTTTAACTTTTGTAGGGTATTTTAAAACAGGATAATTAATTTTTAGGGGGGAATTTACATTTGATTCAAAAAAATTTTTCAATTCATTTGGAAAAGATTTTTTTGCAGTTTCAATCATTTTATACCAATCAACTTTTTCATATTCATTTTGAAGCATTTTCCGCCAATTAGTTTTATCTGAAAAAGAATTTTTTAATGCAACTTCTCCCATTCCCGATAAGTATCTATTAGGAACAGTCGCTATAACAACAGCTTCGTGTGCTCCTTGGTCAATCCACCTGAATGGTATTTGCGATTTTCTGGTAACACCAACTTTTATGTGACTGGATAAGGCTAAATAAATACAATGGGGTTGTAATTGAATTTTTTTTTCGTATTCTAAATCTCTATCTTCAATATTTAAATGAGCCTTACTAAGTTCAGGTTTCATAATCCAATCACCTGCTTTAGGTATTTCAAAAAAACACTTTTTACAAAATCCTTGTCTGAAAATTTCAGAATCAGATTTACAATTTAAACATTGAAATCCAATTAAATCTATTTCAATTTTTTTATTTATCAATTGATTTAGAATTAAAAATTCATTTTCAAAATCTAAAAAATACTTAATTTCGTTTCTAAATTGAGTTAACATTTTTGTTAAAACTCCTTTTATCATTTTTATTTAAATTTGCTTATCATTTAAATATAATAATTAAATGCCAATACCATTATTTAATTCCATTGCATCTTGGTTTTTAAAAAAAAGGATACATCAGATTGATCTTTTTAAAAAATATCCAATTGAGGTTCAATCAGAATTATTATATCAATTAATTGATTTTGCAAAAAATACCGAAATGGGTAAAAGATTTGATTTTTATTCTATAAAAAATTATAAAGATTTTAGAAATAGAATTCCAATCATAACTTATGAGGATTTAGAAAATACAATTAAAATGTGCAGAAACGGCGTTAATAATATTTTATGGCCCACTCCAATAAAGTGGTTTGCAAAGTCGAGTGGTACTTCAAATTCGAAAAGTAAATTTATTCCTTTAAGCTATGAGGCCCTAGAAGAATGTCATTATAAAGGTGGTAAAGATATGTTATCATTATATTATAATAATAACCCTAATTCAAAGCTTTTAAATGGAAAGTGTTTAAGGTTAGGTGGTAGTCAAGAATTGTATCAAAGTGGAAATACTTATTTTGGGGATTTATCTGCTATAATTATTGACAACCTTCCATTATGGGCAGAATTTAGTAGTACACCAAGTCAAAAAACTTCTTTAATACCTGAGTGGGAGTATAAGTTGAAAGCTATTATTGATGAAACTATTAATCAAAATGTTACTAGTCTAGCCGGAATTCCTTCATGGATGACTGTATTGTTAAATAAAATTTTAGAAAAATCTGGAAAAAAATCAGTTTTTGAAATTTGGCCAGAAATTGAAGTTTATTTTCATGGTGGAATCAATTATAATCCCTACAAAAATCATTTTAATGAATTCTTTCCCAATAAAAAGATAAATTATTATGAAATTTACAATGCATCAGAGGGGTTTTTTGCAATACAAGATCAAAATGAAACCAAAGATGGGTTGTTATTAATGTTGGATTATGGAATTTTCTATGAGTTCATACCAATTGATAAAGATGGGATCGAGCAGGATAATATCATACAACTTTCTGATGTTGAGTTGAATGTCAAATATGCCTTAGTAATAACAACAAATGGTGGGTTATGGAGATATAAAATTGGAGATGTTATTGTTTTTAAAAATTTAGACCCCTATAGAATAATTATTAGTGGAAGAGTAAAGAATTATATTAATGCATTTGGTGAAGAGGTCATGATTCATAACACTGACAATGCAATAGCAAATGCTGCTAAAAAACATAGTGTAAAAATAATTGATTATACCGTTGCACCTATATATATGACCTCAAATAAGAAAGGTTCACATGAATGGTTAATTGAATTTGAAGATCCCCCCAAGAATTTAAATTTATTTATAAATGATTTAGATGAATATTTAAAAAATGAAAATTCTGATTATGAGGCTAAAAGAAACAATAATACTACAATGACAGCTCCTACTTTGACTTTGGCTCCAAAAAATTCTTTTTATAAGTGGTTGGCAAATAATAATAAATTAGGAGGTCAACATAAAATACCTCGATTATCAAATGATAGAAATTTAATGAAGAAAATCAAGGAAATTATTTTTTAGGAAACTGCTTTTAGATTTGTAATTTGTATTTTGTTTAGCTTATGCTCAGCATATGATTTGGTAACTTTCAACTCACTCTCGTCACTTCCTGGTAGATTAAACATTGCATCAGTCAAGATTGATTCGCAAAGTGATCTGAGTCCTCTTGCTCCAAGATTATAATCTAAAGCCTTTTCAACAATATAGTCGATTGCACCAGAGGTAAAAGTCAAATCTATTGAATCCATTTCAAATAATTTTGTGTATTGTTTTAAAATTGCATTTTTTGGTTCTGTTAAAATTAATTTTAAAGTTTCTTTATCAAGTGAATTCATGTGACTCAATACAGGAAGTCTTCCAATAATCTCAGGTATTAATCCAAATGTTCTTAAATCTTTTGGAGTAATATATTTAATTAAATTAATTTCATTGGGTTTAAAATTCTTTTTACTCTTATATCCTATTTCATTCAAATTAAGCCTTTTATTTATTTCTTTATTAATTCCATCAAATGCACCACCAGCAATAAATAAAATATTAGAAGTATTTACTTCAATAAATTTTTGGTCAGGGTGTTTTCTTCCACCTTTTGGTGGAACATTTACAATAGTTCCCTCTAATAATTTTAGAAGAGCCTGTTGAACTCCTTCTCCTGAAACATCTCTAGTTATAGAGGGATTGTCACTTTTTCTTGCTATTTTATCTATTTCATCTATGAAAACAATACCCTTTTCAGCTTTACTAACATCATAATCTGCAGATTGAAGAAGCCGAGTTAAAATACTTTCAACATCCTCTCCAACGTAACCAGCCTCTGTTAGTATAGTTGCATCAACAATCGCTAAGGGAACTTTTAACATTTTAGAAATTGTTTGAGCAAGTAATGTTTTTCCTGTTCCAGTTTCTCCAACAAGAATTATATTACTTTTTTGAATTTCAACATCTGAATTTGGATTAGTATTAAGTACCCTTTTGTAGTGATTATATACTGCTACTGATATTATTTTTTTTGCATTTTCTTGACCTATAACATACTGGTCGAGAAAATTTTTTATTTGACGTGGATTTTTTAGTTCAAAATCTAAATCAATTTTATGCTTATTTTCTTTATCATTTTCTTGAATTAAAATGCCATGAGCTTGATTTATACAATTATCACAAATATGTGCATCTAAGCCTGCAATTAATAGATCAGTTTCAGGTTTTGACCTACCACAAAAAGAACAATTTAAATTCTCATTATCCATAATTTATTTTTTTAAAACTTCGTCAATCATTCCATAATCCTTTGCTTCTTGTGATTTCATCCAATAGTCTCTATCACTATCAGAAGTGACTTTTTTAATGTCTTGATTGGTGTGTTTGGATATTATTTTATAAAGCTCATCTTTTAATTTTAAAATTTCTCGAGCAGTGATTTCAATATCTGAAGCCTGTCCTTGCGCCCCTCCTAAAGGTTGATGAATCATAACTCTTGAGTGAGGTAAAGCAGATCTTTTTCCATTTTTACCAGCACAAAGAAGTATTGCCCCCATTGATGCAGCAACACCAGTGCAAATTGTGGCAACGTCCGGAGATATATATTGCATTGTGTCATAAATGCCTAGACCCGCGTAAACTCCGCCACCAGGAGAATTGATATACATTTGAATATCTCTTTTTGAATCTACACTTTGTAAAAAAAGTAATTGTGCTTGAATAACATTGGCTACCTGATCATTAATTGCAGTACCTAAAAACATTACCCTATCCATCATTAGCCTTGAAAACACATCCATTTGAGCAACATTTAATTGTCTTTCTTCAATAATATATGGGGTTAGACTACTAGTTATTTTATCATAGTACATTGAATTAATACCATGATGTTTAGTCGCATATTTTTTAAATTCTTTTTTAAAATTCATTTTCATATTTATATTAACTATTAATAATTAAATTTATTGTTTTGTACCATAAGCAATTTTCAAAAATTCCTCATAACCTAGCTTTACTAAATTATAACTAATATTTTTATTGTAAAATGTTGTAAGTTTTTTATTTAATAATTCGTTATTTATTCTATTAACTTCATCTTCATTTCCTAAAACACGTTTGGATATTTCATTTAACTCATTTTCATCGGGGTTATTATTTCCATATTGAGCCATCTGATTTTTAATCATATTTTTTGTAAAAATATTTATTTCATCTTTGCTTACACTTATTTTATTTATTTCAATTAAGTTTCCTTTGATAATCTGAAGGCGAATAGATTTTTCAGATTTCAAAAACTCCTCTTTTGCTTCATTTTCATTAGTGATTTTATCATTTGTACTATTAATCCATTTTATTAAAAATTCGTCAGGAAGTTTGAATTTAATATTATCAACTAAGTAGGCTTCAACATCATTATTGAATTTTTGATTTGACTGAACCTCAAGTTGGTTTTCTAAATCTGTTCTAATTTTTAATTTGAAGTCTTTTAAATTTTTTACTGTCTCTCCAAATATGTTTTTAAATAGATTAATATCAAGTTTAGCAGGTACTCTTAATATTATACTTTTTATTTTCAAATTTAAAATTGGATTCAGATTATTTAATTCCTCATATTTAATTCCAATTAAACGTTCGTAATCGTCTTTATTTTTTAAAAAATTTTTGGTTGAAATTTCTATTAAATCGTTTTCTTTTTTTGTTAAGAAAATATCTTTTACTTTTTTTGATTTTAGTTGATCAAGTTTTAGTGTCAAACTTTTATTTATTTCATTAATATTATCAGTTATCTCTACAGTAAACTCCTCGTCCTTTTCAATTTTATTCTTTTTTTCAATATTTGAGAATTTATTTTGTAAATAAGATATTTGATTGTTAATCATTTTATTATCAGCGGTAATTTTGTATTTAGTCAACTTTTTTTTGAAATCAAGTTTTAGATTTATTTTTGGACTTAAACCAATTTGAAATTCAAATATAACTTCTTCAGATTCCCAATCAAGGCTATCTTTTAAAATCGGCAATGGATTACCTAGAATATCAATTTTTTCATTTTTTAAATAACTAATTAAGTTTTCTTGTAAGATTTTATTAATCTCTTCAATTCTTACAGAGTCTTGATATTTTCTTTTAATTAATCCCATAGGGATATGACCTTTTCTAAAACCAGATATATCAGCTTTTTTTCTATAATTTTTTAAAGTGTTTTCAACTTTTTCTGAGTAGTCTTTTTTATTAATAGATATTGATATAATTGAATTTACTGAATCTTTATCTTTTCTAGTAATCTTCATATTAAAAGGTTATTTTTATTGAGCTTCGAAATTAGTGTATTTACAGACAAAAAATAAATTTTTTGTATAATAAATTAAATTTAAACTTTTAGTTATTAAAATAAATACTTTATATTTGTCGGCTATTAATAAAAATGGTTTAGAACCAAAAAATTAATTTGATATGCCTGTAAGAATTAGACTTCAAAGACACGGTAGAAAAGGTAGACCTTTTTACTGGATAGTAGCTGCCGACAGTAGATCTCGTAGAGATGGAAGGTATCTTGAAAAGCTTGGAACTTATAATCCTAATGTTAATCCAGCGATTGTTAATATTAAAGTAAATGAAGCTGTTAAGTGGCTAGAAAACGGAGCCCAGCCTTCTGATACTGCAAGAACCCTCCTTTCATACAAAGGTGTTATGCTTAGACATCATTTAAATAAAGGTGTAAAAAAAGGAGCACTAACAGTTGAACAAGCTGATAAGAAATTTGAGAATTGGTTGTCAGATAAAGAAAAAAAGATTAAGGAAAAAATCAAAAATTTACTTGAAGATGAAAATAAAAAACGTGAAAGTAAAATTAAGTCTGAAAGAGAGTACAGTTTAAAAAGAGAAGAAAAAATAAAGCTTAGTGAATCAGGTTTGGACCAGCCCAAAGTTGATAGTTCAGAAGCTGCTGATGACGCTACTGAAGTCAAGTCTGAGGGTGAAAAGCCAGTTGAGGAGGCTACTGAAGTCAAGTCAGAGGATGAAAAGCCAGTTGAGGAGGCTACTGAAGTCAAGTCAGAGGGTGAAAAGCCAGTTGAGGAG